>NZ_JBIWGC010000023.1:43434-116932 GCF_044763335.1 Streptomyces sp. NPDC096105
GTTCGTCGTAGAAGCCCTGGTCGGGGTGGATGGTGGTGGCGGGTTTGCCGGTCTGTTCGGCGACGAGTGAGGTGACCAGTGCGGTCAGGCCGCCGCCGGTGGCGGAAGCGGTGACGACGGGCTCGGGGGACTGTTCGGCGGGGGCCTGGATGCCTTCGTCGGTGAGGTGGGTGACGAGTTGGCCGATGGTGGGGTGTTCGAAGAGGAGGGTGGGGTAGAGCTCGGTGTTCAGTGCGGTTTCGAGTTTTCCGGCGATGTTGAGGAGGTCGACGGAGGTGAGGCCGAGTTCGTCGTAGAAGCCCTGGTCGGGGTGGATGGTGGTGGCGGGTTTGCCGGTCTGTTCGGCGACGAGTGAGGTGACCAGTGCGGTCAGGCCGCCGCCCGTGGCGGAAGCGGCGACGGCGGGAACGGAGGTCGGCTCGGCGGCCGCCGGGGTCTTCGCGGGCGCCGGTACCCCGGCCCGCGCCGCCCGCGCCTTTGCCGGCGGCCGGCCCTCCTCGGCGTGCTTGCGGATGTCCTCGGTGGTACGGACGCGCTTGGCCCGGTAGCCGGTCAGCCGGACCGCGACCTCCCCGTCCGGGGTGCACAGATCGATGTCGGCCACGACGGCCTGGGTGCTGTCGTCGACGTGCAGGCTCGGCAGCCGCGGCGAGTGCACGAGCGTGCGGGCTTCGAGGGAGCGGCGGGCGCGGAAGGAGTCGACGTAGATCGGAATGAACGGCTGGACGATGCCGCGCCGCACCGGCTCCGGGAACTGCAGGAACGGGACCAGCACGGAGAAGTCCATGAAGACGGGGTGCACGTGGAAGTGGCCGAGCGCCTCCACCGCGCTGGGGTCCAGGTGCACGTCGGCGACCGAGAAGCCGTCGCCGGCCCCGACCCTGCCCTGCACCTTCATGAACGGGCCGTGCTCTATGTCCAGTTGACGGGCCAGCGCGTACAGGTCGTCGGCGTCCAGCGAACCGGGGCCGGAGGCGGCCTCGAGCCGGCCGGCGGGCACCGGCTGCGGCTCCCACGGGCCCACCACATGGATCTCCGTCCGGAAGTTCACCTGCCACTGCTCGTCGGCCACCTCGCCGCCCAGCAGCGGACGGCTGCGCACGGTGACCGGCACTCCGCCGCGCGGGCCCGGCTCGCCGACCGTCACCTCGAGCTGGCGGTCGAGATCGTCCACGGCGATCAGCGGCCGGATGAAGACACAGCGGCGGAGCTCGACCAGGGAGGGATCGACACCCAGGTGCCGGACGAGCCGCAGCACCAGGTCGAGATGGAAGACGCCGGGGAGCACCGGTGTGCGGTGAACCAGGTGGTCGCGTACCGCCGCGTCCTGCGCGGTGACCCGGGTGGCGAAGCGGTGCCCCGCGAGGGCGCGGAGCGCGGCCCCGGCGTCGAAGGACCGATGGGTCTCGGACATCGTCAGTTCAACTCCTCGAGGGGCAGGATCGGGCCGCCGACGGCGGCGGGCGCGACAGGCGCGGAAAGGGCGGGCGCGGAAAGGCCGGAGGCGGGAGCGGTGGTGGGCACGGTCGGGGCTGCCATGGCCACGTCGCGTTCCACCCAGTGACGGGTGCGCCGGAAGACGGCGGGCGGCAGACTCGGGCGCTCCGCCGGACGCGTGGCCAGCTCCGCCGCCGTCGGCTCACGCAGGACGGCGTGGCAGTTGACCCCGCCGAAGCCGAAGGCACTGACCCCGGCCCGGCGCACACCGCCGATCGGTACGAACTGCCGCAGCTCGGTGTTCGGGTGGAAGGGCGACTGGTCGAAGGAGAAGCGAGGGTTGGGTGTCTCGCAGTGCAGCGTCGGGGGGATCATCCGGTGCCGCAGGGCCAGCACGGCCTTCTGGAGCCCGGCCATGCCGGCGGCCATCAGCGCGTGCCCGATGTTGGACTTCACGCTGCCCACGGCACACCATCCGGTGCGGCCGCCCGCGTCACCGAACGCCCGTGTCAGGGCGCGCAGTTCCATCGGGTCACCGATCATCGTGCCGGTGCCGTGCGCCTCGACGAGACCGATCGCCGTGGGATCCACGCCCGCCGTGCGCTGCGCCCGGCGCACCACGTCCTCCTGGGCGTCCGGGTTCGGCGTCGTCAGCCCCATGGTGCGGCCGTCGTTGTTCACCGCGACCGACTCCACGACCGCGTACACCCGGTTCCCGTCGGCGAGCGCCGCATCCAGCGGCTTGAGCAGCAGCGCGCCCGCACCCTCCCCGAGCACCAGACCGTTGGCCCGCGCGTCGAACACCCGGCACTCCGCGTCCGGGGACAGCGCGCCGGACGCGCTCAGCTTCAGGTACGGCATCTCGTCGAGCAGCAGGTCGGCCGCGGCGACCAGCGCCATGTCGCACTCGCCCAGCCGCAGTGACTGCTCGGCCAGGGCCAGCGCCGCCAGCGACGAGGAGCAGGCGGTGTCGATCACCAGGTGCGGGCCGCGCAGGTCGTACACCTGGGCGAGCTGGGCGGCGGCGAAGTTCTGGTTGAGCCCGGTGACGGTGTTGCGGTGCGGGACGCGGATCCGCGGCGCGTAGGCGCCCGTCTGCGCCGCCGCGAACACTCCCGTGCGGGTGCCCGCCAGTTCGGCGCGCTCGTACCCGGCGTCCCGGAAGGCCTGCTCGGCGCACTCGAGGACCAGCCGGATGAGCGGGTCGACATGCGCGGCGTCCTCCGGCGCGATGCCGAACGGCTCCGGGTCGAAGTCCTCGATGCCGTCCAGGAACCCGCCCCAGCGGGAGACGGAACGCCCCGGTCGCTTCTCCGGCGCGTACAGCTCGGCGGTGTTCCACCGGGATGCCGGCACCTCACGGATCGCGCTGCGGCCCTCGGCCAGGAGCTGCCAGAAGGCGTCGGTGTCGGGTGCTCCCGGGAACCGGCTCGCCATGCCGATGACGGCCAGCGGCCGGGGTCCGGGCACCGGGCCGGTGGCACCGTGCGGCTGAGGCCGGTCGGCGGTCCCGGCGGCGCCGCGCCGCTTGTCGCCGACGCCGCGCCGGGCCGCCCAGCGCTCGACGCCCTGTGGGTACGCGCTCGACAGGAAGGCGGCGAGTCGCGCGGCGGTGGGGTTCTCCAGGACCACGGACGGGTCCAGCGGCGCGTCGGTCAGCTCCTCCAGCCTGCCGACCATCCCCGCGATCAGGATGGAGTCCACGCCCAGGTCGGCGAAGGACGCGTCGGTGGCCACCGCCTCCTTCGGCAGCATCAGTTCCTGGGCCATGAGGTCGAGGAGGAACTCCTCGACCGCCGTCCTGACGGCAGCGCCCGCGGCGCCGTCCGAGGTCGTCACCTGATGCTCCTTCTTCTCATCGTCGTTCGGTTGCGTGTTCGGGCCGTTCGGCCGGCCCGCCGGGCTGCCGGAGGCCGGGGCGGGAGGCGGGGTGGCGGGGGTGCCGGTGAGCGGGAAGCGGCCGGGGCGTACGGCGGCCGCGACGGCCCCGTCGACGCGGCCCGCGATCACTCGGTCCAGCAGCCCCAGGCCCGCTTCGCGGGTCAGTGCCCCGAAGCCCGCCTCGCGGTAGGCGTCGGCCGTCACCTCGCCCATGCCGAGTCCGGTCCAGCTGCCCCAGGCGACACAGAGGTAGCGCGAGCCGTCGGGCCCCTCGGCCGCGTTGCGCTCGGCCGCGTAGGCCTCCAGATGGGCGTTGGCGGCGGCGTAGTCGCCGAGCCCGACGCCCAGGTGGGGCAGCACCGCGGAGACGGACGAGTACAGGACGAAGAAGTCCGGCCGGTCGGTCCGTACCAGGTCGTCCAGCACCCGCAGCCCGGTGGTCTTCGGCTCCCAGGTCGTGGCGACGGCGTCGGGCGAGCGGCGCACGAACGCCGGGTGCCGGCGGTCCACCGAGCCCGCGCAGTGCAACACACCGGCGACGGGACCCAGTTCGGTCCGCACGTTCTGCAGGAAAGCGGCCAGTGCGGCGCGGTCGGTGAGCGGCCCGGTGTGGATCAGCACGCGCACGCCACGGGACTCCAGCCGCGCGACGACCCGCGCCAGCTCCGCGGTCCGCAGGTCGGACTCGTCGCCGGAGGTGTCCGCTGATTCGGTGATCCGCCGCCACTCGGCGCGGGGCGGCAGGGGCCGCCGCCCGAGCAGGGCCAGCTTGCGGGCGCCCCGGTCGGCCAGCCGCTCTGCGGCCGCCAGGCCCAGTCCGGCGGTGCCGCCCGTCACGAGGTAGGTGCGGTCGGGGTCGAGTTCGGGCCGGCCGGCTCCGGCCGGCAGGACGCGCAGCGGGCCGGGCACATAGCGGTCCGCGCCGCGCAGGCACACCTCGGTCGGGGTCTGCGTGACCGCGGGCAGCTCGGCGCGCACGGTGCCGAGGACCGCCTCCGGATCGGTGACGGCCGGGTCCAGGTCGACGGAGGCCGAGCGAACCGCCCGGTACTCGGCGCCCACGGCCCGGACGAGCCCGGCCATGGCCCCGCCCCGGGCGAGCGGCCCGGGGTGCCGCAGTGCCTGGCGGCCACGTGTCACGTGGAGCACCGCCAGCTCCTGGCCGGCCGCGGTGGCCCGGCGCACCAGCTCCTGGAGGAGCCCGATCCGGGCGGCCTCGCACTCCAGCGGTGCGGCGTCGACCGCCTCGCCGCCGGACAGGTCCGTCAGGTCCACGACCGCGTCCAGCCGGCCGTACCGCTCGTACAGCTGCTCGGCCAGGGCATGCCCCGCCGTGTGGTCGGCGAGGTCGAGGTCGTACTCGTCGGGCCCCAGGTGCGGCAGCAGGCTCCGCTCGCGAACCACGATCCAGCCGCTCTTCTCCGCACCCGCCGCGTGGGCGGCGCTCTCCGCGAAAGCGAGGGTGTCCGCCGCGGCGACGAGCAGCACGCCGAGCGGCCGGCGGCCGGTGTCGGCGAGGGCGGGCGGCGGCGCCTCGACCCAGTCCCGGACCAGCAGCTCCGGGATCGCGTCCTCGTCCGTGCCGGCCGGTGAAGGCGCCGTCGGGAGCGGCTCGGACGGCTCGGGCACGGTGTCCGGCGCACCAGGCGACGGCATGCCCGAGGGGCCGAACCCGGTGCTGTGGTCGAACGGGTACACCGGGAACGGCACCCGGCGGCGCGGTGCGTCGTGCAGCGCCCCCCAGTCCACCCGCTCGCCCGCCGTCCAGCGGGCGGCGGTGTCCGCCGGGTCCGTCGGCCGGACGGCCGGGCCGTCCACGGCCTCCCGGTGCGGACCGCCCAGGTGGACACCCGGCGTTCCGGCCTCACCCGTGTCGTCCAGGTAGGCGCTGAGCCGGTCCCGCAGCTCGGGCAACGAGGTGGCGACGACCGCCAGTCGCTCGGCGAGCGGGGCGCGACCGTGCTGCGAGGTCCACGCCAGGTCGTCCAGGCGTACGTCGCTGACGGCGGCGAAGTCGCGCAGCCGCGCGGCGTAGGCGCGCAGCCGTTCCCGGGTCCGGGCGGACAGCACGACCACCTGCGGACCCGCCGGAGCCTCGGTCCGTTCGGCGGGGGCCGGCGGTTCCTCCACCACGACGTGCGCGTTGACTCCGCCGAAGCCGAACGAGCTCACCCCGGCGCGCAGCGGGGCGTCACCGGCGGCCGTCCACGGCTCCGCCTCGCGCAGCACCCGGAACGGCGAACCCTCGAGCTCCAGATACGGGTTGAGTTCGCCGAGGCCGGTGACCGGTGGCACGGTGCGGTCGCGCAGAGCGTGGATCACGGCGATCAGCCCGGCGATGCCGGCCGCGCTCTCCAGGTGCCCGACGGACGCCTTGAGCGCGCCGAGCACCGTGGACCCGGCGGGTACATCGGCCCCGTCGGCCGCCCGCTCGAACGCCTGCTTAAGGCCCTGCACCTCGATCGGGTCGCCGAGCCGGGTGCCCGTGCCGTGAGCCTCGATGTAGCCGACGGAGGCGGGAGACACGCCCGCGTCGCGCAGCGCCGCCACGATGGTGTCAGCCTGGCCGCGCGGGGTGGGCGCGGTGAGCGAGTGGGCGCGGCCGCCGTGCCCGACGGCGGAGCCACGGATCACGGCGCGCACCGTGTCGCCGTCGGCGAGGGCCTTCGACAGCGGCTTGAGCAGGACCGCGCCGACGCCCTCGGCGCGGACGTAGCCGTCCGCGCGACTGTCGAAGGTGTGGCAACGGCCACCCGGCGACAGCATGCCGCCCCGGCTCAGCGAGACGTACCAGGTCGGCGTCATCACCACGTTGACCCCGCCGACCAGAGCGGCGTCGCACTCGCCGGCCCGCAGCGCCGCCAGCGCCCGGTGCAGGGCGACCAGCGAGCTGGAGCACGCTGTGTCCACCGTCTCGCTGGGGCCGCGCAGGTCCAGCAGGTACGACACGCGGTTGGCGACGATGGCGTGCACATTGCCGGTGACCGTGTGCCCGGCCACGTCAGTGCCGTGCTCCCGCAGCACCTCCAGATAGTCGTGGAGGGTGGCGCCCGCGAAGACCCCCGTGCGGCTCCCGGCGAAGGACCTCGGGTCGTACCCGGCGTCCTCCAGGGCGTGCCAGCACGTCTCCAGGAACAGCCGCTGCTGCGGGTCCATGAGGGAGGCCTCACGCGGGGACAGCGAGAAGTGCGCGGCGTCGAAGGCGGTCACCGAGTCGAGGAAGCCGCCCGCCCGGCAGTCGGTGGTGCCGGGGTCCCGGCGGGGGTCGCCGTCGTACGCCCGCCAGTTCCACCGCTCGGCCGGCACCTCGGTGACCATGTCCCGCCCGGCGATCAGGTTCCGCCAGAAGGTCTCGGCGTCCGGGGCGCCGGGGAAGCGGCCCGCCAGACCCACCACAGCGATCGGGTCCGCCGCGGCGGCGTCCGCGCGCTCCTCCTGCCGCGCCCGTGGCAGCGGCGCCGCAACCGGCTCGGGAGCGGGTTCGGCGGCCGGGTCGGGAGCCGGTTCGGCCAACGGCTCGGGAGCCGTGCCGGCGAGCCGCGTGGGCGCCGCCTTCCTGATCTCCTCGCTTGCCGGTTCCACAGCCGCCAGGGGCGCCGTTTCCAGCGCCGTGGCCGGTTCGGCCGCCTCCGGTCCGCCCCACGCCGCGCCCAGCTGCCCGGCGTGCCGGTCCATCAGGTGCGACGTGATGGCGTCGGCCGTCGGGAACTCGTAGAACGTCACCGGCGTCAGAGCCGTGCCGAAGGCGTCGTTGAGCCGGTTGGCGAGAGTGGTCAGCAGGACGGAGTTGAACCCGTACGCGCCCAGTTCGGTGGCCGCGTCGATCCGGTCGGGGGAAGTCCCGGCGACCTCGGCGACCCGCGCCACGACCAGGGTGCGGACCCGGTCCGGGTCCGGCGCGGTGTCCGTGACCCGGGCCGGACGCGGAGCCGTACCGGCGCTGGGCAGCGGGCCCAGCCCGGCCCGGCCGAGGACCGAGCGGGTGCGCTCGGCGCCGGCGCAGGAGACGTACAGGCGCGGGGCGGCGGACCGCACCGCCTCCTCCAGCACCCGCAGTGCCTCCGGCGTCCCGATGGGGACCAGGCCGATCGTGGTGACGGCCATCGCGGCGGCCTCCGCGTCCAGCCGCATGCCGCCCTCCGACCACAGGGGCCAGGCCACGGAGACGGTCCGGCCGCTGCGCATGCCCCGCGCGATCCGCTCGGTCCGGAGGACGGCGAAGGCGTCCAGGTAGGCGTTGGCGGCCGCGTAGTCACACTGGCCGGCGTTGCCGACGGTGCCGACGACGGACGAGAAGAGCACGAAGACACCCAGCCGGTCCTCGGCCGTCAGCTCGTCGAGCAGGGCCGTTCCGGTGGTCTTGGGCGCCAGCACCCGCGCCACCTGCTCGTCGCCCTTGTCCTGCAACAGCGCGTCCTCGATCAGCCCTGCCGCGTGCAGCACACCGGACAGGGCGCCGAAGCGCGACCGGGCGGTGCGCAGGGCGGTGTCCAGTGAGGAACGGTCGGTGACGTCCGCCCGCACATAGAGTCCGTCGCCGCCCAGGGACCGCAGCCGGGAGCAGAACCGCTCGTTCTCGGGGCCGGGCGCCGACCGCCCGAGGAGCGTGATCTTCGCGCCGTACTGCTCCGCCAGGTGCGCCGCGACGAGCCGCCCGATGCCTCCGGAGCCGCCGGTGATGACGTAGTGGCCGCCCTCCGTGAACCCCGGACCGGAGTCACCGCCCGTCGGGGCGGACTCGGCGAACCGCATCACCTGGCGCCCGCGCCGGCCGATCCGGATCTCGGTGTCCGCGCTGTCCGCCTCGGCGACCAGCGCGGACAGGGAGGGGGAGAGACCATCGGCGAGGGCGACGCGGACGTGCCGGAAGCGGCTCGTCTCCCGGGCCAGCGCCCGGCCGAACGCGGCGACCGCGTCCTCCGCCGGCTCCTCGCCGCCGGCGGACGTCACCTGGACGTAGGCCAGCGGGGGAAGGGCGCCGACCGAGACGGCCCGGCCCAGGTCGGCGGGGAGCCGCTGCGCCAGCGCGGACGCCGGGTCCTCGTCCGGTGCCGTGGCGGGCGCGAGGCCGCGCCGGTCGATCAGGACGACAGGCCCCTCGGCGCCCGCCCGCGCCAGCAGGGAGCGCAGATCGTCGGCGTTGCCGCGGCGCACAACCGGGTGGGGGGCGCCGCCGGGAACCTCGTCCGCGGCGTACTCCACGGCCCGCACCAGCAGCCAGGGCCGCTGGGGGTCCCCCTCAGCGAGCGGCGGGATACCGGGCGCGTCGAGCACCACGACCGTCGCCGGGGCCTGGTCGCCGATGCGGACGCGCTCCGCGGAGTCGGCCCAGTACGGCGTCCACAGGGTGGCCGAGTCGTCCGCGTCCGCCGCCGCACCGGCCGCGGCCGGGAGGGTGCCGGCCGGGGCCAGCGCGGCCGACGGCAGCCAGTACGGCACCCGCTCGAACGGGTAGGCGGGCAGCGGGGTGCGGCGGGCCGTGGGCAGCAGCGCGGGCCAGTCCAGTTCGGCGCCCTGGACCCACAGCCGGGCGAGCGTGCCCAGCTCGCCCCGCGCGGCCAGCGAGGCCAGGAAGTCCTGTCCGCCGGTGAGATCCGTGAACAGGCCGGCGAGCGGACCGCCCCGCACCAGCCGGCCGGTGTACACCGCGGCGGAGCCGTCCTCGGTGCCGTCCGCGACGCGGTCCAGCACCGCGAGCAGTTCCTCGTGGCCTCGCGCGGTGAACGCCACACGCACGTCCAGGCCTTCGCGTCCCACACGGAGCGTGTGCGCCACGTCGGCGAGCCGCACTTCCTGCCCGGCGGGCCCGCGCAGATGGGCCGCCAACCGCCGGGCAGTGGTGCGCAGTTGCTGGTTCGTGCGGGCCGAGAGCACATACAGCTCGGTACGCACCGTGTCCTCCTCCTCGGCCTCGCCGGCCGGTTGCCCGTACGCCTCGACGACGAGGTGCGCGTTGACCCCGCCCGCTCCGAAGGAGCTGACGCCCGCCCGCAGGGGCGGCGTGCTGCCGTCGGCCTCCACGCCCACCGGCTCCCACGGCGCGGCGGCGGTCTGCAGCCGGAAGGGGCTGCCGTCCAGCTCGATGAACGAGTTCGGGGTGTCGGCGTGCGGCGTCGGCGGCAGGACACGGTGTTTGAGCTGGAGCAGCACCTTGGTCAGCCCCGCGATGCCCGCGGCCGGTTCGAGGTGGCCGATGTTGGCCTTCACGCTGCCCAGGGCGCAGCTGCCCGCCTGGTCGCGCGCGCCGAACGCCCGGGTCAGCGCCCGCACCTCGATGGGGTCGCCCAGCGAGGTGCCGCTGCCGTGCGCCTCCACATAGCCGACGGTGGCCGGGTCCACGCCCGCCGAGCGCAGCGCCGACGACACGAGCGCCGCCTGGGCCTCCGGGCTCGGCACGGTGAACCCGCTGGTCCGGCCGCCGGAGTTGACGGCCGTGCCGCGGATGAGGCCGTAGACGTGGTCGCCGTCGGCGATCGCCCGCGACAGCGGCTTCAGCAGCACCGCGCCGGCACCCTCGCCCATGACGAAGCCGTCGGCCCCCTCGGCGAAGGGACGGCAGACCCCGGCCTTCGACAGCATCCCCATCTGCGCGTACTGGATGTGCCGCACGGGGTGCAGCACCAGGTTCACGCCGCCCGCGATCGCGGCGGCCACCTCACCCCGGCGGATCGCCTCGCAGGCCAGGTGGAGCGCCACGCCGGACGCCGAGCAGGCGGTGTCCACGACCATGCTCGGCCCGGTCAGGTCCAGGAAGTACGAGACGCGGTTGGCGATGGCGTAGTTGTCGGCGTACGGGTAGGGGGAGTGGCCGGTGGCGGCGCCGTTGGCGCTGAACGTGCGGTAGTCGTCCGCCATGGCGCCCACGTAGACACCCGTGTTCCGGTCCAGCGTGTGCCGGTCGTATCCGGCGTCCTGCACCGCCTCGACGGCCGTCTCGAGGAAGACGCGCTGCTGCGGGTCCATCTGCTCGGCGTCGCGCGGGGCGATCCCGAAGTAGAGCGAGTCGAAGTCGGCGACGCTGTCGAGGAAGTTGCCGATGCCGCTGTACGTACGGCCCTGCCCGCCTTCCGGGTCGTACACCGCGGCGTGGTCCCAGCGGTCGGACGGCACGGGCCGGGCGGCGCTGCGGCCGTTCAGCACGTTCTGCCACAGCTCGTCGAGGCTGGCGGCACCCGGGTAGCGGCCGGCCAGGCCGACGACAGCGACCGGTTCGGTGACGGGCCCGGGGGCGGACGGCGCGTCCACGGCCACCGCGGCGGGCGCCGGGGTGGGGGGCCGTTCGGCCGGGGAGGCGGCTGGGACGGGACGCGGCGGCCCCTCGCCGCCCGCGGCGGTCGGCTCCGTACCGTCCCCCGCCAGCGCCGCGGCGATGTCGCCGAGCGTGCGGTGCTCGAAGAACAGGGTCTTGGACAGCTGCCCGTACCGCTTCTCCAGCCGGATCATCACGTCCACCACGGCCAGCGACGTCATGCGGATCGCTTCCAGCGGCGTGTGCGGGCCGATGTCCGCACGCGGCAGACCCAGCACCTCGGCGACGACCGAGCACACCGCCTCCCGCGCCTCCGCGAGACCGCCCGCGGCGGGCGCCGACGGGGTGGGGTCCGGTGCGGCCGGGACCGTGAGGCGGGCGGAGGGCCGGGTGGCGCGCAGCACGGTCGACAGCGGATCGGTGTCCTGCGCGAGGTCGACCAGGGCACGGCGGCGCACACCGTCCCGTACGGCCGCGTCGGACGGCTTCGCCTTCCGGACGGGCTTCGATTCGGCCGCCGGCTCGGGCTCCGCCTCCTCCGGCTCGAACGCCACCTGAGCGACCGTGGCGACGGGCGCCCGGTAGACGACACGGCCGTCGTCGCCCGGCTCGGCGAAGGAGCCCAGCACCGAGTCGAAGAAGCGGCGCACCGGAGTGTTCCGCTCGCTCGGAACGTACGGGGCGACCAGCTCGGACACTCCCGCCTCGGCCAGCTCCCGGGCCACCGCGGCCAGGAACGCGTGCTCGACGCCGCGCCCGAGCACCCGGCAGCTCATCAGGAATGTGTCGAGGACCGCCGAGGCCCCGTCCGGGTCCTCCCGGGTGATGGCGAGGCCCACCAGGCCGTAGTCACCGAACCGGTCCCGCACGTGGGCGGTGCGGACGCGCACCGCCGGGTCGGCGAGGAGCACCCGCATCTCCGGTTCCCCGCGGCGGACGGCCGACAGATTGAACTGGTTGGTGCGATACGTCAGCTGGGACATCCGCGGGTACTGCTCGGCCGTCGGCGGCGCGACGTCCACCGTCAGCTCAAGGCCGGCGATGAAGTCGGCGAACGTGGCCGCGTCGCGGCGCATCGCGTCGCGCTCGCCCCGGGCCCGGTAGAAGTCGGTGCGCCGGCGGTCCTCGTCGGTGACGGTGAGCCGGTCCAGCGACCACACGCGGTCGAGGAAGGCGGGCACCTCGTCGCCGTCCTCGGGCAACTGCAGCGCCAGGACCTCGGGGTGGGCGGCACGTACGGCCGCGACCTCGACCGGGTTGTCGTCGATGAAGACGAAACTGTCCGGACCCAGGTCGAGTTCGGCGGCCAGGGCGGCTATGTTCAGCGCCTTCGGCTCCCAGTTCACCCGGCGGGCGGTGAGGTGCTCGGCACGCAGCGGCATGTCCTCGCGCACCGCGAACACCTCGTCGACGTCGGCCGCCTCGTTCTTGCTGGCCAGACAGATCAGGACACCCTCGCGCTGACGGGCCACGGCCCACTCCTGCACCGCCCGGTGGGCCGGCTCCAGCCGCACGCCATGCGGGCCGTCCTCCCCGACGACCCCGCCCCACAGCGTGTTGTCGCAGTCCAGGACGATCACCTTGGACGGTGCGGTCAGCGCGCTGTGCGCGGCCCGGGCCACACCCGCCGCCAGCGCGACGCAGCCCTCCTGGGTGAACGGGATGTGCGCCGCCGCGTCCCGGGCCTCGTCGTAGTGGGTCTCTTCGGCCGGGACGGTCCCGCCCGCCCAGCGTTCCCGGCCGAGCACGTGCACGCCCGAGACGCCTTGGAGCTCCCGCGTGATCAGCTCCTCGGCGGCGGTCAGCTCCGCGTCGCGGCCGCGGCCGTCGGCGTGCGCGGGCGACGGCGGGCACAGCAGCACCAGCACCGGCACCGAGCTGCGGGACGCGTGGGAGCGCACGGCGTCGGCGAATTCCGCGGCGGTCCGTCCGCTCTCACCCCGCGGCCAGTCCTCCGTCCGGATCAGGACGGCCTTGACGCCCTGCTCGACGGAGGCGAACACACCGTCAGGGGAGAGGAGTTCCTGGAAGACCTGCGCGTAGTCGGCCGGCCTGACCCGCAGTCCCAGGCCCAGCCGGTCGCACCAGTGCTGGAGCGGCTCCAGGAGCGGGTCGAGGGTGAAGGTGGCGACCAGGCCGAGGTCGAGTGGCCGCGCGTCGGCGACGGTGGCTTCGGCGATCTCGGTGCTTTCGGCGTTGTCGGTCGCCTCGGTGCCTTCCGTGGTCGCGGGCTGCTCGGGCGCCGCGGCCCACGGGCTTGGTGTGGGACCGGTGTCCGCCGTGCGCTCCTCGGACGCGTCGGTGCGCACCGTCCCGTCCTCGGCGAAGGGCAGCACCCGGACCTCGCCCGGTTCGGAAGGAGCGGCCAGGGCACGGACCAGCGCCGCGGCGACGGGCTCCACCGCGGCACCGCGTTTGCCGAGCGGGGTGGCGGTCATGGCGGTACGCAGCCGGGGCGGGCGCGCGATGATCCACGAGGCGCCGGGATGCTCGGCCGCCGCCGCGCGCACGAGGCCCTCGACCGCGGACTTGGCCGTCACATACGCCGACCACCCCGGCGGCGGCGCCTGCGTCCACGCACTGGAGACGGCCACGACGCGGCCCCCGCGCCCGGCGACCTCGGCCGCGAGGCCGGCCAGCGGCTCCCGGGCGAGGGCCAGAGCACGGCTGACATGGTCGGCGGCGCGCCCGGAGGTGGCCGGTTCCAGCGGCAGCTCGGCGGGGGTCGGGCAGGCGTTGAGAACCAGCAGGTCCAGACCGCCCCGCTCCGCGCGGATGCGGTCCAGGGCACCGGCGACCCATTCCGGGTCGGCGGCGTCCCCGGGCAGCGGGCGAACGCGCGCCGCGGCCTCGCCGACCTGCTCGGCGGCCCTCGCCGCGTCCGTGGCGCTGCGGTGGTAACCGGCGTACACCTCGGCGCCCTGCAGCGCGAGTGCCTGGGTGACGGCCGCTCCGAGGCCGCGGCTGGCACCGACGACCAGGGCGGTACGGCCGCGCAGCGGCTCGCCCTGCGGCAGCGCGGCGGCCAGGGCCGCCACGTCGCCCGGCGGGACGTCCGCGCGGTGGAAGGCGCGGACGGCCGCCGTGGCGCGCAGGCCGGCCGCTTCCACGGTGCCGGTGAGCCGGAGCATCCGGAACCGCTCCTGCACGTCGGCCACTTCGGCGCGGGCGGTGAACGGCCCGGCGTCGTCCGCCGGCTCGAACTCCACCTCGAAGTCGGACAGCAGGGCGGCCCGGCCGGGGGCCTCCATCCCGACCAGGTAGCTGATCCACGCCAGAACGCCGATCGGGACCGGCCCCAGCCCGCGCTCGGCCAGGCCGAGTTCGCCGGCCAGGCGGTCGATGCCGTCCCAGCGCGGTGCGTAGCCCTCGCCCAGGGACAGTCCGGCGGTGAACGCCGTGAGCTCGGCGTCGCGCGGCTCGGTCCGCCGGGTCACCGCCGGGTCCGCTTCGGGAGCATCGGCGCCGACTGCCGGGCTCTCGGCGAACTCCGCGGTCACCTCCAGCAGCGTGCGGCTGCCGTCGCGCAGCCGGGCGACCGCCCGTTCGGCTGTGTCCTCCGCTATCTCGCGGGTGTACTCCTGGCCGGCGTGGACCGGCGCGTGGAAGCGTGCGGAGATCCGGACCGGGCGGCGGCCGGGCCTCGGTGCCAGGCCGGACAGGGTGAGGAGCGTGCCGAGCACCCCGTAGACGACGGGTGTGCCGAAGGCGGTGCGCCGTGCGTAGTCGGCGTCCACGTGCAGTGGATTGTCATCGGCACTGGCATGCCGGAACGTCTCGACCACGGCGGCGGAGGCCCGCACTCGGGTCGTCGTCTGGTCTTCCATGATCGCCTCTCGACTCACTCGCTCGTGGGGTTCACGCGGCGGCGGACAGCGCCTGCCGCTGGGTCTTGATCTGGGCGATGAGCCCGGTCAGCACCTGGCCGGGGCCGACCTCCCGGAACTCCGGCTCCGGCCGCTCCAGCAGATGCTCGACGCTCTCCGTCCAGCGCACCGGCGACGCGATCTGCCGGGTCAGCAGATCGGCCGGGTCGTCCGTGCCGTACGGCCGCGCCGTCACGTTCGAGATCACCTCGATGCGCGGTGCGGCCAGCCGGTACTGAGTCAGGAACGTGCCGAACTCGGCTGCGGCGTCGGCCATGTAACGGGAGTGGAAGGCACCGCCCACGTTCAGCGGTACGACCGCCTTGGCCTCGTCGCCGAAGACGTCCCGGAGCCTCGCGATGTCCTCCCGGGGGCCGGAGACAACGATCTGGCCGGGAGCGTTGAGGTTGGCGACGTCGACGGCGGGAGCCCGCTCGGGGAGGATCTCGCGGATCCGGTCCGCCGGTACGCCCATCACGGCGGCCATACCGCCCTCGGGCGCCTGAGCCATCAGTTCGCCGCGGCGAATGACGATCTCCAGTCCGGTGAGGAAGTCGAACGTGCCGGCGGCGAACAGCGCCACGTACTCGCCGAGGCTGTGCCCGGCGACCGCGTCCGGCACGCGGCCCGTCTCGCGGACGGCGTCGAGGTAGGACAGGGCGTTCACGACGTACATCGCCGTCTGGGTGTTGCGGGTGTCGGTCAGCTCCTGGGCGGAGGCGTTCAGGCACAGGTCCGTGACGGAACGGCCGAGCACCGAGTCGGCCTGGCGGACGAGGTGAGGGAACTTCGGGAACAAGTCCCGGCCGATTCCGGGGCGGTGCGACCCCTGGCCGGGGAACACGTGGATGAGCGTCATGTCCGGGTCTCCCATAGGACGTCGTGGGGCTAGGCCGCGGCGAAGGGCCGGGACGAGGGAACGAGGTCGGCGGCGCGGGAGAGCAGCTCCGCGGCGCCGGTCATGATCAGTCGGGCGAGGTCGTCCGGGTGACGGGCGCGCCAGTCCTCCCGGGGCGTTCCGCGCAGCCGTTCGTTGAGCGCGCCGAGCGCGGGGCCGCACGGGATCTGGAAGTCGACCCGGCTGTCGGTGTCGCCCTCCAGCGCCACCCGGGTCGCCCTGGCGAAGTACCAGGTGAAGATCAGCGCCATCCGGCGCTTGGGGTCCTTCTCGGCGTGCTCGATCACCGCCGGGCGGGTGTTCGCGTAGCGCGCCTTGACCTCCTGCCACACCTCCTCGAAGGTGCGCCCGAGGATGCGGCGCTGCACATGGTCGGCGGTCTCCGGGTCCAGCTCCTCCAGCGACCCGTGCCGTAGCCACAGCTCGTACAGCTTGTTGGCGCGGGCGGGGAAGAACAGCCCACGGCGCAGCACCTGTGCCTTGGTGCCCATCTCGAACATGTCGCCGGCCGGCACCAGCGCGGTGTCCTGCACCTGGGCGCGCTGGAGGAGGTCCTTGGCGGTGTCGGAGGTGCCCGCCTCCACGGTGCACTGGTTGATGCTGCCGGTCAGGACGAAGTCCGCGCCCATGACGAAGGCGGCGGCCGCGGCCTCGGGCGTGCCGATGCCACCCGCCGCCCCGACCCGCACCCGCCCGGACGCCGGGTGTCTGCGGGCGGCCCGGTCCCGCAGCGTGAGCACGGCCGGCAGCAGAGCCGTAAGCGGCCGCTGGTCCGTGTGACCGCCTGAGTCGGCCTCGGCGCACAGGTCGTCGCACATGGCGACCGACGCCGCGAGCTGGGCCTCCTGCGGGGTGATGCGTCCGGCGGCGACCAGATCGCGGACGATCGACGCGGGCGGCGCGGACAGGAACGCCTCCGCGACCTCCTGACGCGACACCTTCGCCATGACGTGGTTCGGTGTCCGGACGGTGCCGTCGGACGAGCGGTGCGCGCCCGTGAGGCGATAGCGGACGAGGGCGGGGCTGATCTGGACGAACGACGCCGCTTCGACGCGCCGGACGCCGTGCGTGAGGAAGGTGTCGACCGTGCGCTCCTCGCGGTCCGGGCGCGAGGCGAGCAGATTGACGCCGAAGGGGCGGTCGCCGAGTCCGGCGCGGATGCGTCGCAGGGACGCGTCCAGCTCCTCCTCCGTGAGGCCGCCGGAGCCGAAGTAGCCCAGGAGCCCGGCCCGGCCCATCCGGACCACCAGCTCCACGGAGGCGATGGCCTTGTACATCGACCCCGAGGCGTACGCGTAGGCGACGCCGTGGTCGGCGCGGAAGTCGGCGCTGCCGAGATCCTCCGGCCGCATACCGGACCGTGGGGTGGCGGCCCGTGTACCTGACGTACCGTCGGGCGAGTGCACGGGAGTCCTCCAGGACATGGGTGGGTGGCGGCGCTCCCGCCCGGATGCCGGGGGAGGCCGTGGTGAAGGGAAGGAGCGCGGCGCCTAGAGGAGCTCCGGTTCGCGCATCACGAACCGCAGCTCCTCGCCGCGACGGCGGCCGATGCACACGGCCGCGTGGAAGTCGGCCGGCACCCTGAGGAAGTCGTAGAGCCAGTTGTCGGGCCGGTCCGCCAGCGAGGGCTTGAGGACCAGCTGCGGGGTGCGGCCGTCGGGGAAGAGGAAGGAGATGTCCTGCAGCGGCAGCGAGATGCCCTGGCCGCGCGCCTTGGCGTACGCCTCCTTGAACACCCACACGTCGAGGAAGCGGCTCTTCCAGGCGCGTGCGGGCAGGCGGCGCAGCTCCTCGATCTCGGGTTCGGACATGACTCGGTGGATCAGGTCGGGCAGCGAGATCTGCGCGTCGCGCTTCTCGACGTCCACTCCGATGGGACGTTCCCGGGTGATGCCGAGCAGGCACATGCCGCGCGAGTGCGACAGGTTGAAGTCGAGGTCGACGCCCAGCCGGTGGTGCACGGCCGGCTTGCCGTGCTCGTTGAACTCGAACTCCCACTCGGCCGGTGCGATGTCGACGTACTCGGACAGACAGCGCCTGAGCAGGGATCGCGCCATCACGAACTGGGCGCGGTCCTCCGCGAAGTAGAACTGGTCGGCCCGGTTCCGTTCCTCGGGGGACAGGACGGACTCGTGCGCACGCAGATCGTGAGGCTTGCCGTCCCGCCCCGCGGAGGACGCGATCCACAGGTGCACGTCGGTCCTGCTCAACGTGACGTGGGCTTCCCTGGTCATGGTCCCTCGGTGCTCTCCGGACTCGGCGCGGACGCGCACGTCGCCCTGAAGGTGGTGGCCGGCGGTGGACGGGGCGTCCCCGGGCGGGACCCGGGGACGCCGAGACGGATGGACGGTCGGACGGATCCGGGTCAGACGGCGGCCGAGTTGCGGTGCTCCTCGAAGACGTCGAAGACGCCCTCGAGCTTGCGGGAGATGACGCCGTAGAGCTTCTCCATGCGCTTCAGGCGCTCCAGACGCTCCTCCGGCTGGTCCTTCAGGACCTCCAGGCCGTGCTGGACGGCCGAGTGGAACTCCGGGATGCGGCGGAAGGAGTGCTCCACCGCGTTCGGCCAGGCGCCGTCGTTCAGGGTGATGTAGTAGTCGTCGGTACCGGGGATCTCCTCACGGGTGTACACGCCCGGCGGGGTGAGCAGGTCGGCGATCCAGTCCACCGGCTCGCGCGGGATGTCCAGCGCCTTGGCGATCTCGTTGGCGCTCTGCCTCGCCGGGTAGCTGATGATCATCCAGCCGATGACGTAGCCGCGCTCCCACTCCATCCCGTCGGTGATGTGGTAGTGCTCGGCGATCTTGTGGACGAAGGACTTCTCGGCCTCGTTGAGGGTGGAGCGCTCGGAGATGGCGCCCTCAATCTTTTCGGTCATGCCCTCAAGTATTGAGGTGCCGAATTGCTGGTCAAGCTTTCGAGGAATGCCGCGAAAGTGATTCCGCAAGGCGCCTGAACTGCCTCTTTGTTGAAGTCGATGGCCTGCTGAACTGCCACTTCAAGATGGCCTGAGGTTCTGCTTTCGCTGTCTTTACATTCCGCTTTACATTCCCGACATGCTGCTGTGGCGGAGTTCTCGCCGAGGGCTCGCCAATATTTGTCGTTCAGGTGGTGACGCACTCCGTGCGCTGTCGCGGGGGTCGGTCCGCACGTCGCGGGTCAGTCGACCACAGGCTGTTCGGCCGGCGGTTGGGCGTGCGCCGTCGCCGCCGAGGCCGCCACGCACACCGGAACGATCGGTGCAGGTCGTGCGGGTGGTGCCCGGTAGCGACCACGTGACCCGACTTCTGAGATCGACTGTTCAGCGCACTCACTCCGCCGTCCCTTTGCGACCCGCTGCCGTCGACCGTCACCGTGTCGCGCGGGTACGTTCTGCTCTCGGGCTCAGAAGGGGGCAAGTGGCCCCCGGCCTCCCTGACGGAGGATCCGAGGGCCGCACGTCTCGGCACACCGTCGGTGTTTTGCGACGATGCGGTCATCGGCGACGCTCGGATCGCCGGCCCGGCAAGAGCGCTGAGCACACTGGCGCCCGCAGCGGCAGTCGCGGGATGTGGCCGACCGGCTCGCTTCGCTCTGGCGACGAGCGTGCCCTGGATGAGGCCGATGGCAGGACGCGGCCGACTTCTGTCCGTCACGCGGTGACCTGGACGGCCTCCGGCCGCGTCGGCTGCTCCGCCAGCCCGTGGTTGGTCAGGCGCAGCACTCTCCGGTTGAGCGCCATGAACGGCTGGATCAGGCCGTCGACGAAGACCAGGAAGCACAGCGTCCCGATGCCGACGGGACCGCCCAGGAGGAAGCCGAGGCCGAGGAGAACCGCCTCGATGCCCGCCTTCGCCGCCCAGAAGGGCCACTTCCAGCGAAGGGTCATGGTGATGACGATCAGGTCCATGGCGCGTATGCCGATGCCGCTCATGATGATCAGGGCTGAGCCGTAGGCGCACAGCAGGACCGCCGTCGCGAGCGACGGGACGCTTCCGATCCACGACATGTCGGTGAGCAGCATGAGGTCGATCAGGCTGCCGCACAGAAAGAACGTGATGAAGGGGGCCACGACCGGGCGGCGTCGGTTCCACATGGACCACACCGCGATGCACACCGCGGCGATCGCCGCCTGGGCGATGCCGATGGTGATCGGGATGTGTTCCTTGAGGCCCAGGGCGAGCACGTCCAGCGGGTCGGTCCCGAGGTCGGAGTGGATGAAGAGGGTGGCGCCCGCGGCGAAGACGAAGCAGCCGGCGAGGTAGACGCCCAGCTGCTTGGCCAGGCCGCGCGCCGACAGGACAGCGAAAAGGGCAGGCAGTCGAGACATGAGGGTCCTTTGCGTCGGGAATGACGGTCTGCTGCGCTCGCCATGACGTTACCGATCCCAACGAAAGCCCTGTATCAGAGCAATATCAGGCAAGCTGCAAATAAATGTATGAAATGCGCAAGGCTGCGTCCGCAGGGGTTGAGCGGCGAAAGCCGGGTCGATGCGTGATCGGCAGGTTCTCTATGTTCGGTGTATCCTGAACAAATGGAACGGAGTGCACAGGGCAGGCCCGCTGCCACCGAGGAAGAGCTCGCCTTCGTCGAGGAAGCCGCGATCAGCCTTGAGCGCCAAGGGCTGTTCCGCATGGCCGGGAGGGTGCTCGCCTGGTTGCTGATCTGCGATCCGGCGGAGCAGACGGCCGGCGATCTCGTCGAGGTTCTTCAGGCCAGCAAGGGGTCCGTCAGCGCCGCGACGCGATTCCTGGTGCCGAGCGGCATGGTGGAGAAGATCTCGCGGCCCGGTGAGCGCCGGGACTACTACCGGATCAAGGAAGGCGTGTGGCCGGCCTTGGCCAAGAGCCAGGCCGAGCACTACCAGTCGTTCGTCGACATCACGGAACAGGGCCTGCGGATCCTGGAGGGGGCGCCGGCCCAGCGCAAGGAGCGGCTGCAGACGATGCACGACTTCTATGCCTGGCTGGCCAAGGAGATGCCTCTGTTGTGGAAGCGCTGGGAGGAGGAAGAGGGGATCCTCCGCAGCGCGAGCCGAGGGGCCTGACACGCCGGTCGGAGCGGAATGCGAACGCACGGATGCCCCGTCGACTCGACGGGGCACCGGTATCGGCGGAGCGGGTGGGCATCGCCCGGATGTCACCGCTGGGCGCGGTGCAGCAGCACGAATCGCCGCGCTGCTTCCTCGGCCTCGGTGAGGGACAGAAAGCCGCGATCGCGTGCCGCGGCCTCCAGTTCTGCCTGCTCCTCCACGCGCCAGACGTCCGCCAGATGGCGCCGCACCACGGCGTGCGGCAGGTGCCGCGGTGTGCGGCGTTCACCGGTCCGCGCCCTCTGCTGGTTGAGGCGGTCGGCGGCGGACACGGCGTCGGCACTCGACCTCCAGGCCGTGTCCGTGTCCCGCAGTTCCTCGGGCGCGTCATGGAAAGGCGCCGCTCCCGGGACACTGCGGAACGACCGGACCAGCAGCTTGAGCAGTCGGCCCTCGACGCTGCCCTTCCGCAGTTCGCCGGGTGTCAGCCAGTACGTCCAGGCGTCCCGCGGCACCTGCTGGGCTGTGATCCCGCGCCCGGCCGCCGCTTTCAGTGCGGCGTGGACAAGGCCCCGGTCCTCGGAGGCCAGGAGCGGACCGGCGATACGGGTCAGGGCGAAACGCCGGTAACGGGCAGGGAAGCCCGGCGCGTACAACTGCTGAAAGCGCAGCACATCGAGCTCCGAGACGGTACCCGGACCGGTTCCGGGTACCGTGGGCCGGAACATGCCGCGCCAGCGTTCCAGATACATCGTGTTCGGCACCATCCAGGCGGGAGTCGACCATCCCGTCGCCGGGGCGGACGCCGGCCGGGGCGTGGCGCAGTGCGACAGCGCCAGCAGGGCATCCCGGCGCTTGAGATCCGAGGACGCCGGATTACGTTCGGCGAACCGCCGCAGTGCCACGGCGGCCTCACCCGCCACCGGCGAGTGGCGACCCGCCGCGTGCGCGACGGCGCCCCAGGAACGTTCCGTGTAGTGCACCGACCGTGCCGCCGCCAAGACCTCCGCGCCGTGCTTCTCGTCCAGCACCTCCTGGGCGACCGCGTTGGAGATCGACCACCGCACGTTGACCAATGGGACGGTGAGTTGCCAGTGGTCGCCGGACGGCAGACGGCCGACCGCCACCTCGTCGTCGGCGTCCAGGGTGCCCTGTACGTACATCCCGAAGACCAGCCCGACGCCCTCCATGCCGTACGGCCACAGCTCGGCCGCACGCAGGGCACCCGTGCTGGAGGCTCCGATGACCCGCGCGCCACGGGCCAGTACGTCGGTGATCTCCTTGTGACGAACCGGCGCCGTCCGATGGAACACGCCGTCGATGACGACCACCGTGTCGTCCGCGCCCGCCTCAAGAGCGAGGAGATCGCCGTGCCGTACGGGGCCGTGCACCACCGCTGCGGGCAGTCCGGCCAGGACCTCCTCCGCGGACAGCGTGGGCCCGATGAACACATGGGTGGTCATGAGATCTCCTGCGGAAGGCGGCCGGACGCCGAAGCGGTGAGCGGACGGGGGATCTCGTGGCGGCCGTCGAACTCCAGACCCGCGGCCACGACCTTCACCACGCTGAACTCGCTCTCGGTGCTCAGGTCGACGACGACCGGCGGTCGACCGGTGTGCCGGCTCACCTCCTCCGCGAGCCAGCGTGCTTCGTCGGTGTCCTCGGCGAACTCGTGCGGGACGGCGGGGACGTCCCGCCAGGAGACCGTCTCTCCTTCCGTGACCGGGGGCGGGCCCGGAAGAGCGAGGCCGTTGGGGAAGAGGGCCGCGGCCAGGTCGTCGCGGCTTCCCGCGATCGCGGTCAGGCGGCTCTGCGCCGACTCGGTGACGGCCCGGCTCAGTGCCACGGCGGGAGAAGCGTGCACGCCGGAGCCGACCGCCAGCGCGGGAAAGTCCTCTGACCAGATGTACGTGACAAAGCAAGGCAGCCCCCAGCGGTTGGGGACATCGACGATCTCGACCCAGACGCCGGCCGCCGTGATCCGGGAGAGGACCTCCGCGCACAACGGGTCGTCCACGGTCGCCGGATCCACATGCCGACGCTCGGCGACGGGCACCGCGCCGATCCCCGCCGTGCAGTCCCGCTCGATCACCTCGTACAGGGCGTGCGTGACCGCCTCGTCGTAACTGTTGCCGCTGGCCAGCCCGTTCGTGGAACCGTGCAACAGGGGCGGCTGCCAGGCATCGGAGACCTGGTGGTCGACCGTGACGTAGGAGCGGGGAACCAGCGTCTGCGCTCCGGTCAGGGCGTCGGCGCCGACAACCCAGTCCAGCAGGGTTCGATCGGTCAGCAGACTCCCGTGGTGCTGCTGCAAGTCCCGCACGTCGTAGGGGAGGTCCAGCCCGAACGCGGGAGCCTTCCTGACCTCCGGAGCGGGGCAGGCGTACTCGGCGTGCCACAGCTCCACGGACTCCATGATGGCGGATACACGGGCGAGAAGGAGGCACGTGCCCTTGCCCTGCGAGACGGTGAGGGTCTTCGCCGCCGGCCGCACCGCCATCACGACCGGTATCCCCAGGATGTCCAGCCCGGTGACGTCCGCGACCCGCGTGATGCCGAACCGGCCCCGCAACCCGTCGATGAGTGCCCAGGTCTCCTCCGGGCGCCGGACGCGATGGGTGCCGTCGAAATGGACCTTCTTCACGCGTCCCCTCCTCCCTCTCCAATGCCTGGGCCTCAGCATCGGGGATGTCACGGAAAACACGTGCCAGAGGGGCGGAAGTCCGTGGGCAACTGTCGGACAAGTTGTCGCAAGAGCGAGGCCAGAATTGCGTGCACGCAGCATCAGAAGCACGTCGGAAACACCGCATCAACGCGCTGTCAGTGCAGGTCAACCGGGGTTCGAGGCCAGGTCCGGGGAGACGGGCGGAGAGGTGGTCATCTGCCCGGGGAGCGGGATACCAATTCGTTCGTCCCGCCGAGCCGGCCGAAAGGAGTGGGAAACGGAGAGCACCACCTCTCTCCTCGATCTGGAGCAGCTCGGAGCACCGCCGCCTTCGAGATGCGGATGAGGACCCTACGCGAGCACATCACGCTCGGCACGGACGAGCTCACCGAACGCCTCGACGCTGTCGCTGACGGCATCACCGGTCCGTACGGGCCGCCCACGTCTCAGTACGGCGACCAGATCCCGCTCACCGTGGCGTGCTGCGCCGTCGCGGGAGGGGAACCGGCCGTCGGCGCAGACCTCGATCCGCGGGCGGCGGAGGCCGACGCGCTGCGCCGCGCCGCGGCGACCTACGCGTTACGGAACGCGCGGACGGCACTTCCGCTGTCCGGTGACCTCCTCCACGCCGAGCGCCTGACCGACCGGCGTCCGCATCCGCTTCCCGCCTCCCTCCTGCGAGCCGCAGCCGCGGGGACCGCGTGCGCCGAGAGCTGGGACGCCGCCGTGGAGACGGCCCTCTTCGCCGCCGTACGGGAACTGGCCCGACGGCGCGCCCGGCGAAAGCTGTCCCCGCCTCCTGCCGGAGGCCGGAGCCCTGTGTACCGAACCGCTCGTCGCCCAGGTACTGGGGACTGCTGCGGGCGTTCGGCCCCGCACCGGAGGTGTGGGACCTCTCGGGCGGCCAGGGCGCGCCGGTCGTCGGGCTGGACCTTCCACGAACTGCTGGCTTTCGACGGCGGCCGGGCTGGTCCCCGTGACCGTTCGTTCGGGCCGGTGTTCCCGCTCCGCGGCACCGAACAGCCGGAGCCGCTCTGCCGGCCCCTCCCGGCGGGGCGCCGGGTACCGCTGCACGGGCCGGACCTGGCACGGACCGCACGTGAGGACCGCCCGTTCACCGAAGTGCTGGAGGGCCGTCGCTCCCGGCGCGCATTCGGCGGCCGACCGCTGACGCGCAGGCAATCGGGCAGCTTCCTCCACCGGGCCGCCCGCGTCCGGACGGTGCTGTCCGCCCGCAGCGAGGACGACCGCCCGTACGCCGTCACCAGCAGGCCCTACCCGAGCGCGGGCTCCGCCCACGAACTCGAGCTGTACGCCGCCGTACGCCGCTGCGACGGACTCGATCCGGGTCTGTACCACTACGACCCGCTCGGCCACGCCCTCACCGAGCTCCCGGATCACCCCGGCGCCATGGATCAGTTGCTGCGCGAGGCGAGCGCCGCCGCCGGAGAGCGAGCCGTGCCCGACGTCCACCTCACCGTGGTGTCCCGCATCAAGCGACTCTCCTGGAAGTACGCGGCTCACTCCTACGCGCTGACGCCGAAGAACACCGGTGTCCTGCTCCAGACTCTCTCGCTCGTCGCCGGTGCCATGGACCTGGCTGGCTGCGTACTGGGCGGCGGCAGCGACACGCCCGTACGCGCCTTCCGCCTCGCTCCCTACGCCGAGATACCCGTCGGAGGCTTCCTGCTGGGCACGGCGGTCCCGGCGGGGAGCGGTGAACAGCGGTGAAGCGCGGCCGGCGGACAAAACGCCGTACGTCGCGACACCGCGTACAGGCCCGGCCCACCCCGGACGCCACGGGGAGCAGCACCCGGGCCGGGGTGGTCCACGAGCGGCACTGGTCCCGCGAACTGCGGTACGGCGCGGCATGGTCGGCGCTGGTGCTCGAGCTGCTGTTCGTGACGGACGCGGGCATGGGCGGGCTCAGCCCGGTTCGGGCCGCACTGTGGACGGGCCTGAGCACGTTGCTGCTGGTGGTGCTGGTTCCAGCGAGGGTGAGCGTGGGGGAGGGGTGGATCGCTGCCCACGGGATCCTCAGCCGCACGTCGGTGCGCACGGACCGCCTCGTGGCCGCCGAGTGGGCCGATGGCGTCTCCTCGCGGGTGCTCCTGTGCGACGACGCGGGCGGCCGGGTGGACATCGCCGCGCGCGTGCTGACCGGCAATCCGCTGTTGTGGCACACGGTGGAGGAGGGCGTACGGCACTCCTGTGCGCGGGGAACCCTGCGCACCGGCAATGACGATCTGCGGCGCCTCACCCGTTGCATCGACACGGACACGGCCTGCGGAGTCCTCCAGGCCTCCGGCCTGGGATGAGGAAGCCGGCGACCCTTCGGCGGCGGCCCGGCGGCGCAGCGAGCGGGCCAGGCAGGCGCTGAGGGTGATCGCCGCGGCCGTCGACACCGCGAAGCCGATCCAGCGGGTCTCGAACCACAGGCCGTTCACCACGCCTAATACCACGAGGTAGCAGGCCCAGGCCAGGCCGCCGACAGCCGACCAGCGCAGATAGCGGGCACGCTGCCCCGGCACGGCGCCCAGCGTCAGGCCGAGGACGGTACGGCCGGCGGGCACGAATCGCCCCGCCACCGTCGCGGCTGGCAGCCGCCGCGCGAGATGGCGGCTCAGCCGGCCCGCGCCCGAGGCGAGTTTCACGTGCCGTTCGAGCAAGACGTCCGCTCGGGCAGAGCCACCACGGGCGAGCGCGACGACGACGAGATCGCCGAGGAACGAGGCGACCGCGACGGCGATCGCCAGCGCGATCGGTGCGCCGCCATGGTCCAGGGAGAGCAGTGCGGCGGCGATCACGAGACTGCCGCTGGGCAGAAACGGCAGCAGCGCGTCGCCGACCACGGCGGCCAGCGCGAGAGCGGTGACGAACCACGGCTCGGACACGAGGGCGCCCAGTTGGATCTGCATGCATCGATCGTATCGAATGTTCAGAGAGTAGTGAACAAAGTAAAAAACCTGATCCTCGCCGTCAGCGGATCCTTGATGCCTTCCTGACGCAGTTCTGACCTTCTCCTGGCAGCCCCTTCGCCGCCCTGGACGGCGTTGCTCTGGACAGGGGAAAGCCGCTCGCCGCGAAAGGTCCCCCACATGACCATGTCCCGACAGACCGCCGGAGCGTCCCTCACGCCGGTGAGCGCTCGTGGCCCTCGACGCTCGGTGCTCTTTTCACCCCACACGACCGGGCACGCACCCCAGGAGACGGACCCCGGTCGCTCGGCTGCGACAGCCGTCGTTCTCGCATTCCCCGTCGCCATGGCCCCGGCCACCGGAGTCGAGGCCCCGTCCACGGTCATCGCCCAGCTCGGCCGGCTCGACGACACCCAGCGGCGCCGTTTCGGACGCGGCACGCTGGCGCTGCTACCGGTCATCGTGGGCGGCCTGACCCTGGTGCTGACCGCACTGGCCGTACGCCTGCACATCGGCATACCCGAGGAGGAGCCGACCCAGATCGCCGACATCGCGCACGCCGCGGTGGGCTCCGGCTGACTGTACGGGGCCTTCCAGCTGACCAGCTCCCTCCTGCTGCTCCGCGGCGGGCAGCTCGGGGTTCCAGGCCGGCCCCGGCCTGCTGAAGACGCTGGCCGGGACCCCGAGCGCCCCGGTGTGCTGCCGCCCATCCTGAGCAGGGTGAACCGCCACCGCACGCCGTACTGGTCCGTCGTCGTCTACTTGGCCGCGGCGGCGCTCATCATCGTGGCCGCGGCGGGTGAGGAACAGGAGCTCGTGCTCTTCTGCGCAGTCGCCGTGTTCGTCAGTTTCCTCGTCGGCCTCGTCGCGATGGCCCGCTTCGCGCACCGCGAGGACAGGAGGGGGCCGGCATGGGCCGACTCCGTCGCCGCGTCGGCGGTCGGTTTCACCCTGGTGGTCAATCTGATGCGCGGCTGGCCCGTTCTCTCCCTCGCCGCGACCGTGCTCATCGCCTCCGCCCTCCACGCCCGCTCGGCCCGGCCGGGCTGGTGGGTACGGGCGGCGGGACGGGTCGCCGTCGCGGCCGTCGTCGTCGGGCTCGTCGTCGTGGCGGTGTCCGGCCGTGACGGCGGACGGGACCGTCCGGTCCACCCGCCCGCGACGGCCCCCCACGCCCAGGAGACGGACTGACGGCCGGTACCGGGCGGGCCGGACGGCGTCCCGGGATGGGATGACGGCCGGCGACAGGGCGACGGCGGAACGAGGAAGCCGGTGTGCATCCGGCGCGGTCCCGCCACTGTGACCGGCGAGCGGGTCCCGGCAGGCCACGGCCCGGCAACGGGTGGGAAGGCCGGGACGGGCATCGACCCGGGAGCCAGGAGACTCACGCGGTCGCCTCCTCGACGGACCACCGGGGCGGATCTCCCCGGAGAGAGGGACGGCGCCGCATGTCCGCACCGCCGACCGGACCGACGACGGACGACGAGAGGCCCGCAGCGGCCACCGGCACCGTGCCGTGCCGCATCGTGGTGTGCCGCGACTGCTGCTGCGGCAGCCCCAAGGTGACCGGCGTCGACCACGCGGCCCGGACCGAACGCCTGCGTGCCGCGGCACCGGTACGCGTCTCCGGCTGCCTCGACGTCTGCGAACACGCCAACGTCGTCGTCGTCCAGCCCTCCGCCGAAGGCCGGGCCGCCGGCGCCCGGCCGGTCTGGCCGGGGCTGGTCAACGACCCGGACACGACCGAGGACATCGCCGCCTGGGCACGCGCCGGCGGACCGGGCGTCGCACCCCGGCCGGACATCCTCGACCTGTACGCCATCACGCCGCCGCGACGGCGTACGGCCTCCTGACCGTACGGACGGAGAGCCGGAGGGAGGACAGGAAGCGTGCACGAAGCCCGTGCCTCAACCGCGTCCGTCACCGCCGCACTGCACGACGTGGCCGGCCTCGGCGGCTTCTTCGCCCCGCAGGTCGGCGGACGGGACGACGGCTGGCATCCGATCGCCCGTTCCTACGCGGCGGGTTTCACCGACCTCGCCGAAGCCGTCGCACGCCGCCACCGCACTCCGGAACCGCGCGTCGCCGTCTCCATCGCCCAGCTCGGTCACGCCGCCCGCCTCTGGTCACCGGCCCTGGCCTGCGTCGTCCTGCACGGGATCGTCCCCGACCTGGAGGGACTGCAGCGGGCCGGCGACGGACCGGCCCTCCGGGTGCCCCGCCCGGCCGGCTGGTACGCCGACCGGCTCGACGACGGCGGTGCCCGCGCCCTGTACCAGCAGGTGACACGACACCTGTCGGCACTGGCCGACGGACTGCGCGTCAAGGTCGCCCCGCGTCTGCTGGACGGCAACTCGGCGTCGGCGCTCGCCGGGGCGGCCCACGCCCTGCTCGCGCTCCGCCCCGCCGTACGCGGGCCGCTCACCGGCCTCACGACCGCGCTGCTCAACACCGGACGCCTGGCGGGCACCGGAGTGCTCACCGGCCCCGACCTCGCGTTCCGCCGCCGAAGCTGCTGCCTCTACTACCGCGCGCCGAACGGCTCGAAGTGCGGTGACTGCGGGCTGGCCGGTGAGGTACGCCGCCGAGCCCCGCGATGAGGTGCATCCGTTCCGGGCTGTGCCGCTCACCGGCCCAGCACCTCAGCCGCAGCCGGCCTGTCCGCCGCCTCCGTCCGCTCGGCATCCGGCCTCGCACGGCCCGCGGCACTGCACTCGTCGAGCCGGCTTCCGAGCTGCCCGCGGTCATGGTCAGCCGGCTGCCCGGCGTCCACCAGAACACCGCCGACCCCTGGAAGCGCATCGGCGGGCAGGACAACGCCTGCGCAGAGGAGGTCACCGGCCTCATAATCCAGGATTCTCTGAATTCAGGATTCGATGTACTCTCAGGGGGTGCCGACACTCGCTGCTGACATCGAGGTGCTGGCGCGGTTCGGCCGCGCCCTCGCCGACCCCATCCGCTGCCGCATCCTGCTCGCCCTCCGCCAGACTCCCGCCTACCCGGCCGACCTGGCCGACGCCCTGGGCATCTCCCGCACCCGGCTGTCGAACCACCTGGCCTGCCTGCGCGACTGCGGCCTGGTCGTCACCGTCCCCGACGGCCGACGCTCACGCTACGAACTCGCCGACGAACGCCTCGGCCACGCGCTCGACGACCTGCGGACAGCTGTCGTCGCGGTCGAGGCGGACAAGACTTGCCCGGATGCGGACGAGAAGGACTGCTGCTGAATGACCGCTCTGTCCCTCGGCCCCAGCCCGGTCCGCCGTGACACGCTCACCCGGCGCATACGCCTGCTCGTCGCCGCGACCATCGCCTACAACGTCATCGAAGCCGTGGTCGCGATCACCGCAGGCACCCTGGCCTCGTCGACCGCCCTGATCGGCTTCGGACTCGACTCCGTCATCGAGGTCTCCTCCGCCACAGCGGTCGCCTGGCAGTTCTCCGCCGGCGACCCCGCTGTCCGCGAAGCACGCGAGCAGCGCACTCTGCGGATCATCGCCGTGTCGTTCTTCGCGCTCGCGGCCTACGTCACCGTCGATGCCGCCCGCGCGCTGACCGGCACCGGCGAGGCCGGCCACTCGATTACCGGCATCGTCCTCGCCGCCCTTTCGCTGGCGATCATGCCCTTCCTGTCGGCAGCCCAACGCAAGGCCGGCCGCGAGCTCGGCTCCGCCTCCGCGGTCGCCGACTCCCAGCAGACCCTGCTGTGCACCTACCTCTCCGCCGTGCTCCTGGTCGGCCTGCTGGCCAACCTGCTGCTCGGCTGGTCCTGGGCCGACCCGATCGCCGCCCTCGTCATCGCCGCGATCGCCGTCAAGGAGGGCCGCGACGCCTGGCAGGGGAAGGGCTGCTGCGCGCCGGCCGCCCCCACCGCGCCGCCGGTGCCCGGAACGCTGATGGGCTGCGGCTGCGGCTCGGGATGCTCCTGCTGCTGAACCACTCACATCAGCGAACGCCCCGGCTCGACCTTCGAGCCGGGGCGAAGGCTCACCGTCGATCGCATGAGAGCCATGCGGATCTCCCAGCTCGCCGCCGGGGAACTGCCGGAGTCTCGAGCCGTGGACCGGACGGAGTCGGACCGGACGGCGTGCTCCAGGGCGGTGTCCTGGGGCTCCCGCCCACCGCCCAGCAGGGACCACATGCCCGGCTCCCGGATCCGGCCGGGGAAGTCGTCGCGAAGGTGGAGCAGGTACTCGCCGCGGTCGATGTCCAGCGGCACGGTCCCGTGTCCGGCCTCGGGCAGGAAGCGGAGGGCCCGCTCCGTGACGGCCGTGTCGATGTCCAGGGTGGTGACGTGACCGGCCGAACCGGCGAGTTCGGCCAGGAGGGCAGCGTCGTAGCCTCCGGAGCCGGTCTCCAGGACGCGGTGGCCGGGCTGGATCCGGGCGGCTTCCAGCGTGCCGGCCTGCAGCCAGGGTGCGGACAAGGAACTGGTGATGGTGCCGTCGCGCTGTGACGGGTGGCGACGATGTCACTGGCGTACGCAGCGGGGAAGGGGACCTCGGGGGCGAAGACGTGGCGGGGCACGGTGCGGAAGGCGCGCTCGACCGCGGCGGAGCGGATGTGGTGGCCGGCGCGGAGCTGCTCGACGAGTCGGTGGCGAAGCTCGCTCGGGTCGCCGGCTTCGGCGGCCGGTGAAGTAGGCACGGCACTCCTTCCGGGGAGGTGCGTCGGGCAGTCGGGACGTGGTGCGAAGGACGCGTCGGGAGCGGGCCGCCGTCTCGGCCTGGCGGAACGGCGGCCGGGCTCAGGCCGGGTGATCAGGGGTGTCGTCGCTCATCCGGCGCTGCAGCTCCCACAGGGTCCGGAACAGCCCTGCCTGCTGGGTGAGCTGGGCGTAGGTGCCCTCCTGCACGATCCGCCCCTCGTTCAACACCACGATCCGGTCGGCGACGGCCACGTTGGTGAGGCGGTGCGTGATCAGCAGGACGGCGCGGTCCTTGGCCAGTTCGCGCAGGCCGGCGAAGATCCGGTGCTCGGCGCGGGCGTCGAGGGCGGCCGTGGGTTCGTCCATCACCAGCAGCGACGCCTGCCGGTGGAACGCGCGGGTGAGGACAAGGCGTTGCCACTGCCCGCCGGAAAGCTGCTGCCCACCGAACCACTCGCTGGTCAGCAGGGTGTTCAGGCCGGAGCGCAGACCCGGCAGCATCTCCGCGGCGCCGGACGCCTCGCAGGCGGCGAGCAGAGCCGCGTCGCTGGTGTCGCCCTGCCCGAAGGTGATGTTGTCGCGCATCGTCAGCGGCAGGTAGGTGAACTTCTGCGGCACCAGCGCGACGTGCTCCCACGACCCCCACGGGTCCAGGTCCGCGGTGGAGGCGTGGTCCCAGGCCACGTCGCCCTCGGTGGGCAGCAGCAGTCCGCACAGCAGGCGCGAGAGGGTCGTCTTGCCGGAGCCGTTCTCCCCGACCAGCGCCACGATCTCCCCGCGCCGCACGTGCAGGGAAACGTTGCTCAGGCTGGCCTTGGGGGCGCCGTCGTAGCGGTAGGTGACGTCGCGGACCTCGAAGCGCTCCGGGGGCGCGGTCACGGGCGCGGTGCCGCGCGAGTCGGCCATGGCCTGGCCGTGGGCGTCGTCGAGGAAGTTCTGCCAGTCCTGCACGTACCAGCCGGTCCGCACCAGGCGGGCCCCGCCGTTGATGATGCCGCGCACCGAGCCGGTGGCGGTCTGGAGGGCGAAGACGGCGCCGCCGCCGGCCGCGAGGCTCATCCGCCCGGAGGCCAGGAGCCACAGCAGCGCCGCCCACACCGCGGCCGAGGCGACTCCGCCGGCCACGGCTCCGGCCAGCCCCATCCAGGCACCGGTGTTCGCGGCCTTGCGCTCGGCGGCGTTGACCGAGGCGGCCAGCCGCCGGTACCGCCCGATCAGGAACGGGCCGGCCAGGCAGGCGCGCATCTCCTCACTCGACTCCTGATAGGCCATGTGCCAGCGCAGCTTGCCCAGCATCCGGCGCCGCCCGGAGGTCTCCAGCCCGGCGAGGTAGATCACGCGTGCGGAGCGGACGTACGCGGCGGCCTGCGGCAGGCACGCGAGGAAGAGAAGGGGAAGGAGCAGGGGGTGCAGGACGGTCAGGACGGTGGCGCCGGCCGTGAGCGTGGCGGTCGCCGCGAGCACGTCCTGCGCTTCTTCGACGAGGTCGGGGGTGACCTGGGCGCCGCGGTCGGCGATGTCGTAGGCGTCGTTGTAGCCGGGCTTGTTGTTGGCGGCCAGTTCCGCGCCGAGCGTGGCCTCGATCATCGTCAGCTCCGCCGCCCGGCCGAGCACCGGGCGCAGACGGCCGGTCAGCCAGACGACGGCGATGCCCAGCAGCGCGCGCAGGCCGGTGGCGCCGGCGATCACGGCCAGCTGCGGGGCGGCGTCCCGCAGCCGCTCGGTGATGTCACCCGAGGAGATCAGCGCCGTGATCGTGCCCGTGACGGCCAGGAGTCCCAGGGCCGCGAGGACGCCGGTCCCGATCTGGCACACCAGCAGACCGATGGTCGCGCCGCGGTCCACGCGCCAGGCCATCCGCACCGAGCGTCGGACGAGTGCGGGCAGGCGGCGCGCCATGGTGCGGGAGGTCAGCAGGGAACCGGCCTGGAGCCTCGACTCGTCGCGGTAGAGGTATTTCTCTTCTCGAACACCGGCGTCCTGCGGTTCGTCGTCCGGCGCGGCCCCCTCGGGTGGTTGTGGCGGCTGGTCCTGCGTGATGGCCGAGGTCATCGTTCCCCCTGGGACGGTCGCTACGACTGAGTCGTGAGGTCCAACGACACGGCGGCGATATCGAACACACGTCATTCGGTCGTGCTGGGAAGCCCGCTGTTCCCTGCGTCAGCCCACCCCGCAGGCGCCCGGTCCCTGGTCCGGCCTGGAGCGGCTGCGGACAGGAAATGGCCGAAACGCCGACACCGTCAAACCGTGGGGATGTACGTCGGGGCACCACGCGGCGGCCCCTCCTGCCGACCTTCAAAGCGTGGTGATCGACACGGCGCGCGGCAGCTTCACCGTCGGCGCGTGGGTCCGGCTCGGTGTGATCCCTCCGCACTTCGTCACCGCGGTCCGCCAGGACGGCGGGGAAACCAGCGGCTTCTGCCTCCAGTACTCCTCCGACGGGGGCCGCTGGGCCTTCGCCCGTCCGGACCTGCGCGTCACGTCGACGTCCGCCCCGGCCGCCGCTGCGTGGACCCGTCTGACCGGTGTCTGCGACAGCGTCGCCGGGGAGCTGCGCCTCTTCGTGAACGGCGTCCAGGAGGGTGCGGTCCGCGACAGGATCCTGATCGTGTCCGAGGGGCCCTTCGTCATCGGCCGGGGCCGTTACGGCGGGAGGCCGGTCGATCACTTCCCGGGCGGCATCAAGGACGTCATGGTCTTCGACCGTGCCCTCACCGGGGGGCCTGCTCGGAGAACAGGGGGCGACAACAGCCGACGGGGCTCCCCCGCGGGCGGTCGGACCGTGGCCGATCCTCCGATCAGCCACTGGACAGGCCGTCTCGTGAAAGCGCAAAGTCAGCGTTCCCGGCGGATCTGTCCGTTGCCGGGCGGTTGGATCACTTCTGCCGGCTCAGGCCGGTGGCGACACCGGGTGACCATGCGTGGATTTCCGCCGGGGTGGCGGAACGCGCCGTGGCGCAGGCCGGCCGGCACGGGACCGGCACGCCAAGGACCCCGTTCCGGTGCCGCGCCGGCCCCATGCCGCGGTGGGCGTTTCACGCTGTCCGTCACCGGGAACCCGGCGGGCCGCCGACGCGACGAGAGGAACGGACATGACCGGGCAGCAGGACCAGGACACCGACCGCTACGGCCGGGCGCGCAGCGGCGAGGAGCCCGGCGCCCACTCCGGCGGCGAGCAGCAGGCGCAGGACCGGACGATCCCGGGCGAGGGGAGCGCCAAGGAGGGCTACCAGACCGGCCGCGGCACGACGGCGGGCAACCCCCTGGAGGGGGTCGAGGCCCCCGCGGACGCCGAGGCCGAGGAGAGCGGGGACACCGGGGACCGCCAGGGTTCGTGACCGCCGGCCGGTCACGAGGGGCGGGCCCCGCGACCGGCGTCCTCACGCCATGGACCACACCAGGTACGTCTCGCCGTCCCCCGGCGGCCGGATCCACGAGCGGGTGGTGACGGTGTGCAGACGGCCGTTCAGGAGAACGTGGCGGGGGAGACGGACGCCGAAGTGCTCGGCCACGGCTTCCAGCAGCGGCCGTTCCACCGCGGCGCCGGCCCCGGGCACGGCGAAGAAGCGGTCCGGGTCCAGTGCCCGGGGGATGTCACCGGTGCGCCGGATCTCGCCGTCCGTGCAGGTGAAGGCGTACTCCCGTGTGCCGTCGCGTGCCACCGAGAGGTGGAAGGACGACTCTCCCCGCCGGGCTCCGAGGTCGCTCCACACCACCACCGCGCGGGTGCCCGCAGCGGCGGACGCGGCGGGGGAGACGAAGCGCCGAGGGGCGAACGGGGCCGGGTCCCCGTCGAAGGCGAAGCTCCACCGGCGCCGGCCCGGCCGACCGCCATGACCGGCCTGTCGTCGTAGGACGAGGACTCCCTTGGGCCGCGCGGCAGGCGCCGCCGCGCCTCCCGGAGGGTCTCGGGGGTGTCGAGCGCCGCACCCTCCGCGTCCTCGTCGCCCAGACGCGCGGGCAGCTCCTCCGGCTCCACCCCTTCCACCAGGACGAAGCGGTAGGGCCCTCGTCCGCCTCCCGGTCCGGGATCCGCGAGCCAGGCCAGGCCGGGCGGGTCGAGGCCGGGCGTCGGGGCGGGCGCCTCTCCCGGGTGTCCGCCCCTGGGCGTGGACAGCAGTTCGCGGCCCCGTTCCACGGTGAACAGCGGTCCGAGGACCGGGCCGGCCACCCAGCCGAGGGGGACCAGGTGGTCCGGGCCCAGTGGCCGCCACAGGGGCAGGGCGTCCGTCAAGGTGCGCCATGCCTGGTCGGTGTCGCCCCAGCGGGCCAGCTCGCGTGCCCGGTCGACCGCCTCGCCGAAGGGGCCGGGGGCCGTGTACCGGTACGTGCCGGCGCGCACCTGCTCCAGGGTCGCGAAGGCCTGGGACACCAGGGCGTCGTCCGCGCCCCGCAGGGGGAAGGTCAGGGAGGCGTCGCCGCGGTAGGAGTGGGCGGCGTGCTCGGCCGCCAGGGGAGGCAGGAGTTCGGGAGCGTACCTCGGGTCGGTCACCACGTCGGGGAAGTACACCATGTGAGTCCGGCCGAGCAGGCGGCGTATCTGGTCGCCCAGACCCCTGGCCCGCGGTCTGCCGTACTCCCCGGCCTCGTCCAGCGTCTTCAGCGCCCTCTCCCGGTCGCCGCGCAGCGCGTCCCGGCGGGCCTTGTCCACCCGGGCGTCCAGCTCCCGGGTCGTGTCGTTGACGCACACGGGCTCCCGGCCGGTGCGGTGCGCCCGGAGGCTGTGGAACTCCCGGTACATCGCCTCCATGAAGGACCCGAAGTCCGTGTACCGCTTCGGTGCGTCGGCCCGCCGGCTCGCCCAGGTGTACACGGCCCACTCGCCGTCCTCGTCCACGTCCTCCGGGTCCAGCAGGACGTACGTGGCGTCGGACCGGACGTCGAGCTGGAGCCCGCGCCGCCAGATGCCCGCCTCCCGCCACTCCTCCGGGCCGGCGTCCTCGTCCAGGTCCTCCTCGTACATGTCCGCCGGCTCCGACGCGTTGTCGTGCCGGCGCGCGTCCGCCGTCCCCGCCAGCAGCCACACGAACCCGCCCGCGTGCCGCCAGCCGTCGGTGACCAGGAGGAAGGCCCGGTACGACGGAGGCATACGCCGGCCGAGGCGCTCCTCCATCGCCGTGACCCGCTCCTGCGACGCGGGCGGGAAACCCAGCCACCGCGCCCGCCGCGCCGCCTCGTCGTCCGGGTCCCGCGCCTCGTCGTGCGGCAGGGAGTCCGCCCCCTCACCGCTCCACCGCAGCAGGAAGGGCCGCCGGTCGAAGGCCGTGTGTCCCGTCATGCGCCGATGCTGTCACCCGCCACTGACGGACCGACAGGCATGGACCTCTCCGGGCGGGGCAATCGCAAGCCTGGCGCCCCGCTGTGGGACGGCCTTCGACGAGGGGAGAGGAAGCGACCATGATCATGCCGGCGGAGAAGGAGCTGCGTGCGGTGCTGGCCCGGTTCGCGCAGGCGCGGATCGAGCACGACGTGCTGCCCACCGGCCACACCAGCCGTGCGCTCGAGGACGCCACCTACACGCTGTGCGTGATGACCGGCTCCCGTACCGCCGAGCAGGCCCTGCGTGCCGCCGACGCCCTGCTCGAGCAGTACCGGGCGGGCCGCGCCGGCCTCCGCCAGGCGGACGAGACGCTCGCCGCGTGAGGAAGTCCCGGCAGCGGGGAGCAACGGGGGCGCGTCGGGCGGGTGCGGGTGTGCGACCGTTGAGTCAACGGCCTTCCGCCCACACCGGAGTTGCTCATGACCACAGCGCGTGACCTGGCCCTCGTCGCCGCCGACCCGCGAGACGGCGCGGTCGTGGAGCAGGGCGATCTGTCGCTCGCCCTCGCCGGGGCGGAACTGATCGACCTCCTCGACGCCGGAACCCTCGCCCTCGACGGCACCCGCCTGGTCCCCGACGGGCCCGCGCCGGCCGGCGACCCCCTGCTGTCCGAGGCCGCGCAGCGGCCCGCGGACGGGGGACCGGGCGAGACCGTGGAGGACTGGCTCTGGCGCCGTGGCCGCGACCTCGCGGCCCGCTACCGGTCCGTACTGGAGGCGGAAGGGCTGCTCGCGCCCGAGCGGCGGAGCCGCAACCCGCTGCGGCGGCAGCGCACCGCGCCAGCCGACCCGTCGGGGGTCCGGGCGGCGAGGGAGCGCTGGACGTCGGGCGACCCCGTGCTCGGCGCCCTCGCGGCCGCCGCCGGGCTGACCGAGCGGGGCGGCGACGAACCGGCCGGGCTCGCCGACGACCACACGGCGGTGCTGGCCGCTGTGCTCCAGGCGGTCACGGAACTGGCCGGCGAACGGCAGCGCCGCACCATCGAGGCCGCGGCCTTCGACAACATCTGGCGCGGCAACTGACCGGCGTCCGCCGCCCGCCCCGGCGGGCCCGGCCGTTCCGTGCCGCCGCCTCCGCCCCCGCGCACCGGCGGTGGGACGGACACACGCGTGCGTGTGCCGCGGGAGGGGGTGGCACCGGCGTCACCCCGCCCGTCCTCACCCGGCCTCCCTCTGCCACCACCCGGTTCGGTGCGCGGCCCGCCCCCGGCCGGGCATCCCCGTGACGCGGGCCGTCAGACCGCCGTGCCGTCACCGTCCCGGCAGGTCCCCAGGACGCGTGCGCAGCCCCACCTCGCTGATCGTCGGGGACGCCGGGACGCGTGCCACAGCCGGTCCACCGGCGCCTCTGACGGGCGGCCGGCGGTGCGACGCCGGGGCCGCGTTCCCGATGGTGCAGTGGGGCGCCCGGCCACCGGTCGAACGGGCGAGCGGTCAGGTGGGAGGTCGCGGAACCGGTGCCGCGGACGGACGGGACACGGCGCGGCGACGACCCCCGCGAGTCCGCGTCCGGCTGGGTGATCACCGGTGGCGGGCCACCGGGGCCGCTCATAGCTTCGGCCTCATGAACAAACGTCACATCGCGTGTGCCGCCTGCATCACCGCCGTCGTCGCGGCCGGGATCGGTGCCGCGCCCTCGACCCCTCAGGCGACCGTGCACCGCGTGCAGCCCGGGCAGTCCATCCAGAAGGCCGTGGACGCGGCCCGGTCCGGGGACACCGTGCTGATCGCCGCCGGCACCTACGAGCAGAGCGTCGACATCACCCGCTCCGGCATCACCCTGCGCGGCGACGCCGCCGGCCGCACCGTCCTGGAACCCCCCGCGAGCCCCGGGACGTCCGCCTGCGCCGAGGCGGGCAACGGCGTCTGCGTCACCGGCACCGACAAGAAGCCCCTCAAGGACGTCTCCGTACGGTCCCTGACGGTGCGCGGGTTCGCGAAGAACGGCGTGTGGGCCACCGGCACCGAGAACCTGAAGGTGCGGTCCGTGACCGCCGAGAAGAACGGCCAGTGGGGCATCGCCGCCGAACGCTCCACGCGCAGCGTGATCAGCCACAACGTCACCCGCGGGAACGGCGACGCCGGACTGTTCGTGGCGAACACCGTCGACACCGAGGAAGGCGCGCGCGACGCGAAGAAGACGGTGATCCGCCACAACGAGACGGCGGAGAACCGGGTCGGCGTCATCGTGCGGCGGCTGCGGAACCTCAGCGTCGACCACAACGAGGCCACCGGCAACTGCGCCGCCGTGTTCGTCGTCGGCGACGAGTCCAAGCCCCGCGCCGGACACCTCAGCGTCTCCTGGAACCACGTCCACGCCAACAACAAGTACTGCGCCGCGACGCCCCGGCTGCCCCACCTCCAGGGCTCGGGCATCATTCTCACCGGCGTCGAGGAGACCCGGGTGGCGTTCAACCGGGTCGAGAACAACAAGGGCGCCTCCCCGCTCTCCGGCGGCATCGTGCTCTTCAAGAGCCTCGTCGGCATGCCCAGCGAGCGCAACGACGTCCGCGACAACCTGGTGACCGGCAACAGCCCCGCCGACCTCGCCAACCGCGACACCGCCACCACCAACACCTTCAGCCGCAACACCTGCACACTCTCCGAGCCCGCCGGAATGTGCTGACCCGACCGCCTTCCCCCCACCCACGGCACCACAGCAGAAGCGAGGCAACGGATGACCACCGTTGATCCGGCTCCCCCACCGCCCATGCGGCTGAGGGAGCTCGTGTTCGGGGCGGCCTGCGCGGCCGCCGTACGCGCCGCCGTCCGTCTGGGCGTGCCCGACGCGCTGGACGACGACCCCATGACCGCCGACGACCTGGCGGCGGCGGTGAAGACCCAGCCGCACACCCTGCGGCGGCTGCTGCGCGCGCTGTCGTGCCAGGGCGTCTTCGCCGAGAACCCCGACGGCACCTTCGAGCACACCGACATGTCCCGGCTGCTGCGCGAGGACGACCCGCACAGCCTGCGCTACATCGCCCTGTGGTGCACCGAGCCCTGGACCTGGAACGTGTGGCCCCGGCTCGACGAGGCGGTGCGCACCGGCGGCAACGTCTTCGAGGACGTGTACGGCCGGGAGTTCTTCACCTACCTCAACGAGTCGGCGCCCGAGTCCGCCCACGTCTTCAACCGGGCCATGACCACCTCCAGCGAGCAGTCCGCGCGGGACGTGGCCAAGCTCCTGGATCTGGGCGACGCCGCCTCCGTGGCGGACATCGGCGGCGGCCAGGGCCACGTCCTGGCCAGCCTCCTGGAGAAGCACCCCCACCTGCACGGCACCCTGCTCGACCTGCCCGGAGTCGTCGAGAACGCCGACCCCCGGCTGTGGGACGGCGGGGCGCTCGCCGCCCGGGCCCGCGTCGTGGCCGGGGACTGCCGCGAGGAGGTGCCCGTCGAAGCGGACGTGTACATCATCAAGAACGTCCTGGAGTGGGACGACGACAGCACCCGCCGGGTGCTGGCCGCCATCCGCCGGTCGGCGCGCCCCGCCGCCCGGGTCGTGGTGATCGAGAACCTCGTCGACGACACCCCGTCCATGCGCTTCACCACCGCCATGGACCTGCTGCTGCTCCTGAACGTCGGGGGCGCCAAGCACACCCGGCGGAGCATGGTGGACCGGCTCACCGGGGCGGGCCTGGTCATCGGCGAGATCCGCCCGGTCAACGCCTACCTGCACGCCTTCGAATGCACCGTTCCCGGCTGATCCCGGGACCCCCGCACACCCCGAGGCCGCCGGTCCCGCGACTGACGCGGAACCGGCGGCCTCGGGCCTTCGTGTGTGCGGCGGCTCAGGAGCCGGCGCCGCGCTCCCAGCGGTAGAAGCACTGTGCCATGGCGTCCTTCGGGCCGCGCCACGTCGCCGGGTCGTACGGGCTGACGTACGCCTCCAGCTCCTGGCTGATGCGGCGGAACTCGGGGTGCGAGGCCACCTTCGCGATGGCGGGCGCCGGGTCCTGCTCCGACTCGATGAGGTGCAGGTACACGTCGTCCCCGAACCGGAAGAGGCTGCGCCGGCTGACGCCGACCAGGTGAGGCAGCTCACCCCGGTCCGACGCGGCGAACACGTCGGCGATGTCCGGCGCCGAGCCGGGCTTCATCCGGGCGACGATCAGGGCGTGGTGCATGGGATTCCTTCCGGGTCCCCGGCGGGACCGGTGCTCAGCGCGAGGACGCGACGGACGCGGTCTCGGTCTCGGTCTCGCGGGCGGCCTGCTCGATCTTGTCCCGGATGAGCGCCATCTGGGTGCGGGAGTTGCGGTTGATGTTGTCCGTCATCCAGGCGTCGTCCACCGGCGCGTCGGGCTTCATCGCGAAGTCCTGCGTCCAGCGCATCTCGATGCCGCCCGGCACCTCCTCGTACTCCCACAGGATGTCCATGTGGGCGAACGGGCCGGTCTCGACGCGGCGGGCGCGCACCCTCCGCTTCTCGCGGTCCGGGGTGCGCTCCGACACCCAGCTCCACACCTTGCCGTTCTCGTCCGGGTGCATGGTCAGCCGGAACGTCGTCGTGGCGCCCTCCCGGGAGAGGATGTCCACCGACGCGTACTCGCTGAACAGCCGCGGCCAGTTCTCCAGGTCGTTGGTCATCTCCCAGACGAGGTCGAAGGGAGCGTCGATGGTGATGCTGTTCTCGGTGTGTCCTGCCACTTTCAGGCTCCAGCCGTGAGGGTGCTGTTGACGAGGTCCAGGAACTCGCGGGGCGTCCTGCAGCGCTCGGAGTCGGGCGGCAGGGAGGCGCCGTACCGGTTCTCCAGCTCGCCGACGATGCCGAGCAGACCGAGCGAGTCGAGACCGAAGGAGTCGAAGGGGGACTCCGCGGCGTCCTCGAGTTCCTCGGGGGCGACGGTGATGCCGGCCGCCTGCTTCATCAGCGCGGCCAGTTCGTCGAAGGTCACTTCGGTGGTGATCATGGGTGACCGCTCCTTCCCCGCCCGGATCACCGGGCGGAATCGTCACCGCGGCGCACGACCAGCGCCGCGTTGGAGCCCATCAGTCCCCGGCTGAGGACGAGGGCGGTGCGCAGCTCGGCGGGGCGAGCGTGCGACGTCACCAGATCGAGGTCGTGGCAGATGTCGAACACGTTGGGCGTGGGCGGCACCTGACCGTGCTCCATGGCCAGCAGCGCCGCCACCGTGTCCAGCACCGGCGCGGCGCAGTGGGCGCGGCCGAATCCGGTCTTGGGCGCCGTCACCGGCACCCGGGCGCCGTGCGCGCCGAGGGCGTCGGCGATCGCCAGCGCCTCCGCGCGGTCCGCCTCGGGCACGCCCAGGGCGTCGGCGAACACGACGTCGATCTCCTCCGGTGCGACGCCCGCGTCGTCGAGGGCGCCGGTGATGGCGTGGGCGAGGCCCTCACGGGACTCCGCCCAGCGGGACGCCCCGGTGAACGTGGCCGCGTGACCGGCCACGACACCCCGCACGGGCACCCCGCGCTCACGGGCCCGCTCCTCGTCCTCGACGACGAGCAGGGCACCGCCCTCGGCGGGCACGAACCCGCACGCCTTCTCGGTGAACGGGCGGTAGGCGCGGCCGGGGTCGTCGAGGGTGCTGAGCTCGGGGTAGCCGAGCTGGCACACCATCGAGTACGGGGCCAGCGGCGCCTCCGCCGCCCCCACCACCATCACGTCGGTGCCGCGCCGCACCGCACGGGCCGCGTGCGCGAGGGAGTCCAGACCGCCCGCCTCGTCACTCGCCACCACCCCGCACGGCCCCTTCAGGCCGCCGCGGATGGAGATCTGCCCGGTGCTCGCCGCGTAGAACCACGCGATGGACTGGTACGGGCCGACGAACCTGGAGCCCTGGCCCCACAGCTTCTGCAGTTCGCGCTGGCCGAACTCGCCGCCGCCGGAGCCGGCCGCGGTGACCACGCCGACCGAGTACGGGTCGGAGGGCTCGCCGCCCAGGCCCGCGTCGTCGAGGGCGAGCGCCGCCGCGGCCATCGCGAAATGACTGAACCGGTCGGTCTGCACCAGGAAGCGGTCCTCGATGAGGGCCGCCGGGTCGAAGGACCGCACCTCGCCCGCCACCCGCAGCGGCAGGTGCTCGCAGCCCTCGCGGGTGATCAGGTCCAGTACGCCGAGGCCTTCGCGCACCGACTTCCAGTACGCGTCGGTCCGCAGTCCGTTGGGCGCGACCACACCGATGCCGGTGACGGCCGCACGCCCGGAACGCCGCTTGCTCATCGTTTCCTCCCGCCCGTCCCGGACAGCAGCACCGCGGACTGGAAACCGCCGAACCCGCTGCCGACGGAGAGCACGTGCTCCAGCTTCCGCGGGCGGGCGGTGCGCGGCACGTAGTCCAGGTCGCACTCCGGGTCGGGGGTCTCGTAGTTCGCCGTCGGCGGCACGGCCTGGTGCTGCAGCGCGAGCACGCAGGCGACCACCTCGATCGCGCCGATCGCGCCGAGCGAGTGCCCCACCATCGACTTGATGGAGCTCATGGGCGTCTCGTACGCGTGCGCGCCCAGCGACCGCTTCACCGCGGCCGTCTCGTGCCGGTCGTTCTGCCGGGTGCCGGAACCGTGCGCGTTGACGTAGTCGATCCGGGTGGGATCGATACGGGCCTGGTCGAGGGTGCTGTCGATGGCGCGGGCCATCTCCAGGCCCTCACTGGTCAGGCCGGTCATGTGGTAGGCGTTGCCGTAGGTGGCGTAGCCGCTGATCTCGCAGAGGATGTCCGCGCCGCGGGCCCGCGCGTGCTCGTACTCCTCCAGCACCAGCACCGCCGCGCCCTCGCCCATCACGAACCCGTCGCGGCGGGCGTCGAACGGCCGCGACGCGTGCTCGGCGTCGTCGTTGTTGGGCGACGTCGCCTTGATGGCGTCGAAGCAGGCCATCGTGATCGGGGAGATCGGCGAGTCCGACGCCCCCGCGATGCAGACGTCGGCCCGCCCCTCGGCGACGGTGTGGAAGGCGTAGCCGACCGCGTCGAGTCCGGAGGTGCAGCCGGTGGAGACCGTCTGCACCGGGCCCCGGGCGCCGAACTGCTCGGCCACCGTGGAGGCGAGGGTGCTCGGCGAGAACGCCCGGTGCAGCTTCGGCTCCGCCTTGGTGTGGTCCACGTCCCAGCGCCGGCCGCTCTCGCTGACCAGCACGTAGTCGTGTTCCAGCCGGGTGGTGCCGCCGACCGCGCTGCCCAGCGACACCGCGGTGCGCCACGGGTCCGTGGCCCCGGTGTCCAGCCCGGACTGCCGGACCGCCTCCCGGGCCGCGACCACGGCGAACTGGATGTAGCGGTCGGAGTGCTGGCACAGGTCCGCGTCCAGGCCGTGCTCGAACGGGTCGAAGTCGCACTCGGCGGCGATGCGCGAGCGCAGACCCGCCGGGTCGAACAGGGTGATGCCGCGGGTCGCGGTGCGGCCGGCCGCCAGCAGGTCCCAGAACGCCGTCGTTCCGATGCCGCCGGGAGCGACCACACCGATGCCGGTGACGGCCACTCGCCGGGTCACTTTATGGCCTCGCTCGGCTCGGCCGGACGGCCCGCCTCCGGCCCGCCCACCGTCAACTGCGGCCCGGACAGCGCGCCTTCGGTCTCCTCCGTGTCGACGTGCCCGAGGCTCGGGTGGGGTGCGAGGGGACCCAGGTGGAACACCATGCGGGCCTCCTCGTCGCCGACGTTGCGGAACCGGTGCCGCATGTCGATCGGGATCATCAGCCCCTGCTCGGCGCGGAGCGCGAACGGCTCGCCGTCCAGGTCCACCTCGAGCGAGCCGGTGACGACGTACACGAACTCCTCGGAGTAGGGGTGGTAGTGCTCGGCGATCCGCTCGCCGGGCTTGATGACGGCCAGCCCCATGAAGCCGCTCGTGGAGCCCACGGTGGCCGGGGTGAGCAGGGTCCTCAGGTCACCCCCGCGCCGGCGGTTGGGTTCCGTCTCGCTCAGGTCCACGATGCGTGGATGCTGCTTGGACATGGTTGTTACCTCCGGGTGTTCCGGTGACGTCCGGACGTCCGCGGCCGCGGACGTCACCGCGGTGGGTCGTCAGGAATCCGCGGAGATGCGGTCGGTGACGGGCAGCATGTCGGCGTGCGCCAGGAGCCGGTGCAGGGTGCGCTCCGAGTCCAGGGAGCCCTCGACGCCGATCGCGGCGCCGTCCAGGAGACGCTCCAGCTCGGCAGCCTTGCCCGGGCCCTTGACGCCGAGGGCGGCGGCGGGGTCGAGATCGAGCTCGCCGGTGAAGTCGATCATGCGGACCACGACGTCGTCGCGCTGGAAGACGGTGCTCGCGTACACCGGGCTGTCCGGGTCGCTCGCCGCGGCCTCGTCCTGGTGGGCGAGGAACCGGGCCAGCTCCAGGCCGCGGTCCGTCACGGCCGGGTAGTACAGCATGTGCCGTTGCAGGCCGGCGGGTTCCGGGCGGCCGGCCGTCACGTGCTGCATGGCCGGGAGCGCCGCCCGGGTGAAGAAGATCCGCGCGGAGTCGGAGTCGGTCAGGTCCCGGTCCTGCTCCAGATGGGGGTTGATGGCCTCCTCCACCGCCTGGACCTCGGGCTGGCTGGCCACGTGGCACAGGGTGGCCAGCAGGTCGCCCTCCACCTCCACGGCCCGCACGACGCGGTTGCCGTGCATGAAGAGGGAGGTGCGGTGCAGGCGCGTGATGCCGTTGATGCGCGTCTCGGGCGCGTCGTAATTGGCCAGGATGTCCACGACCTTGGACTCGGATCCCGGCTTCACGGTGAAGGTGAGGGCGTGGCGGGTGATCCCGGTGCCCACGCGAGCTGCCTTCTGCAGGCTCGCCTGTGCGGCCTCGGCGGTGAGCGGCTGTTCCGGGTGGGTCTCGCGGAGGACGCTGTAGCGCATCGACCGGGTGTCCCGGACACAGCTGTGCATCGGCCGGACGATCGCGATGTGCTCCTCGCTGTTCACCCACTTGAGGAACGGCAGGGCGCTCTCCCACTCGCTGGTGATGAGCCACTGCGAGGGGTTCTCGATCGACTGGCACAGTTGGTCACTGATGTGACCGGGGACGGACGCGACCTTGTTGCGCATGTGCTCGTACGCGTCGAGGAACTGCTCCTGGGCCCCCTCGTACAGGTCGAGCAACAGGATCACCCGCAGCCTCGAGCCGTCGAACGCCGACTGCGACACGCGTGCCGACATGGTCATCCGGCGCACCTCTCCTCTTCGTCGGAAGGTCGGGAACGACCACCGTGCCCGCTGGAGGGCCGGGATCGTCATGCGTTGATCGTTGACGCGACTTTCCGGTGCGCGCGAGCGACACGGGGCAGGTGGGTGAACCGCGTGCCATCCGGGTGCCGCCGGGACGCGAACCGTCCCGCACCGGGCATGAAAGGTGCGTCCCATCCCACAGCCCGTCGAGGGCGACGCTGGAGGCGTTTCAATGAATCGATCGGACACGACCGGCCGGGCGGACCACCGCACGCCGGTCCTCATCGTCGGTGGTTCCCTGGTGGGCCTGTCGATGTCCCTGTTCCTGGGACGCCTCGGCGTGCCGCACACGCTCGTCGAACGTCACGCGGACACGTCGATCCACCCGCGCGGGCGGGGGAACAACGTACGGACCATGGAGCTGTTCCGGGCGGCCGGGGTCGAGCAGGGCATCCGCCGGGCCGCGTCGGTCCTGGCGGAGAACCACGGCATCTGGCAGACCCCGAGCCTGGCGGGTGACGAGGGCGAGTGGCTGCTCCAGGAGATCGACCCCGGGGGCGGGCTCGCCCGCTTCAGCCCCAGCGGGTGGTGCCTGTGCAGCCAGAACGACCTGGAACCGGTGCTCCTCGAGGGAGCCCGGGAGCTCGGCGGGGACCTGCGCTTCGGGACGGAGATGCTCTCCTTCGACCAGGACGCCGAGGGTGTGACGGTGCTGGTCAAGAGCCGGGAGACCGGCGAGCACACCAGGATCCGGGCGGACTACCTCGTCGCCGCCGACGGCCCGCGCAGCCCCGTCCGCGAGGCGCTGGGCATCGGGCGGAACGGCCCGGGCGACCTGTTCCACAACGTGAGTCTCACCTTCACCTCCCGTGACCTCGCCGGCGTCGTCGGGGACCGGCGGTTCATCGTCTGCTACCTGACCAACCCGGAGGCCGACGGGGCGCTGCTGCCGGTGGACAACCGCGAGCACTGGGTGTTCCACGCCCCCTGGCACCCCGAACACGGTGAGACCCTCGAGGATTTCACCGACGAGCGGTGCGCCGCGCACATCCGGCGGGCGGTGGGCGTGCCCGACCTGGACGTGGCCATCACCGGCCGGGCCGCCTGGCACGCCGCGGAGCGGGTCGCCGAACGGTACGCGGACGGGCGGGTGTTCCTGGCCGGCGACTCGGCGCACGAGATGTCGCCCACCGGGGCGTTCGGCTCCAACACCGGCATCCAGGACGCGCACAACCTCGCCTGGAAGCTGGCCGCCGTACTGGGCGGGTGGGCCGGGCCCGGACTGCTCGCCACCTACGACCGTGAGCGCCGGCCCGTCGCCGAGGCGACCAGCGCCCGCGCCTCGTCCCGCTCGGCGGAGCACAGCCACCCCGGCTACACGCCCGACGGCGACGCCGCGGCGCTCGTCAAGCGCAAGGGCGGCATCCTCAACGTGGCCCTCGGCTACCGCTACCCGAGCGGCGCGGTGCTGGGCGCCGACCCGGCGGCCCCGGTGGTGCCCGAGACCCTCGCGCTGACCGGCGAGCCCGGCAGCCGCGCACCGCACCTGTGGCTGGACCGCTCCGGCGCCCGCGTCTCCACGCTCGACCTCTACGAGCGCTCGCTCGTGCTGCTCGCGTCCCCGCACAGCCCGTGGCTCGCCGCCGCGGCCGAGGTGGCGGCCGCGCTCCCGGTGCCGCTGGACGCGTACGGCGTCGGTGAGGGCGCCGACCTGGTGCCCGAGCCGGGCGCCGACTGGGCCGGGGCCCACGGTGTCACGCCGGACGGCGCGGTGCTGGTGCGGCCCGACGGCTTCGTCGCCTGGCGCCACGAGGGGCGGGCCGCGGACCCGGCCCGCACCCTGCGGGACGCGATCACCGCCCTGCTGTCCCGCACCTGACCGGCCGCGGACGCCGGGGCGGTGCGGGTCACCCGCCGCGGACACCGCCCCGGCGGCCGCGCTCCGACGTGGCCGGGTGCCGCCCGAAACGCCGGAGCGCCCTCCGACGTCCGCACGAGTGTGGTCCAGGATGCGGAACACCCGCGCGTCCACGCCGTCGGGGCCGCGCTCCGGCCTCGGGGGAGCGCGGCGGGGTGATCGTCGCGGATCTGGCCCTCACCGCCGGGCGGCCGGGCGGACCGGGGCGGGGCCGGACGACTCGCCGGCCCCGCCCCGCCGTCGCGCGTGACTCAGGCCGCGGGGGCCGGGTACGTCGGGTACTCCACGCCGGACACGTACTGGACGACGCGGACGACCTGGCAGGAGTAGCCGAACTCGTTGTCGTACCAGAGGTAGAGGATCGCGTTGTCGCCGTCGACCTTCAGGGCGCCGGCGTCGACGATCGAGGCGTGCCGCGAGCCGACGAAGTCGCTGGAGACCGCGTCCGGCGCGCTGATGAAGTCGATCTGGCGCTTCAGCGGGGAGGTCAGCGACACGTTGCGCAGGTAGTCGAGGACCTCCTCGCGGTCGGCCGCGCGGCCCAGCTGGAGGTTGAGGATGGCGATCGACACGTCCGGCACCGGCACGCGGATGGAGCTGCCGGTGATGGGGGCCTTCAGGTCGGGCAGCGCCTTGGCGACGGCCGACGCGGCACCGGTCTCGGTGATCACCATGTTGAGCGGCGCGGACCGGCCGCGGCGCTCGGACTTGTGGTAGTTGTCCAGCAGGTTCTGGTCGTTGGTGAACGAGTGGACGGTCTCCACGTGGCCGCGGAGCACTCCGTACTCGTCCGCCATCGCCTTCAACGGCGGCACGATCGCGTTGGTGGTGCAGGACGCGCAGGACAGGATCCGCTCGTCCGGCTTGAGGGTGTCGTGGTTGACGCCGTGCACGATGTTCGGCACGTCGCCCTTGCCGGGCGCGGTCAGCACCACCTTGTCGACACCGGGCCGCAGGTGCTGCGACAGGCCCTCCCGGTCGCGCCACTTGCCGGTGTTGTCGATCAGGATGGCGTTCCTGACGCCGTACGCGGTGTAGTCGAGCTCGGCCGGGTCGTTCGCGTAGATCACCTTGATCGCGTTGCCGTTGGCGACGATCGTGCTGTTCGCCTCGTCGACGGTGATCGTGCCCTGGAACTGGCCGTGCACGGAGTCGCGGCGCAGCAGCGAGGCGCGCTTGACGATGTCCTGCTCGCCGCCCCGGCGGACGACGATCGCGCGCAGCCGCAGGCCGTTGCCGGAGCCGGCCTTCTCGATCAGCAGGCGGGCGAGGAGCCGGCCGATGCGGCCGAAGCCGTAGAGGACGACGTCGCGCGGCTCACGGCGGTCGATCTTGTTCGCGCCGGTCGCGCCGGCGACGGCCTCGGCGGTGAACTCGGCGACGGACTTGCCCTGGTCGTCCGCGCGGTAGGCCTCCGCCAGCAGGCCGATGTCGATCTGGGACGGTCCGAGGTCCAGCGCGGTGAGCGCCTGGAGGAACGGCAGGGTCTCGGTGACGGAGAGCTCCTCGCCGGCGATCTGCCGGGCGAAGCGGTGCGTCTTGAGGATGCTGACCACCGACTTGTTCACCAGGGAGCGGCTGTGCAGCAGGACGGTGACGTCCCGCTCCCGGTGCAGCCTCCCGATGATCGGGATCATCGACTCCGCGATCTCCTCGCGGTGCTTCCAGTTGGTGAACGAGTCTTCGTTGACAGTCACAGCATCATCTTTCGAGCTAGAGGGTGCTCATATGATAGCCATGCCGCTCGGAGGGGTCGGAGGGGGGCTGTCCCGGAGGAACGGCGGAGCCGTGCGGGGCCGCCCGGGACGGTCGTCGACCGCAGGGTTGCGCGACATGCGAACGGGTACGCGTCCCTCACTGTGCCCGGAGCCGAAGTGTGTCCCGGGCGGGCCGACAACCGCCGCTACCAGGGAATTCGTCATGGAAACACCCGCGCACGAGAACAACGCCCCCACGCCCGCGCAGCGGGCCCTGGACGCACTGTCGGAGAACACCGAGGACACGGCCGCGCTGGACGCCCTGGCCAACAGCGACGTGCTGATCCCGGTCCCCGACGACACGGGCGACGAGGAGGCCGCCGACCCCGGCGCCGTCGCGCTGCCCGTGCTGGAGCAGCCGGGCGGCACGCAGGTGGTGCCCGTGTTCACCTCCGAACTGGAGATGGCCGGGCTGCTCCCGTTCGTGTCCCGCTACCGTCTGGTCCCGCTCGGCGCGCTCGCCGCGCAGTGGCCGGCCGACGACCTGTCCCTCACCATCGACGGCAGCTCCGACCACCGCCTCACCCTCACCTCCGAGGGCGTCCGCACCCTGCTGGCCCGCCCGTAGCGGGCGCGGTACGGCAGCCCCGGCCTGCTCGGGCCGGCCGGGGCCGGACCCCGCGCGGACCGCGGGTGAGACCGGGGCCCCGTCGTCCGGTGAGCGCGCAGGGGCGCCCCAGGTCCACACCGCCCGCGGGCCCCCGCGGCGGAGACCCGCCGGTGACCCGGCGCGGTCGGCCGGGGCCCGCACCCGTCGTAGCCTCTCGTCGGTGTCCGCGGCGGCAGCCTGCCCCCTCGAGCACCCTCGAGGTCGATGCGTCCGCCGGGTTCAGTCCCCGAGCGCGCGGGCCAGGGCGGCGCGCTGCACCGGGAGCGTCTCGGCGTGCAGCTCGCGGCCGCGCGCGGTCAGCTGTACATAGACACCGCGCCGGTCCGTCGGGCAGGTGCTCCGCTCGACCAGGCCGTGCCGTTCGAGGCGGGCGATCAGCCGTGACAGGGCGCTCTGGCTCAGATGCACCCGGCCGACCAGGTTCTGCACCCGGCACTGCTCACCGCGCGGGGAAGCGGTGGACGCGAGGAGGTCGAGCACCTCGAAGTCGGAGGCGCCGAGACCGTAGGGATGCAGCGCGCGGTCTATCTCACCCAGGGTGCGCGCGTGCACGGCGAGGATGTCACGCCACCGTTCCTCGAGCCGTACCTCGTCGGTCGTCCCTGCCATACAGGAACGGTAACATTTGTTCGAATTTCAATGAACGGGCGGCGGTGTCAGGCCGACGCCCGCTTCGCCGGCTCCGCGGACAGGATCACCCGGGCTGCCGGACGGTGGTCGGGGCGGGGGTCACTGTGCCGGCCGCAGGGCCGGCGTCGAAGCCGCCGGCCGCGGCGTCAACGCGGTCGACGGCGGCGTGCTCCGGGGCGAGGGGCGTCCGCGCGGTGACCGGGGGTACGGCGCCCGGCCGCCGCTTTGACGTTCAACCCCTGTGCGCGGTACGGGTGTTGGGTCGAGACAAGGTACGCGCAGCGCGGGACACGCGGGCCCCGGGCGGGGCACAGTGGGAGGGCGCCGGAGACGAGGAAGCCCGGCGGGGAGGTGGACGACATGCTGAGGACTCCCGCCGACGGGACACGACTGCGCATCCTCGCGTGGCTGGGAGAACCCGGCACCGCCGGACGCGGCCTCACCGCGGACGACGTCGCCGCTCGCCTGGGCGTGTCCCGCCCCGCGGCCCTCACCCACCTCCGGCTGCTCGCCTCCCTCGGCCTGCTCCGCCCCGCCGGCGACGACGGCGGCCCCCGCTACCGCCGTGACGAGATCCGCCTCGCCGAGGTGACGCGGCTGTTCGAGAAGGGCTGGTAGGCGGGCCGGGCCCGGCGGGGGACGGAGGACGTCCGGCCGTTACGCTGACCTCGCGAGCGAGTGGGAGACGTACGACGGTGACAGCCCCGGACCCCGAGAGAGCCCGGCCCCGCTCCGTGCTCCGCGCCCAGGCGCCCGTCGTCGCGACGGTCGCGGTGGGCGGGGGAGCGGGAGCGACGGCCCGGTACGCGGCCACCCTGTGGTGGCCCACCCCCGCGGGCGGATTCCCCTGGACGATCCTGTGGGTGAACGCTGTCGGCTGCGCCCTGATGGGCGTCCTCATGGTGGCCGCCACCGAGTGGCGCACCGCCCACCCCCTGGTCCGTCCGTTCCTCGGCACCGGCGTCCTCGGCGGCTTCACCACCTTCTCCGCCTACGCGGTGGACATCCGCGGGCTGTTCGAGGACGGCCGCCCCACGGCCGCCTTGCTCCACCTCGCCGTCACCCCGCTGACGGCCCTCGCCGCCGTGTGGGCGGCCACCGCGGCCACCCGCCGCGCCCTGCTGGAGCGGCCGGCGGGCGGAGGCGCCCGGTGAACTGGCTGTACGTGCTGCTCGGCGGGATGGCCGGGGCGTCCCTGCGCTGTCTCACCGACCGGGCGGTGCAGTCCCGGCACGGCTCGGCGTTCCCGTGGGGGACGTTCACCGTCAACGTCGCCGGCAGCCTGATCCTCGGCCTGCTCGCCGGGGCGGCGGCCGCGGGAGCCGCGGGCCCCGGCGCGCAGCTGCTGCTCGGGACCGGCCTGTGCGGCGCCCTCACGACCTATTCGACCTTCTCCCACGAGACGCTCCGTCTGCTGGAGAACGGCGCCCGCGGTCACGCGGTGGCCAACGTCGCGGTGAGTACGGCGGCCGGCCTGGGCGCCGCCTTCGCGGGGGCGACGCTGGCCGGGGCGATGTGGACGTAGGACCCGAAGGCGCGGGTGCCGTGGCGGTCAGCGACCGGCCGTGCGCAGGGGCTCGCCCACCTGTCGCAGATGGCGCAGCGCCGTGCGGTGCGAGTCCAGCAGGCCCGACCGGCAGTACGGGATGCCCAGCTCGGCGCAGTACCGCTCGGTGATGACCTGAGCCCTCGCGAGCGCCGGTGTCGGCATGCTGGGGAAGAGGTGGTGCTCGATCTGGTAGTTGAGGCCGCCCATGAACACGTCGGTCAGCGCACCGCCGTCGACGTTGCGGGAGGTCAGCACCTGGCGGCGCAGGAAGTCCGGCTCGGTCCCCTCCTCGATCATCGGCATGCCCTTGTGGTTCGGCGCGAACACGGAACCGAGGTAGAGGCCGAACAGCCCCTGGTGGACGGCGACGAACGCGAGCGCCTTGCCGGGGGAGAGAACCGTGAACAGACCGCCGAAATACACGGCGAAATGCGCGACCAGCAGCGTGCCCTCCAGCACGGGCCGTTTCATCGACGGACTCCGCAGTGCCTTGAAACTGCTGAAACTCAGATTCAGGCCCTCGAGGGTCAGCAGCGGGAAGAAGAGGACCGCCTGGTGTTTCCCGATGAACCGGGCCGGACCCTTGGCCTGCCGAGCCTGACGGCGTGACCACACGATGATGTCGGGCGCGACGTCCGGGTCCTTGTTCTCGTGATTGGGATGCGCGTGGTGGCGCGTGTGCTTGTTCATCCACCAGCCGTAGCTCATGCCGAGCAGCACGTCGGCCGCCACCAGGCCGCCGATCTCGCTGGGGCGCCGGCGGGAGAACACCTGGCGGTGCGCCAGGTCGTGCGCGGCCAGCCCGAGCTGCCCGAACACCACCGCCAGCACGGCGGCGACGCACAGCTGCCCCCAGCTGTCGCCCAGGACCAGGAACGCGGCGACACTTCCGGCGAGCGCCAGACCGACGGCGGTGAAACGCACCGTGTAATACAGCGGACGGCGGCGGAGCAGTCCCGCCTCCGCCATGCGCCGGGACAGCTCGGAGAAATCACTCCCTCTCCCGGGGCTTTTCTCCCGCTCCCTTTTCCGTCCGTTCCCCTGGTGTTCCGTCCGCTGTTCTCCCTCACCCGGGGAATGGTTGCCGGTCAGTACCGTCGAATGGGCCATGCGTTGGAGTATGGGTGTGGTCCACGGTACGAAGAAGGGCGCTGGCACCCGCATGCGGAAGGACGGTCGCCCCCTGGGAAAGAGGGGTGTCACCCCCAGGGCGGGGGTGTGGCCGGCACCACCCCGGCACCGCCCTCGCTTGACAGTGCGTGCGGCCGGCCCGCACGATCGTCCCGTGAACCTGTCAGACAGCCAGACAGGTGGTGCGGCACCACGGCGCGTCAGCGCGACGGAGGCGGTGCTCGCCCACCTCCGCGACGCCATCGAGCGCGGCGAATACGCCATCGGCGACAAGCTCCCCTCCGAGGCCGAGCTGTGCCGCGGCCTCCAGGTGTCCCGCCCGGTGCTGCGCGAGGCGCTGCGGGCGCTGCAGACCATGGGCCTGACCGTGTCCCGCACCGGCAGGGGCACCTTCGTGGTCGCCGACGCCGTGCAGGACCCCACCTTCGGCGACTACACGGCCGGACACCTCATGGAGGTGCGCCGGCACGTGGAGATCCCGGTCGCCGGCTACGCGGCCCGCCGCCGCGGCCCCGAGGACCTCGACCGGCTGCGGAGCCTGCTGGAGCGGATGGAGCGGGAGACCGACCCCAGCGCCTGGGCGGCCATGGACACCCTCTTCCACCTCACCGTGGCCGAGGCCGCCCAGAACCCGGTGTTCCGGCGGGTCATCGAGGAGATCCGGGACGCCCTGGCCCGCCAGTCCGCCTTCCTCAACGAGCTCGGCGGCCGCCGCGCCCACTCCGACCGTGAGCACCGGGCCGTCGTCGAAGCCCTGGCCCGCGGCTCCGAACAGGACGCCGTCCGGGCCATGACCCACCACCTCGACCGTGTCGAGACCACCCTCACCGACATCGTGCGCTCCGCGCGCACACCGGGCCCGCGCACCACCCCCGCGCCGGCCCGCCCCGACAACCCGCAGGCAGTGTGATGCACAGCAGTCTCCCCGCGGACGCACCCCCGGTCCGCGCACCCCGCCACGCCCCCGTCGCCCACCTGATACGCGGCGGAGTCGTCGAAGGGGTCCACTACGGCTCCGTCGTCGTCCTCGACACCGACGGCCGCGTCGCATTCCGTCTCGGCGACCCCGAGGCGGCCTTCTACCCGCGCTCCGCGCTCAAGCCCGTCCAGGCGGTGGCCATGGTCCGCGCCGGCCTCCCGCTCGACGGCGGACTGCTGTCCCTGGCGGCGGCCAGCCACTCCGGCGAGGAACGCCACCTCGACGGCGCCCGGCGCATCCTCGAACACGCCGGACTCACCGAGGACCACCTGCGCAACGTCCCCGACCTGCCCTTCGACCCCGCCGTCCGGGACACCTGGGTGCGCGCGGGCCGCGGCCCCTCCCGGCTCGCCCAGAACTGCTCCGGCAAGCACGCCGCCATGCTGTACACGGCGAAGCTGAACGGCTGGTCCCTCGACGACTACCTCGACCCGGCCCATCCTCTCCAGCAGGCCGTCGCCGAGGCCGTCGAGGACCTCACCGGGCGGCGCGTCGCCACGGTCACCGTCGACGGCTGCGGCGCGCCCCTGTTCGCGGTGTCCCTGGAGGGCCTCGCCCGCGCCGCGGCCCGTGTCGCCGGCGCCCTGCCCGGCACACCCGAGGGCCGGGTCGCCGACGCGATGCGCACGCACGCCGAAATGGCGTCCGGCACCGGCCGGGACGTGGCCGCGCTGATGCGCGCGGTGCCCGGACTGCTCGCCAAGGACGGCTTCGAGGGTGTCCAGGTGGCCGCGCTGCCCGACGGACGGGCCGTCGCGGTGAAGATCGCCGACGGCGCCGGCCGGGCCCGCGTCCCGGTCACCGCGGCGGCCCTGGCCCGTGCGGGCGTGGACCCCGCCCGGCTCACCGCGTTCGCGGGCGAGACGGTACTCGGCGGAGGCCGCCCGGTCGGAGGCATCCGTCCGGTGAGCGCGCTGGACGCGACGGCGGAACCCGTGTGCGTCTGAACGAGGTGTGACCCGGCAGGCCGGCCCCCGGCACCGGGCCGTTCCACGCGTGAGGCGTGCGGAACCGGGTGGCTGCCCGTCGGTGGGCGGGTCCACGGCGCCGCCCCTTGCACGCCCGAGGCGTGCGGGACGGGACGGCCGCCCCCGGCGGTCAGGCCTGTGGCACGGGACCCTTGGAACCTCAGGCGTGCGGGACGGGGCGGCCGCTCGCCGGCGCTCAGCCCCTCGGCACCGGCCCCCACCTCAGCCGCAGGTACACCGCCACGCCCGCTCCGCCCAGCAGCCCGGCCCCGGTGACCGTCCACCACACCGGGCGGTCGTCGGTGTCGTCCCGGCGGGACGTGGACACGGCCACGGAGTCCGCCTCCGGGCCGCCGGGCGGGCCGCTCCGCAGGGCGTCCAAGGAGCCCACCGGACGCACCCTCCCCGCCGCCTCGAAGCCCCAGTCGAGGAGCGAGCGGGCCTCCTCGTACACCGCGTGCCCGTCGTCCGGGCGAGGGCTCATCACCGTCGCCACCAGGGTCCGCCCGTCGCGCCGTGCGGCCGCGACCAGGGTGTTCCCCGCGTGGCTGGTGTAGCCGTTCTTCACCCCGATCAGCCCCCGGTACGGGGCGACCCCGTCCGCCCCGGTGAGCAGCCGGTTGGTGTTGGCGATCGGATAGCTGCCGCCGTCGCGGGCCGGGAAGGTCGCCTCCGCCCGCGCGCAGTACTCCGCGAACTCGGGGCTGCGCAGCCCCGCACGGCCGAACACGGCCAGGTCGAACGCCGACGACACCTGGCCCGGCACGTCGTACCCGTCGGGCGACTTCACCCGGGTGTCGCGGGCGCCCAGGGCCCACGCCTTCTCCTCCATCCGTTCGGCCGTGGCCCGCCAGCCGCCGCTGAGGGCCGCCAGCACGCGCACGGCGTCGTTGCCGGAGTTGAGGAAGACGCCGTTCCACAGGTCGGAGACGCGGTACGTCCGGTTCTCGGCGACCCCGACGAGACTGCTCCCCGGGCCGATGCCCTCCAGTTCCTCCGGGCGGACGCGGTGCCGGATGCCGGACGGCAGGACCGGCATCACGGTCAGCGCGAACAGCGTCTTGAGGGTGCTGGCGGGCGGCAGTCTGCGGTGCGCGTCGTGCGCCGCGAGCACCTCGCCGGTGTCCGCGTCTGCGACCAGCCAGGAGCGGGCGGACAGGTCCGGGACCTCGGGCGCCCCCGCACGCGGACGGACGTGCGTGCCGGGCCGGTACAACAGGGACGCGGGGGCGTCCGTCGTCCGCGGTCCGGGATCGACGCGGGGACCGGTGGTCGCCGCGGCGGGCGCGAGCGCGAGCAGACCCGCAGCGCAGAGCGCGCACCCCGACACGGCAGCCCGCGAAGCAAATCCGATAGTCATACCGCAAACGTAGGAAGGGGTGTCCCGAACACCGTGCTGCCCCGGCCGCGAGCCGCTCGCGAGTACCCGGATGCCCTGCCCGGCTTGCGGCGGTCCGTCGGCGGTGCGCGGACCCCGAGGCGCGGCCCGGGGCGCGCCTCCCGTACGGGGCCGTCCCGGCGCGACTCCGGGACGGCCCCGGCGGACCGGCTCTAGGCTGGGCGGATGTTCAGCCCCGAAGGCCCCCGACTGAGCGAACTCGCCGTCCAGGCACTGTCGTCCGTGGAGCGCGGCTACGACCTCCTCGCCCCGAAGTTCGACCACACCCCCTTCCGCACCCCCGACTCCGTGCTGGACGCCACGGCCGCCGCACTGCTGGAGTCCGGCCCCTACGGCGCCGGGCTCGACCTGTGCTGCGGCACCGGCGCGGGCGTGGACGTGCTGCGGCAGGTGTGCCGGGACGGCGTCACCGGCGTGGACTTCAGCGCCGGGATGCTGGAGGTCGCCCGCTCGCGCACGCGGCCCGAGGGGCCCGGCGTCTCCTGGGTGCGGGCGGACGCGCGGGCCCTGCCGTTCGGGCCGGAGTTCGACCTCGTGGTCAGCTTCGGGGCGCTCGGCCACTTCCTGCCGCGCGAACTGCCGGGCCTGTTCGCGCAGGTGCACAAGGTGCTCCGGCCCGGCGGCCGGTTCGTCCTCCCGGTCGTCGCACCGCCCCGGCCCGGCTCCCTCGCCCACGCGATGCTGCTCGGGTTCGACACCGTCATGCGGGTGCGCAACGCCGTCTGGCGTCCGCCGTTCGTCATGTACTACCGCGCCGTGCGCTTCGGCGGCCTGTGGCGCGAGCTGGAGCGCGCCGGGTTCCGCGTGGAGTTCCTCGCCCTCCCCGAGTTCGGCCGCCGACGGGACGGGAGCCCTCGGGTGCGGCTGATCGTGGCCGAGCGGGGAGAGGGCTGACCGGCCCGCCGGAGCCTCCGGCGTGTCTCCCCAGGTCCGGCAGTCCGGCGGGGACCGTGCGGTGCGTCAGGCGCGGTCCCGCATCCAGCGCAGTTTCACCGCCTCCTGGTAAGGGCCGCCGCCTTCGTGGTCGTTGAAGTCGTACACCTCGATCGCCTTGTCCTCGTGCGCCCACGCGTTGAAGGCGGCGAACACCGTGGAGGGCGGGCAGGTCTGGTCCTCCAGCGCCGCCGAGAACAGGGCGGGCGCGGTGCCGCGGGCGGCGAAGTGCACGCCGTCGAAGTAGGACAGCGTGCGCCGGACGTCCGCCGCCCGGCCGCGGTGGGTCTTGAGGTAGTTGCCGATCTCCCGGTACGGGTTGCGGTCGGTGAGCGTCGTGGCGCGCGGGAAGTCGCACAGGAACGGCACGTCCGGCGCGACGCCCGCCAGGTCCGGCACCAGACCGCCCACGGCGAGCGTGATGCCGCCGCCCTGGCTCGCGCCCACCGCCACGGTGCGGCCGGCGTCGGTGAGCGGGTGCGACCGCGCCGCCTCCACCGCGCGCACCGCGTCCGTGAACACCCGCCGGTAGTAGTAGTTCTCGGGCGCGTCGATGCCGCGCGTCATGAAGCCGGGGAACGCCGGGCCGGCGCCCACCGGGTCCGCCGTGCCGCCGCCCCCGCCCCACGCGCTGCCCTGGCCGCGGGTGTCCATCACGAAGTGCGCCCGGCCCGTGGACGCCCACAGCAGGTGCTCGTGCGGCAGCCCGCGGCCGCCGCCGTACCCGACGAACTCCACGACCAGCGGCAGCGGCGCGTCGGCGCCGGCGGGCAGGGTCAGCCAGCCCTTCACCGGGTGGCCGCCGAACCCGGCGAACGTCACGTCGAGGACCTCCACGGTCGTCAGTCCCGTGTCGACCGGCTCGAACCGCGCGTCCAGGTCGTGCCGGCGCGCCTCGTCGAGCGTGCCGGACCAGAACGCGTCGAAGTCCTCGGGCTCCGCGGACGCACTGCGGTACGCGCGCAGCTTGTCGGGGGAGAGGTCGAACAGGGACATGGGGAACCGCCTTCGTGAAGGGACCGTGCGCAGCGGGATCACGTTACGTGGATCATGCGGCCCGTCGCCAGAGTGCTGGGGAGAAAGCCCAGGTGGGCCTCGTGGAAAGCGGTTGCCCCCAAAGGGTGCCCGGCGGGTGTCAGACGCCCCGGCGGGTCCACTGCGGTCCGGTGCGGGCCCAGTCCCGTTCCCACTCCTCGAGCCGGCGCCGCAGCGCCACCCGCCGCACCGCGCGGTGCGTGAGCAGCAGCACGGCCGCCGTGCCGCCGGCGGCCAGGGTGCCCATGCCGACGCCGTACTGCCACACCGACGCGTCGTCGACCGGCGGCAGCACCTCGCGCCCCCGGGAGTCCAGCCAGACGTGCACCGGCTCGCCGGGGCGGACATGGGCCGGCACCCGCGCCACGGTCGTCCGCGTGCCCTCGTCCGGATCCGTCCAGCGGACGGTCGCCCGGGAGGCGTGCCGCCGCTCCGACCCGGCCGGGGGAGGCGCCGTCGAAGGGCGCTCCAGGACCTCGGCGCGCACCCGGTGCCGTTCGGCGCGCTGCTCGTCGGCGGCCGCCCGCGCGTCCCCGTACGCCCACCGGGTGGTCAGCAGCCCCGCCGGCGGAACCGTCAGGCACAGCAGCACGGTCACGGCCACCGCCGTCCACGCCTCGACGACGTCCGACCGGCGGCACAGCGGGCCGCGCCGCCGCCGGGACAGCACCCGCGTTCGCATCTCTCGCCTCCCCTCGCCGTCTCCCCGCAGCCGAGGGGGTGACAGGCCGGGCGGGGCGGCGGACCCAGCGGCTCCGGGACGCGTCTCACGGCACGCGCGGAACAAGTCCGGGCCGGGTGCCCCCGCGGCGGGCGCGCGAAACGACACCCTCCACAGGTCAGGCGTGCGGGTCGGGCCGGGTCAGCCGAAGCGCTCGATCCGGATGCGCTCCACGGGCTGACCCGCGGCCACCAGCAGCCTGGAGGCGTGTTCGGCGAAGGAGTTGGAACCGCACACGTAGGCCTCCCACCCACCGGGAGGCTGCTCGACCAGGAGCGGCGCCACATGTGCGGCGGTCATACGTCCGACGGCCGTGCCCTCCGGGGCGGTCCGGGTGAACACGGGGGTCGTCTCCGGGCCGTACTCGTCCGCGTAGATCAGGTCCTCGGGGCCGCGCGCCGACACCAGCAGCCGCAGCGGCAGCGTCAGGTTCCGGGCACGGTGGTGCCGCACCATCGACATCAGCGGGACGACGCCCGAGCCGGCGCCCAGCAGCAGCGCGGGCCGGTCGCCCGGCCAGGCGAAGAAGCCGCTGAGCGGGCCGCGCATCTCGATCCGGTCGCCGGGCCGGGCCACCGTGTGGAACCAGCCGGAGACCTCCCCGTCCCGCACATGGTCCAGCGTCAGCTCGACGTGCCCGGAGTCGTCCGGCGCCGAGGCGATCGAGTAGTGGCGCTGGGCCGTGTACCCGTCGCCGGCGGTCAGCCGCACCATCAGGTGCTGGCCGGGCAGATGCCCCGGCCAGCCGGGCACCGCGAACCGGAAGGTGGACACGCGGGGCGTCTCCCGGCGGATCTCCGTCAGCGTGGCCGTCCGCCACACCGACGCGGCCTGCCGGCTCACACCGATGCGCCCGGGCACGGCGAAGCGCGTGACCGGTGCTCCCGGCTGCGTCAGCTGCTCAGTCACCGGAGTACCGCTGCTCCTCCCACGGGTTGCCCCGCGCGTGGTAGCCGTTGCCCTCCCAGAAGCCCGGCTCGTCATGGTCCAGCAGCCGCAGCCCGGCGATCCACTTGGCGCTCTTCCAGAAGTACAGGTGCGGCACGATCAGCCGCGCCGGGCCGCCGTGCTCGGCGGGCAGCGGCTCACCGCCGTACTCCCAGGCGATCCAGGCGCGCCCGCCGGTCACGTCGGCGAGGGGGAGGTTCGTGGTGTAGCCGGTGTGCGCGTACGCCACGACGTGCGTGGCCGACGGCAGCGGCCGGACCTGGTCCAGGAAGGCGTCCAGGGAGACACCGCCGAACCGCACCCCGAACTTCGACCAGCCCGTCACACAGTGGATGTCGCCCTCGTAGGCGTCGGCGGGCAGCGCGTGGGCCTGCTCCCAGTCCCAGGTGCGGGGCTCGGCCACCAGGCCGTCGATCCGGAAGGTCCAGTCCTCGGGCGCCAGGTCGGGGGTGACCTCGGCGGACAGGACGGGCCACTCGTCCCGTGCGTCGTACTGGCCGGGCGGCAGCCCGGGGTCGTGCGCGCGTGGACGGCCGGTGAAGCCTCGGGTGATGTTCACGTGATCGGCGTTTCCGTTGCAGGTGGTGCTCAAGTGTTCCGCGCTCCACGGTACGCGGTGTGCCGCCCGCGCACGCCAGGGGGCGGCCCGTCGTCGCCCCGTGCCCCCGGCGGACCGGGCGTCGTGACGGACCAGGTGACCGGCGAACCGGCGCAGATCCTCCTCCGGCCGGTCCGCGAGCCGCTCCCGGAGGCGGCGCGCCTGCCCTCGGTGACCCGGGTGCGCTGTCCGAGGAGGCCGTGGACGGGTGAGCCGGGTGCCGGCCGGGGTTCTCGAAGGCGCCGTAACGACGGGAGACCGTCGGGTAGGGTGGCCGTCCGGCCGCGGACCGACCCGGCCGACCGTTGAGGAGGTGGGACCCATCACCGCTTGTCAGGTCGGGTGCTCTCGCCTCGCAGCGACACGGTCGACCCGGAGCGGGTGACCCCGAGAGCGTCCTTCGGCTCCCGAAAGGCCGGGCTCTTGCCGCACCGTTCCGACCGTTCCCCCTCTTCTCCCGCCCTCCCGTCCCGTGACGCGGTCGCGGCCACGCTGCGCGCGGCGGGCTGCGTCTTCGCCGAGGACGAGGCCGACATGATCCTCGCCACGGCCGGGGGCGACCCGCGTGCCGTCGACGCGATGGTCGCGCGCCGCGCCGCCGGACTTCCCCTCGAACTCGTCGTCGGCTGGGCCGAGTTCGGAGGCCGGCGGATCGTCGTGGAGCCGGGCGTGTTCGTGCCGCGCCGACGCACCGAGTTCCTCGTCGAACAGGCGCTCGCCCGGGTGCCGGACGCGTCCGTGGTCGTGGACCTGTGCTGCGGCTCGGGCGCGGTCGGCGCGGCTCTGGCGGCCGCGCTCGGCGCCGTGGAGCTGCACGCCGCCGACATCGACCCGGCCGCCGTGCGCTGCGCCCGCCGCAACGTCGGGGTCCTCGGCGGGCGGGTCCACCAGGGCGACCTGTTCGACGCGCTGCCCGCGCGGCTGCGGGGCCGGGTGGACATCCTCGCCGCCAACGTCCCGTACGTGCCCAGCGACGAGATCGCCCTGCTCCCGGCGGAGGCCCGCGACCACGAGCCGCGCGTCGCCCTCGACGGCGGCGCGGACGGCCTCGACGTCCTCCGCCGGGTCGCCGCGGAGGCCTCCGTCTGGCTCGCCCCCGGCGGCTCCCTCCTGATCGAGACGAGCCCCCGCCAGGCCTCGACGGCCCTCACCACGTTCTCCCGGGCGGGCCTCGGCCCTCGCCTCGCCGTCTGCGAGGACCGCCACGCCCAGGTGGTGATCGGCACACGGCCGTGAGGGGCGCGGTGCTGCCCCGGCGCGCGGTCACGGGCGGCGGCCGGCCGCGTGGCCCGGGCCGCCGCCGGGAGCGCACAGGCGTCCCGTGGAACGGTCCCCGGAAGGCAGACCTCGGCCGCGTGCACGCGCCCGGCACGCCAGGGCTGCCGGTGAGGCGCCCGCCCTCGTGCGCGAGCGCGGCGTGCGCGGACCCGGTGTGCTCGCGGGCCGCCCGGCAGGCGTCCGATCACCGCACGGGCCGGGGCGCCCGCCGGGATCACCCTGTCACGGCGGCACGGCCTCCGTCCCCCTGGGGACGGGCGGGTCCCGGACCGCGGCCCATGCCCGCGGCGCGCCGGGGTCGCCCGACGCCGCCCGGCCGGCCCTCGGCGGCCGGCCCGGTGGGTGGTCACGGCGTCCGCTGTCCGGCGCGGGCCGGGATCCCGTCGTGGACGACCCCGCGCGGGGCACGTCCCGGAGGCGCCCCGCGCCCTCAGTCCGCCGGCGCCGTGACCCGTGCGATCAACAGGGCCACGTCGTCGAAGTTGTCCGGCTCGTGCAGGGTGCGCAGGAGGAGTTCGCAGACCTCGTCCAGGGAGTCGGCCGGGGTGTCGAGGAGGTCGAGGAGGCGGTCGAGGCGGGCGTCCAGGGGGTCGCGGCGGGTTTCGACCAGGCCGTCGGTGTAGAGGACCAGGCGGTCGCCGGGCTCCAGGTCGACCGTGGTCGTCGAGAAGGCGACGCCCCCCACGCCCAGCGGCACCCCGGTGGGCAGGTCGAGCAGCTCGGGCGTGCGGCCGGCGCGGATGCGGACCGGGGGCAGATGGCCCGCGTTGGCGATGACGCAGCGCCGCTCGCGCGGATCGTGAACGGCGTAGACGCAGGTGGCGATGGCCTCGTCCAGCTCCACGGTGATCCTGTTCAGGTGTGCGAGCAGCACCGCCGGGTCGAGTCCGAGGGACGCCAGGGTGTGGGTCGCGGTGCGCAGCCGGCCCATGGTGGCGGCGGCCGGGATGCCGCTGCCCATCACGTCGCCCACGACGAGCGCCGTACGGTCGTCGTCCAGCGGGATCACGTCGAACCAGTCGCCGCCGACCTCGCTGGTGGCGCCCGCCGGCTGGTAGCGGGAGGCGACCTCCAGCCCGCCCGTCACGGACGGATGGCTGGGCAGCAGGCTGCGCTGGAGCGTGAGCGCGGTGTCGCGGGCGTTCTGGTACCAGCGGGCGTTGTCGATCTGCACGGCCGCCCGCGAGGCCAGCTCCCGCGCCAGCAGCAGGTCGTCCTCGTCGAACGGCCGGGGGTTGCGGGTGCGGATCAGGTCGATCGCCCCCAGCACCTCCCCGCGCGCGATCAGCGGCACGGCCAGGTACGAATGGACGCCCGCCCGGGCCAGTATCTCGGCGGCCTCGGGGGAGCGGGCGATCCGCAGCAGGTCCTCGTCCTTCACCTGCGCCACCATCACCGGCAGCCCGGTGCGCACGCACTCCGTGATCAGCCGGTCCGGCGCGTACCGGGTCACCCGGCCCGGCGGGTCGGCGGCCGGCAGCACGTCGGACGTGTCGATCCAGCGCACCGCCAGCGCCCGCATCAGCGCCGGCTCGGCCGGGCCGAGGACGCTGCGCCGGCCCCGCGCGACCGAGTCCAGCAGGTCCACCGCGGCCGCGTCGGCCAGTTCCGGCACGGCCACGTCCGCCAGTTCGCCGGCCGTGCGGTCCAGGTCCAGCGTGGTGCCGATCCGCGCGGAGGCGTCGGCGATCAGCGCGATCCGGCGGCGCGCCGTCTCCGCCTCGGCGTTCGCCCGCCGCTGGTCGGTGATGTCCACCACCGACACGGCCACGCCCAGCACGGTGCCGAGCACGTTCTCCAGCCGGTACAGGGACACCGCCCAGGCGTGCTCCCTGTCCGGGTCGGCGGGGGTGCGACCGGTCATCGACCGGTCGACCAGCGGACGCCCGGTCCGCAGCACCTCCTCGGCGGCCTGCTCGACCGAAGCCGCGTCCACCAGCGGGAGCACCTCGCGCATCGTGCGGCCCAGGTGCTCGTCGGCCGGCAGGCCGTTCATCCGCTCCAGCGCCGGGTTCACCGACACGTACCGCAGACGGGAGTCCAGGACGGCCAGCCCGATGGGGGCCTGGGCGACGATCCGGGTGGACAGTGCCACGTCCCGCTCCAGCCGCCGCACCGTCGACTGGTCGACCGCGAGACCGAGGGCGTACACCTGCCCCCGGTCGTCCAGCAGCCGCATGTTGCGGAACTCCACCAGCCGGGTCCCGCCGTCCTTGCGCCGGATCGGGAAGGCGCCCGCCCAGCTCCGTCCGGTGCGCATGACCTCGGAGAACAGCTTCTTCACCAGGTCGAGGTGTTCCTCGTGCACCATGATCCGGGCGGCGTACCGGCCCAGCGCCTCCCGCGCGGAGTAGCCGAACAGCTCCTCCGCCTGGGGGCTCCACAACACGATCCGTCCCTCGGCGTCCAGGACGACCGAGGCCACGCGCAGGACGTCGAGCAGCCCGCTGGGGCGCACCGGACCGTCCCCGCCGGCCGGGAGTGACCACGCTGCGCTCATCCCACGCCCCGCCTTCGCCGAGTCCGCGGCACGCCGTCGCCGCGCCGCCGTCCCTTTGTTGTACCGCGCGCGAGGGCGATTTTCCGCCGCTCCTGTCGTCCGGTTCCTGCTCTCATCCCATCCTGGCCGGTGTCCGCGGCCGCGTCATCGCGGAAGGGGCGTGCGGGGGGCGCGGGTAGTGCGTTCCGGCGTCCGGTGCTTTGCTGAAGGAGGGCGGGGGGACGGTGGTGCGGCCACGGAAGGAGTGATCACGATGGTCAACGAGCCCACGCACCCGGAGTCCGTGTCGGTCGAGATCAGCGGATGCGGCAAGGACGACGCCCGGATCGTCTTCGACACGCTGTGCGCGTGCTTCTCGTCGGACCGGTGCTCCGACGACATCCCCGAGGAACTGCACGCGACCCGGCCCACGGTGTGGCTCGGCACGTTCGACGTCGCCGACGCGCGCGAAGGGCGGGCCCGCCCCGCGCGGCTGTCCTCCTCGGTCGAGGCCGACGTATATGGCGGCTACTGGGCGATCGACCGGTTCCGCACCACGCTGGACGACCTGTTCCGCGTGAGCGAGCTGAGCGGGGCCTCGGGCGACCAGGAGCGCGAACTGCACGTCCGCCTCGAGAGCAGGTGAGCCCGGCCGGAGGACTGTGCCCTCCGTCACCCCCATTGTGCAACTAGTTGCATAAGCCGGTGCGCGTGCCCTACAACTACAGGCACCACACCGCGCACGGAGGGCCAGATGAGCCGTTACCCCCACCTGCTGACCCCCCTGGACCTGGGCTTCACCACGCTGCCCAACCGGGTCCTCATGGGTTCCATGCACGTCGGTCTCGAGGAGGCCGAGGGCGGCTTCTCCCGCATGGCCGAGTTCTACGCCGCGCGCGCCCGCGGGGGAGTGGGCCTCATCGTCACCGGCGGCATCGCCCCCAACGACGAGGGACGCCCCTACGAGGGCGGCGCCAAGCTCACCACCGACGAGGAGGCCGAGCAGCACCGGACCGTCACCGCGGCCGTCCACCGCGAGGGCGGCCGCATCGCCCTGCAGATCCTGCACTTCGGCCGCTACGCCTACCACCAGGACCTGGTCGCGCCCAGCCCCCTCCAGGCGCCCATCAGCCCCTTCCCGCCCCGCGAGCTGACCGACGCCGAGGTCGAACGGACCATCGACGACTACGTGCGCGCCGCCCGCCTCGCCCGGCAGGCCGGCTACGACGGCGTCGAGATCATGGGCTCCGAGGGCTACCTCGTCAACGAGTTCACCGCCCGGCAGACCAACCACCGCACCGACCGCTGGGGCGGCTCCTACGAGAACCGGATGCGCTTCCCGGTCGAGATCGTCCGCCGCGTCCGCGAGGCGGTCGGCGACGACTTCATCCTGATCTACCGGCTCTCCATGCTCGACCTGGTGCCCGGCGGCTCCACCCTGGACGAGGTGATCACCCTCGCCCGGGCCGTCGAGGCGGCCGGCGCCACGATCATCAACACCGGCATCGGCTGGCACGAGGCGCGCATCCCCACCATCGCCACCTCCGTCCCGCGCGGCGCCTACACCTGGGTCACCAAGCGGCTCATGGGCGAGGTGTCCGTCCCGCTCGTCACCACCAACCGCATCAACACCCCCGAACTCGCCGAGCGACTGCTCGCCGACGGCACCGCGGACATGGTGTCCATGGCCCGCCCGATGCTCGCCGACCCCGACTTCGTCGCCAAGGCCGCCGACGGCCGCCCCGAGGCGATCAACACCTGCATCGGCTGCAACCAGGCCTGCCTCGACCACACCTTCAGCGGCCGGATCACCTCCTGCCTGGTCAACCCGCGCGCCTGTCACGAGACCGAGCTGGTCCTCTCCCCGACCCGCCGCCGCAAGCGCGTCGCCGTCGTCGGCGCCGGACCGGCCGGCCTCGCCTGCGCGGTCTCCGCCGCCGAACGCGGCCACGACGTCACCCTGTTCGACGCCGCGAGCGAGATCGGCGGGCAGCTCAACGTCGCCCGCAAGGTCCCCGGCAAGCAGGAGTTCGACGAGACGCTGCGCTACTTCCGCACCCGCCTCACCGACCTCGCCGTCGACGTCCGCCTCGACACGCGCGTCACCGCCGACGACGTCACCGGCTACGACGAGGTCGTCGTCGCCACCGGCGTCACCCCCCGCGTCCCCGACATCCCGGGCGTCGGCCACCCGAGCGTCCTCGGCTACCTCGACGTGCTCCGCGACGGCGCGCCCGTCGGCGACCGGGTCGCGGTCCTCGGGGCGGGCGGCATCGGATTCGACGTCGCCGCGTTCCTCACCGACGGCGGCGACAAGGCCCACGAGGACCCCGAGACGTACTTCCGCCGGTGGGGCGTCGACCTCGGGTACCGCGCGCCCGGCGGCCTCGCCGTCCCCGAGCGGCCCGCCCCGCCGCGCACCGTCCACCTGCTCCAGCGCAAGACCTCCAAGGTCGGCGCGGGACTCGGCAGGACCACCGGCTGGATCCACCGCACCGAACTGCGCCACCGCGGCGTCACCATGGTCCCCGGCGTGCGCTACGACCGGATCGACGACGCCGGGGTGCACATCACCGTCGGCGACGAGAGCACCGTCCTCGAGGTCGACACCGTCGTGCTGTGCACCGGCCAGGAACCGCGCCGGGACCTCTTCGAGGAACTGGTCGCCGCCGGACGGCCCGCCCACCTCATCGGCGGCGCCGACGTGGCCGCCGAACTGGACGCCAAGCGCGCCGTCAAGCAGGGCACCGAGCTCGCGGCGGCCCTCTAGGGAGGGCGCGGCCCGTCCCTAGGATGAGCGCATGTCACTCCCGCACGCGATCCTCACCGCCCTGCTCGAGAAGCCGTCGTCGGGGCTGGAGCTGACCCGCCGCTTCGACCGGTCGATCGGCTACTTCTGGTCCGCGACGCATCAGCAGATCTACCGCGAGCTGGGAAAACTGGAGGCCGAGGGCCTGATCCGGGCCCTCCCCTCCGAGCAGCCCGCGCGCGGGCAGAAGAAGGCGTACGAGGTGCTGCCGGCGGGCCGGGAGGAACTGGCCCGCTGGACCGCCGCGTCCCAGGACCCCAAGCCGCACCGCGACGCGCTGCTGCTGCGGCTGCGCGCCGCCGCGGTGGTCGGGACGGCGGGCCTGGAGGCGGACCTGCGCCGCCACCGGGAGCTGCACGCACGGCAGTTGGAGACCTACCAGGAGATCGAGCGGCGTGACTTCCCGCCCGGCAGGGACGAGCCGGAGGACCGGCTGCGCCATCTGGTGCTGCGGGCCGGCATCGACCTGGAGACCTTCTGGACCCGGTGGCTCGACCACGCCCTCGCGGAGTTCGCCGGGCTCCCGGATGTGCCGGAACGGCGGGATTAGACGCCTGCGCGCGGGTGGGTGAGGGCTGGTCACGCAGTTCCCCGCGCCCCTGGGGGGCGCGGGGAGGGGCGACGCCGGCCGCCCGACCGGAGCGCATCGGACGTGACGGCGGCCGGTGCCGGGTCTACAGGTGGCGCGGGCGGGAGGCGTTGCGCCGGCGCAGGTACCAGACGGTGCCGAGGACGCCGGCGCCGACCAGCGCGCCGCCCGCCACCGCGGTGACCGTGCCGTAGTCCTCCGAGGCGCCGCCGACACCCCCCATCACACCGCGGGACGGCGACGCCGTGGGGGAGACCGAGGGGCTGGACGACGGGGACACGACCACGGACTGGGTGCCCGCGGTGCTGCCGTTGGAGCACACCACGATCACCGTGTACGTGCCCGCGCCGACGTTCGACCAGGCCGCGGACTGCCCCGCGGACGTTCCGGACAGCGCCACCTGGCGGCCCTGCGAGAAGTTCGCCTGACCGCTGCCGAGCAGCGAGGCGGTGCCCCAGTGGCCGTTGATCTGGCTGCACGCGGAGGTGCTCACCGAGACCGTGTTCCCGGTGGTGCTGACGGAGATCCCGTCCGCGGCAGCCGGTCCGGCCGGCAGCAGGGCGAGCGCGGCGGCGGCTGCCACGGCCGGTCCGAGACGGAGCAGAGGTTTCGAGATGCTCATGTGGACTGCCTTCCGGCGGCACGGCCGGCGGTACATCCCTTGCGCCGCCGAGGTCGGGGAGCGCCCGTGCCGCCACGACGCCAGCCAACGGGCAGCCCGGCCGGGGCGCACCCCGGTCGCATCCGGGCAGGTGACGACGTCCTCCGGGCGGCTCAGCGAGGATGTGCCGGGGTCAGCCGGCGGCGCCCGTCGTCACCGTGCGCTCGGCCGAGAAGGCGCCCCAGGTGCCGTCCGGCAGCAGCGGCCTGATCCGCACCCGGTGCGTGACCCCCGCCTCCTCGCCCGCGTAGAAGCGGTACGTCGCCCGGTCGCGCGGCGCCTCGCCGCCGTACACCAACGAGGTGACGGGCCGTCCGTCCAGCCGGACCTCATACTCGGTGACCGTCCCGTCCACGCGCGGCGGCACCCAGGAGAGCACGATGTAGTACGCCCCGCCCGAGCTCCGGGTCGTCGCGCGGAAGTCGGCGGGCGCGGTGGCCGTGGCACCGCCGTCCGCGCCGTCGGCGGTGGTGAGGCGGACGACGCGGCCGGGCGGCGAGAGGTTGTCCGCGGCGTCCCGCGCGCGGACGGTGAAGGAGTACCGGGTGCCCGGGCGCAGCCCCGTCACCACGGCGGCCGTCTGGTTCCCGCCCACACTGTGGATCTTCGTACGCCCCTGGTAGAGGTCGTACGACACCACACCGCGGTCGTCCCGCGCCGCGGACCAGGAGAGCTGGGCCGCCCGGCTGCCCGCCGCCCGTCCTTCCAGGGCCCCCGGAGCGGTGGGCGGCCGCGTGTCGGCCCGCGCCGCCGCGGGGGTCGTGGCCCGCACCTCCCGGCTGGGCGGACCGAGCCGTCCGTCCGCGTCCCGGGCCCGCACCGTGAAGACGTAGGTGGTGGCGGGCCGCAGCCTGGACACGTCCACCATGTGCGTGGCAGCGGGCACTTCCTTGACCTTGGTGTCTCCCCGGTACACCTCGTAGCCGGTCACCTCGGAACCGGCGGGGGCGACCCGGTTCCACATGACGTGGACGCTGGTGGCGCTGCCCGCCTGTGCGGTGACGCCCGTCGGCGCTCCGGGCGGCCGTTCGCCGCCGGTGTCGTCCGGTCCGCCCCAGCGGCAGGAGACGGCCAGCAGCACGACCGCGCAGAGCGCGAGCAGGCGACGCGATGACGCGGTTGGGGGAACGCCACGCACGACTTCGCCTCCCGAGAATCCATGCCGGACCGGCCCGTATAAAGGTCCGTACCAATATGGGCCTACTGGCGCGTTCACATCAAGAGGGTGATGCGGGCCGGCTGCCGCGCCGCATTGCGTATCCTGAACGCGGAACGGGCCGAACCGCCTTTGAGTCACGGCGTGTTCGGGCCCGGGGCGCGGACCGCTGTCGTCGCTGATCCCGCGCCGGTACGGGTGGCTGGACGGCCCGGGTCGACGCGCGCCCGGGTCTCCGGCGCCTTCCGTCTCCATCGGTCCTGGAGGGCCCGTCCGGCTCCTTTCGGGGTGGTCACCCTCCTTGCGGCAGGGCGAAATGGGGCAAAGTGCCCTGGGTGTGCGTCCCCGTCCCCGACGAGAGGCTTCCCTGACCGTGTCCCGTGTCCAGACGCTCACCGTCGCCGTGGCCGGCGTGGCACTGCTGGCCCCCTCGGCGTCCTCCGCCGCGGAGCCGGTCCACATCCGTCCCTCCGGGACCGAGGCGCGGCGCGTCGCCTCCGGCCCCGCGGCCGGCCCGGCCCTCCCGGCCGCCTTGCCGCGCGTCGCCGTACCGCACCGGGGACGCGCCGAACCGGTCGCCCGGGACAGGACGCGGGAGGCGCTGACGCCGGAGGCGGCACCGGGCGGTTCCGCGACGCCGGTTCCCGCGACTCCCGGCACCGGAAGCCCGGGTGCCGCCGTTCCGGGCCCGGTGGCCTCGGATCCCGCGCCCGTCGACGCCGCGGCTCCGGCCACGCCGGCCCCCGCGGCCTCCGACCCCGCGCCGGCCGGCTCCGAGCCTTCCGCCCCCGCGTCCCCCGCCCCCGTCACCGCGGCCGACCTGCTGGCCAAGGTGAGCGGCTGCGTCCCCGTCTCCCGGGGCCGGTACCGCAAGGACCGCGGCACCGCGGCCACCGTGCCGGTGTGCGGCACGCGCGACGCGGTGTTCTGGAAGGCCGACATGGACATCGACTGCGACGGCCGCCCGAGCCGCCGCTGCAACGCCCGCACCGACCCGTACTTCTCCTCCTCCACGGCGTTCGCGCAGTCCGACGGACGCGCGCTCAGCTCGGAGAAGCTGCCCTACGTCGTGGTCCCCGCGCCCAGCGGCATCTGGGACTACCGCGACCACGGCGTGCGCGGCGGATCGGTCGCGGCCGTGGTCTACCGCGACCGGGTCAGCTACGCGGTCGTCGGCGACACCGGCCCGACCGACATCATCGGCGAGGCCTCCTACGCGGCGGCCACGTCCCTGGGCATCGACCCGGACCCGCGCTCCGGCGGCACCCCCTCCGGGGTGACGTACATCGTGTTCAAGGACAGCCGGGTCACCCCGCTGGAGGACCGGGAGGCAGCGGAGGCCCAGGGCGCTCGTCTCGCACGGGAGTTCGTCGACTCCGCGGACTGACGCGCCGCACGCGCCCCCACCCGTACGGGCCCGCCCTCACCCGTACGGGCCCGCCCTCACGTCTTCCGGTAGTCGTACGCCTCCGAGGCCGCCGCCGCCACCGCGTCGAGGTCCGCGCCCGTGGAGGCGGTGACCACCGCGGCCACCGCGCCCTCCAGGAACGGCGCGTCCACCAGCCGCGTGTTCTCGGGCAGTTCGTCGCCCTCGGCCAGCAGCGCCTTCACGGTGAGCACCGCGCTGCCCAGATCGGTCAGCACCGCGACGCCCGCCCCCCGGTCCACGGACGCGGCCGCCGCGGCGATCAGCTCCGCGCTGGTGCCCAGTTCACCGCTCCCGGTGCCGCCCGCGGGGGCGACCGGCACCGACGCCCCCGCGCCCGACAGCCCCTGCGCCAGCTCCGCCACCGAGGACGCGACCGCCGCGCTGTGCGACACCAGGACGATCCCGACCGGCTTCTCCCCGCTCACCTCACTCACCGCCGTCCGCCTCCCCGTCGCCGGGCGCGGCGTCGAGCAGCGCGGAGACCAGCAGCGCCGCCGAGGTCGCGCCGGGGTCCTGGTGCCCGATGCTGCGGTCGCCCAGATAGCTCGCCCTGCCCTTGCGGGCGAGCATCGGCGTCGTCGCGGCCGCGCCCTCCCGCGCGGCGTCCCGGGCGGCGGCGAACGACTCGCCGAGCGCGTCCACCGCGGGAACCAGCGCGTCGATCATCGTCTTGTCGCCCGGCGCCGCGCCGCCCAGCTTCATCACGGCGTCCACCCCGGCCCGCAGCGCCTCGGCGAGCTGCCGCCGGTCCACCTCGGTCGCCTCTCCCAGCGCCTTCCCGGTGCGGCGCAGCAGCGTCCCGTACAGCGGACCGGACGCGCCACCCACCGTCGACACCAGCAGACGCCCGGCCTGGGTCAGCACCGCGCCGGGCGTGGCGGGCGGCTCCTCGTCCAGAGCGTCCTTCACCGCCCGGAAGCCGCGCTGCAGATTGCTGCCGTGATCGGCGTCCCCGATCGGCGAGTCGAGGGCGGTGAGCCGTTCCGCCTCGCGGTCCACGGATGCGGCGGCGGCCGTCATCCAACGACGGAAGAAGTCGGCGTCCAGCACGGAAACTCCTCGCGTGGTAGAGAGCCGGGGCACCGGCCCCGGTGTGGATCAACCCCGGTGTGGATCACATTCCCCAGCGCAGCCCGGGCGTACGCACCGGCGCGTCCCACAGGCGGAGCAGCTCCTCGTCGACCTGGCAGAGGGTGACGGAGGCGCCCGCCATGTCCAGGGACGTGATGTAGTTGCCGACGAGGACGCGGGCGACCGGGACGCCGCGCTCGCCGAGCACCCGCTGCACCTCGGCGTTGAAGCCGTACAGCTCCAGCAGCGGCGTGGCGCCCATACCGTTGACCAGCACCAGCACCGGGTTGCGCGGGGTGAGGTCCGCCAGAATCGCGTCGACGGCGAACTCGGCGATCTCGCCGGACGTCATCATCGGGCGCCGCTCGCGGCCCGGCTCCCCGTGGATGCCGATGCCCAGCTCCAGCTCCCCGGCCGGCAGGTCGAACGTCGGCGTGCCCTTGGCGGGCGTGGTGACGGCGCTGAGGGCCACGCCGAAGCTGCGGGAGTTCTCGTTCACCTGCTTCGCGAGCGCCTCCACCCGCTCCAGCGGCTGCCCCTCCTCGGCCGCCGCGCCCGCGATCTTCTCCACGAACAGCGTCGCCCCGGTGCCCCGGCGGCCCGCCGTGTACAGGCTGTCGGTCACCGCCACGTCATCGTCGACCAGCACCTTCGCGACCTGGACGCCCTCGTCCTCGGCCAGCTCCGCCGCCATGTCGAAGTTGAGTACGTCGCCGGTGTAGTTCTTCACGACGAACAGCACTCCGGCCCCGCTGTCCACGGCCGCCGCGGCCCGCACCATCTGGTCGGGCACCGGGGAGGTGAACACCTCGCCGGGACAGGCCGCCGACAGCATGCCGGGGCCGACGAACCCGCCGTGCAGCGGTTCGTGCCCCGAGCCGCCGCCGGACACCAGGCCCACCTTGCCCGCGACCGGGGCGTCCTTGCGGACCACCACCCGGTTCTCCACGTCCACCGTCAGCTCGGGATGGGCCGCCGCCATACCGCGCAGCGCGTCCGCCACCACGGTCTCCGGAACGTTGATCAGCATCCTCACGGGTACCTCCTAGGGAGCTCAGCAGGCGGGTTGTCGACCTGCGTTCTTGCTGGTCAGAGTGGTTACAAGCAGCTCTTGGTCTTGACGATTCGAGGCGGTCGGAAGCGGGCTGTGGCGGTACTGGTGCTGACTTGATGCTGACTTTGGTGACAGATCGCCAGTTCTGCGAGCTGGTTCGTTGCCGGTCGGCCGGGAGCGCCGCTACCGGCAGTATCGGCCTTGCGGCAGCGAAGGTCACGTGGGCGAACCCTCACAGGTCGTGTCGGCCCTCCTCACCCCTGGCCGCGGCCCCGTGAGGCTTGGCGGCGCGCGTACCTGGAAACGTCTACCCCCGAACGGCCGTCGCGACGGGAGCCGAACGAGGCGGGGAGGGGCCTTTCGCGGGTGTGCCCTTGCACCTGAGGCCGGGAGCGGATCCACCGCTCGCCTCGCTGCCGGGGGCCGCACCCTTCCTGCACTCGCTCGTCGACGCCCTCGGGTCCCCGCTCGACGTCCTCTTCCCCGAGATCGCCGCAGAACGCCCACCGCTTCCGTTCCGTCCACCGCCGCCACCGTCTCGCGGGGCGGGTGCACTTCGCGCACCGGGCGAACCGGTCCAGCGCCCTGGTGCGGAGACCGGCGGCGGAGGACCCGGCCGCCGTCGGTGTCGACGTCACCTCGCTGGAGGAACCGCGGCACGCCCTGAGCTGTGGTCTCACCGGAGACCGGGGCGTGAGTGGCAACTGATAACCGTTTCCACCTGTAGATTCGTCCGTGCCCACGGACGGACGAGGGACGGATGAGGTGGCGCGGGCGATGGGCGTGAGCATGGG
>NZ_JBIWGC010000024.1:0-6888 GCF_044763335.1 Streptomyces sp. NPDC096105
GAACCGGGGCTTCCGGATCGACGTGGCGCCGATCGGCGAGGTCCCGTGGGTCGAGATCGACAACCACGACGACCTCGCCCGCGGACGGGAGATCGTGGCCGGGTACTGACCGGCGCGGGCCGCGGGGGTCCGGTTTGACCCCCGTGGGCCCGGCCCCGTAACCTTGACCGTCGGCGTGTCCATCGGGACCGCCACATCCCCGTAAACCTCTTCCTCCCGGACGCGGGCCGCGGCCGGGAGAGGTCGTCCGCGTATGCGCGTGGGCGACTGGCCTGCGGGGGTGCCGTTCTTCGAGTGAGAGTGAGATCCGCGTGTACGCCATCGTGCGCAGCGGTGGTCGCCAGCACAAGGTTGCTGTCGGCGACATCGTCGAGGTTGACAAGATTTCCACCGCCAAGGTCGGCGACACGGTCGAGCTCTCGACCCTGCTCGTCGTCGACGGCGACTCCGTGACCAGCGACCCCTGGGTGCTGGCCGGCATCAAGGTCCAGGCCGAGGTCGTGGACCACCACAAGGGCCAGAAGATCGACATTCTGCGCTACAAGAACAAGACCGGCTACCGCCGTCGTCAGGGCCACCGCCAGCAGTACACGGCGATCAAGGTCACTGAGATCCCCGCGGCTGCGAAGTAAGGGACTGAGGAGAGATGGCACACAAGAAGGGCGCATCGTCCACCCGTAACGGTCGTGACTCCAACGCTCAGCGCCTCGGCGTGAAGCGCTTCGGCGGTCAGGTCGTCAACGCGGGCGAGATCCTGGTCCGCCAGCGCGGCACCCACTTCCACCCGGGCGCCGGCGTCGGCCGCGGCGGCGACGACACCCTGTTCGCGCTGCAGGCCGGTTCGGTGCAGTTCGGCACCAGCCGTGGCCGCAAGGTCGTGAACATCGTTCCGGTCGCCTGATCGGACGCTTTCGCGAGGCGGACCTCACTTCCCGACGGGAAGCGGGTCCGCCTTTCGCGTGTTACCCAAGAGACAACCCCGTAGTAACTGGAGGCACCCTTCATGACCACCTTCGTGGACCGCGTCGAACTGCACGTCGCCGCGGGTAACGGAGGCCACGGCTGTGCCTCCGTCCATCGCGAGAAGTTCAAGCCGCTCGGCGGACCCGACGGCGGCAACGGCGGACGCGGCGGCGATGTGATCCTCACCGTCGACCAGTCCGTGACCACCCTGCTCGACTACCACCACTCGCCGCACCGCAAGGCCACCAACGGCAAGCCCGGCGAGGGCGGCAACCGCTCCGGCAAGGACGGCCAGGACCTGGTCCTGCCCGTGCCGGACGGCACCGTGGTGCTCGACAAGGCGGGCAACGTCCTCGCCGACCTCGTCGGCCACGGCACCTCCTACGTCGCCGCCCAGGGCGGCCGCGGCGGGCTCGGCAACGCCGCCCTCGCCTCGGCGCGGCGCAAGGCCCCCGGGTTCGCGCTGCTCGGCGAGCCGGGCGACCTGCGGGACGTCGTCCTCGAGCTGAAGACCGTCGCCGACGTGGCCCTGGTGGGCTACCCCAGCGCCGGCAAGTCGTCCCTGATCTCCGTGCTCAGCGCCGCCAAGCCGAAGATCGCCGACTACCCGTTCACCACGCTGGTGCCCAACCTCGGTGTGGTCACCGCCGGTTCGACCGTCTACACCATCGCCGACGTCCCCGGCCTGATCCCCGGCGCCAGCCAGGGCAAGGGACTGGGCCTGGAGTTCCTGCGCCACGTGGAGCGGTGCAGCGTGCTGGTGCACGTGCTGGACACCGCCACCCTGGAGTCCGACCGCGACCCCGTCTCCGACCTCGACGTCATCGAGGAGGAGCTGCGGCAGTACGGCGGGCTGGACAACCGGCCGCGGCTCGTCGTCCTCAACAAGATCGACGTGCCCGACGGCAAGGACCTCGCCGACATGGTCCGCCCGGACCTGGAGGCGCGCGGCTACCGCGTCTTCGAGGTGTCCGCCGTGGCCCACACCGGACTGCGCGAGCTGTCCTTCGCGCTCGCCGACCTGGTGGCCACGGCGCGCGCCGCCAGGCCGAAGGAGGAGGCGACCCGCATCGTCATCCGTCCCAAGGCGGTCGACGACACCGGCTTCACCGTCACCCGCGAGGAGGCCGACGGCGAGCTGGTGTTCCGGGTGCGCGGCGAGAAGCCCGAACGCTGGGTGCGGCAGACCGACTTCAACAACGACGAGGCCGTCGGCTACCTCGCCGACCGGCTCAACCGCCTCGGTGTCGAGGACGAGCTGATGAAGTCCGGCGCCCGCTCCGGCGACGCCGTCGCCATCGGTCCCGAGGACAACGCCGTGGTCTTCGACTGGGAGCCGTCCGTCACCGCCGGCGCGGAGATGCTCGGCCGCCGCGGCGAGGACCACCGCTTCGAGGCGCCCCGCCCGGCCGCCCAGCGCCGCCGCGACCGCGACGCCGAACGCGACGAGGCGCAGCGGGAGTTCGACGGCTTCGAGCCGTTCTGACCGAGAAGCGCCCCACGCGCACGAGAAGGGCCCGTTCCGTCGGAACGGGCCCTTCTCGCCGCGGCCGGTGCTCAGGCTCCCGGGGTCCGGCTCAGGTCCGCCCCGAAGAGCCGCAGCAGCCGCTCCTCCACCACCGGGGTCAGGGCCTCGACGTAGGCGTCCGCCAGGTGGCCGAAGTCCCGGTACACCAGGGTGTTGCCCACCACGACCGGGCAGGTGCCGGACGGGGCGCAGACCCAGTCGTAGGGGTCGATGACCGTCACGTCCTCGGCGGCCGCCGCCTCGCGGATCGCCTCGGTGACCGAGGGCTGCGGGTCGGCCTCGGACCGCTCGTTGGCGCACGCGTCGAGGTCGTCCGGGTGGGCGACCGCGCAGTCCACCGCGTTGTTCTTCGGCCACGGGTTGTCCAGCAGCGTGAGCACCCGGGTGCGGCCCTGCTGGAGGATCCGGTACGTCTCGGCCTGGCCCTCGCCCCACTCGGCGGCGATGTCGCCCTCGCCCCACAGCTTCGCCGAGTTGGAACTGGAGGTGACGACCAGGTCGGGCTCCATCGCGCGGATCTTCTCGATGGTCGCCTCACGCCACTCGTCGCAGGACGCGTACGGGCCGTTGTTGTACGCGATGGTGATCCGGGCGACCTTGCAGGCGTTCTTGGTGAACGAGTAGAGCTTCCAGCCGTGCTCGCGGGCGATGGCGTCGAAGGCCGGGAACCACTGGGCGATGTGCGAGTCGCCGAAGAGCACCACGGTGCGCTCGCCGTCCTTGTCGCCGTACAGACACGGCTGCGTCTGCTTCTCCTCCGACATGGTCAGCGCGCAGTCGTCGTCGTAGACCGCCGTCCGCTCGTACGCCACGTCGTGCACGCTCGGCGAGAGGTTGGACGGCATCTCCTCCGCCGGGTTCTGCAGCAGCCGGGTCAGCGCGGCCTGCGGGTCCGGCGCCTGGGCGATCGCCTCCTCGGTGTTCTGCTGCGCGCCGCCCGACGACAGGCTCGGCGGGAACTGCAGGGTGACCAGCGCGGCCGCCGCCGCGGCCGCCGACAGACCCAGACCCAGCGACAGGCCCCGGCCCGCGTGGGCCTTGAACGCCCGGTGGAACCGCATCGGGTCCTCGACCAGGTGCAGCGTCCCCCAGGCCAGCACGAGACCGCTCAGGGCGGCGATCAGCCGCAGCGGGCCCTCGTTCTCACCGAAGCCGAAGGCCGCGGGCACGATGACGATGAGCGGCCAGTGCCACAGGTACCAGGCGTAGGAGATCCCGCCGACCCACACGGCGGGCCGCAGCGACAGGAGCGCGCCCGCGCCGTAGCGGCCGCCCGCCGCGCCTCCGGCCAGCACGGCCGCCGCGCCGAGGACCGGGATGACGGCGTTGTGGCCGGGGAAGACGGTGCTCTCGTCGAAGGCCACCGCCGCGTAGGCGATGGCGGCCAGGCCGGCCCAGCTGAGGACCGCGGCGACCGGGCGCGGGATGTCGTTCAGCCGGTGCGCCACCAGCGCCAGCAGCGCGCCGACCGCCAGCTCCCAGATGCGGCCCTGCGAGCCGAAGTAGGCCCACGACGGGGACGTCTCGGTGAGGTGCAGGTTGACGGCGAAGGACGCGGCGGCCAGGGCCAGCAGCGGGATCGCCAGCAGGGCCCGGCGCCGGAGGATCTTCAGCGCCACGATCAGCACGACGGGCCAGATCAGGTAGAACTGCTCCTCCACCGCCAGCGACCAGAAGTGCTGGAACGGCGAGGGCGGCACGTCGGTGTGGAAGTAGTCGGTGCCCGAGTCGGCCAGTCGGAAGTTGACGACGTACCAGGCGGAGGCGATGGCGTCCTTGGCGTGGTCCGCGAACCGCAGCGGGCCCAGGAAGAGCCAGGACCCGGCCAGCGTCGCCAGGACGACCAGCGTGGAGGCGGGCAGCAGGCGCATGGCCCGGCGGGCGTAGAAGCGGCCCAGCGAGATCCGTCCCTCACGCTTCCACTCGCGGAGCATCAGCGAGGTGATGAGGAAGCCGGAGATGACGAAGAAGACGTCCACGCCGACGAAACCGCCGGCCAGGGACGACACCCCCGCATGGGCGACCACCACCAGGGTGACCGCCACCGCGCGCAGTCCCTGGATGTCCAGCCTCAGCCCGGCGCCGCCCGCCGCGGGGGCGGCGTTCCCGCTGGACGGCGGTGCGGGGGAGTCGCCCCGCGCCTGGGGGACGGACGGGGTGTCATCTGCTGAAGGCCGCGGTGGGGACGCGAGATCGCGGGCGGACACCTTGGAGGTTCTCCTTGTTCGTGGAGCATGGAGCATCGGCGAGACCTGGGAAGTCTGCGACACGGTCCGGGGCCGGGTGCCTCCGGGACCTGCTGACGCCGGTGATCGACGCGGAGTCGGATGACCGAGCGTATCTCCGTCCGACCCCGGACCCGTCGCATCTTCCGCCGTATTGTCGTAACAAATGACTCAGGACAGTGCGAAGGCGGCCCCCCGGGCCGGGACGTCCGCCCGGTCGGCGCACGGTGCCGAGGGCGACACGCCCGGTTTTCTCCCCGCTCGTACCGGTGATCGGCCGGAGAGGAGGTCACGTGGAGGTTCCGGCCGGATTCCGTGTCCTTCGCGAGGGCGTCCCTCACCACGGCGTCCATGACCGCCACGGCCTCGGCGGACTGCCCCTCGCCGACGACCGCGTCGTCGAGCCGCCCGTGACCGTGCACGGCTCCGCGAGGCCGCGCAGTCCGGGGACGCGTCGGGATCCGCACACTCCCCGTCCGGAGCGTCCGCGTCCGTCCGTTCCGCCGGCCGCCCGGCTCCCCCTCAGACCAGCGTGGTCTGCTCCGACGGGCTGGGGGCGATGTCGGACTTCATCTCGGCCTCCAGGCGGTCGTACCGGGCCATCGTGCGCTGGAAGGCGCGGGTGGCGAGGAGGAGGCGGTAGACGACGAGCACCTCGAAGGCGAGGAGCAGGGCGCCCGCGGCGACCGTCGGCCAGAAGATCGAGTTGGCCAGCGGCGCGACGATGAAGATCGTCATCTGGAACTCGATGCCGCTGAACAGGTGGATGCGGATCCGGTGGCTGATGAGGAAGTCGCGCAGCCGCACATAGCCGGGGAGACGCGTGATGAACGTCTTCGCCGGGGAGACGACGTGCGCGGGGGCCGGCGCCTGGGCGGTGACCGCGGACGCCTCGCTGCCCGTCGGCTGGGCGGGGACCTTGGCGGTGCCCTTCACCGGCGTGTCGTCGGCCTCGGAGTCCTCGTCGGAGCCGTTGTCCTGGGGCGTGGGGTCGATCAGCCCCAGTTCCGCGGCGCGCTCACGCTGGCGCCGCCGCATGTTCAGGCGGACCTTCCATATCTCGAGCGCGTCCATGTAGCGGAGCATGTCGAGGAACACCACGGCCACCGCGAGCCATATGTAGGTGACGTCCTCCGTCCGCTGGTACTGCCCGCCCATCAGGGCGACGGCGCAGACCAGCACGCGGACGCGGTCGAAGATGTAGTCGAGCCAGGCGCCGAACGCCGAGCCCTTCCCCGTCAGACGGGCGAGCTTCCCGTCCATGCAGTCCAGGATGAAGCTGACGTGATAGACGACGGCTCCGGCGATCAGCCACTGCCAGTCACCCTGGGCGAAGCAGGCCGCGGCCCCGATCCCCAGCACCAGGGCGGCCCAGGTGATCTGGTTCGGGGTCACCCGGGTCCACATGGCGGTCCACCGGACCAGGGGGGTGGCGACGGGGTCGACCAGGAGAACGGTCCACCAGGCGTCTCGCTGCTTCTCCGTGAGGCGGCGGACTTCGGGGAGTGAAGGTACACGCATGACCGTAAGTCTGCATGCTCGCCCGAACACTCTGCTTCCAAACGCGAGTGTGTGCTACATCACGAAAGTGATCGCCGGGTGAACGGGAACGGTCGGTATCTCAAGAGGGAGGGATATGTCCGAAGATTACGCTTGCGGGGGGTGTAAGTCCCGGAATTGACGGTCGCAAACACAAACGACGATGGTGTGCGTTCCGCCGGTCGTGGCGGCCGACGTCGTCGAACAGGAATGTGACCGCGTTGCTGTAAACTTCCCCTCTGCGGCTTGACCCTGGAGGGGCCCCGTGCGCTCCGCGTCTGGCGCCGTATGGGGGTGCAGCGCTCGTTGCCGCTGGTCGCCTTGATGCCTCCATCATGTAGGCCACGTCGGGACTCGCCGAAGGGTTTGGGATTGAAGTGAGTGTGCGTACCCGCATCGGAAGCAGTCTGAAGTCGCGGACCAAGAGCGCGATGCAGGCGCAGAAGCGCCGGGCGTGGTTGTTGCGGGTGACACGGCAGCGGCAGGGCCTGTTGCGCTCCGACGCGGGTGTGCGCCAGGTGTCGTCCGACAGTGATCCGTTGTGGGGGCGGGTGGTCGACTCGTTCACGGCGGCGGGTGCGGCGGCGGACAATCTGGGGCTGGTGGCGGACGCTCTGGAGCGTGCGGGGATCT
>NZ_JBIWGC010000024.1:6986-110109 GCF_044763335.1 Streptomyces sp. NPDC096105
ATGCGGTTCGGTGTGGTGCGTCTGGGTCCTGCGGGTCAGGTTCTGGGTGGTCCGCAGCTGGGCTGTGACGTGGAGTTCTGGCGGGACGGTGCGGAGCTGCTGGCGGGTCCGCAGGCGGAGGCGGAGCTGGCGCGTGTGTCGCCGCAGGCCTCGGCCGATGTGCTGGCCGACTCCCTCGTCGCCCCCCGCCGCAACCGCGTCGCCGACGTGCTGCCGACCGCGGAGCAGCAGCCCGCGAAGGTCACGGTCGCCGGACGGGTCCACCCCACCTTCGCGCCGTTCACGGTGACCACGGTGGAGGACGTGACGTTCCCCATCGACGTCGTCTACACCTGGGTCGACGGCCAGGACCCCGAGCTGCGCGCCAAGCGCCAGAAGTACAGGAGCGAGGGGGACGCCGGCATCGCGGCCCGCGAGGTGGGCGAGTCCCGGTACACCAGCCACGACGAGCTGAAGTACTCGCTGCGGTCGCTGGAGATGTACGCCGGCTTCGTGCGGCACGTGTACATCGTCACCGACGGCCAGACCCCCGAGTGGCTGGACCCGGACGCGCCGGGTGTCACCGTGGTGGACCACAAGGACATCTTCCCCGAGGGTGTCCTGCCGGTGTTCAACTCGCACGCGATCGAGACGCGGCTGCACCACATCCCGGGCCTGTCGGACCACTACCTGTACTTCAACGACGACGTGTTCGTCGGCCGCAGCGTCACCCCGCAGCACTTCTTCCACGCCAACGGCATCGCCCGCCTGCCCTTCTCCTCGTACCAGATCGGCGCCGGCGCCCCGCACCCGCAGGCCTCCGCCCCCAATTCGGCCGGGCGGAACGTGCGCCGGCTGCTGGAGGAGACCTACGGGGTGTCCATCACCCACAAGTTCCTGCACACCCCGCACCCGCAGCGCCGGGACGTGCTGAACGACCTGGAGCGGGACTTCCCGGACGCGATCGGGCGGACCATGCGGTCGCGGTTCCGGTCCATCGAGGACGTGGCGCCGGCCACCTCCTTCCACCACCACCTGGCGCTGCTCACCGGCCGCGCCGTCCCGGGGAAGTTCACGTACCGCTACGTCGACGTCGGCAAGGCCCACCTGGAGGAGCGGGTCGAGTCCCTCAAGGCGCGGCGCGGCTACGACTTCTTCTGCCTGAACGACGTGGACACCGCCCCCGAGCGGCGGGAGTACGTGCGCTCCTACGTCCGCGACTTCCTGGAGTGGTACTTCCCGTACCCGAGCTCCTTCGAGCGCGCCTGAGGGCGACGTCCCCACTTCGGGCGGATCCGGTGTGTTCTCGTGCGGCGGCCCGCCGCACCCTTCCGGCCGGGTCCGCGCACTCCCCGGTGCGACGTGGTCCGCGAGGCCGAAGGGCCTGAGACGCCGGCCGTTCTCGCCGCCCCCGCCAGGTGCCGGAGCCGCGGCGGGGACGGCTGCGCCACCCCCGCCGCACGACTGACACGAGTCACTCATATGATCTTGGCTCCGTCGCGAAACCTTCACGTTCTCGTCATGTGGAGAAGTGCTGCCCGGATCCCTTCGGTGGCGGCCGTCTTTCACCGTTGTCGCGTCGACCGTGTGCGGTCGAAAGGGCGCGGTCCCCCATTCGTTCCTTTTCTCCGGTTGGTGCAGATGATCAAGAGACTGTGCGGCGCGGGCGTCGCCATGGCCGTCGGCGTCGTCGTCATGGTGAACGTGCCGTCCCTGCAGGCGTCCTCTGCCGCGAAGCAGGGGGAGAACGCCCTGCCGCTGGGCCCCGCCGGTCTGAAGGAGACCCGCACCACGCGGACCGTGCAGCCCGGCGTCACCCTCACCCGCATCGTCCGCGGTGCCAAGGACCCGGCGCTTCGCTGGACGGTCGAGGTCGCCGTTCCGGGAGGTGACACCTCACCCGACCCCGACGCGCCGCTGACCGTCCTGAAGGACCGGCCGAGCGCCACCGAGTGGGCGGCCGACCTGGAGCTGGACGGTTTCCGGGCCCGGGCCGAGCAGGTGACGACACCGAAGGCGGCCGATTACGCCGGAGGCACGCTGGGATGGCGGGTCCGCGTCGGATCGTTCGACTCGCGGTCCGCCGCGACGTCCGAGCGTGCACGGCTGAAGGCAGCCGGGTACGCGGGGACCGTCGTGTACACGGGCTGGGACGGTGACGCCGCGGCCGGAGGCCCGTGGCGCGTCGACGTGCTCACCATCGACCCGAGCCGGTTCCGCGGGAGTCTCCGGGCGTCGTACGGCCCGGACCTGGAGAACAGCGAGACGACCAGCGAGCTGGCGGACGAGGCCGGCGCCGTCGCGGCGGTCAACGCCGGGTTCTTCGTCTTCGATCCCGACGCGGGCGCGCCCGGGGACCCCGCCGGCACGGGCGTGTACGACGGGCGCCTGCTGAGCGAGCCGGTGAGCGGGCGTCCCAGTCTGGTGGTCCACGACGACGGGCGGCGGACGGAGATCACCCGGTACACGTGGGAGGGGCGTGTCGTCGGCGGGGACGCCTCGCTGCGTCTGAGCGGCCTCAACCGGGTTCCGGGTCTGATCCGGAACTGCGGCGGATCCGTGGGCGACGCCCCGACCTCCCGGCCGCTGCACGACGTGACCTGCACCAACGCCGACGAACTCGTCGCCTTCACGTCCGACTACGGGCAGCGCACCCCGGAGGGCGAAGGGCTCGAAGCCGTGCTGGACGCCCGGGACCGGGTCGTCGAACTGCGCTCACCGCGCGGCGGACCGCTCCCGTCGGGCGGCAGCTCGATCCAGGCGACCGGGCGCCGCGTCAGCGAGCTGTCGGGCCTCGCGGGGATCGGTGAGAGCCTGAGCCTGAGGACGACCCTGCTGGACCCGCGCGGGCGCCGGGTCTCGCCCTCCCCCGGGACCGACGTCCTGAACGCCGGCCCGGAACTCGTCCGCGACGGACGGCTCCACATCACCCCCGCCGCCGACGGCATGGTGCGCCGGGACGACCCGAGCTTCTACTACGGCTGGGCGCACAAGCGCAATCCGCGCACGCTGGCCGGGGTGGACGCGGCCGGCCGCACCGTGCTGGTCACCGCCCACGGACGCAGCACCGACGCCCTCGGGCTCAGCATCGGCGAGAGCGCCGAGGTCGCCAAGACGCTCGGGCTGCGCGACGCGGTCAGCCTCGACGGCGGCGGCTCGACCACGATGGTGGTCGACGGCGCGGTGCTCACCGTGCCGTCCGACCCCACCGACGAACGCCCCGTCGGCGACGCCCTGCTGATCCTGCCCCGCAGGGACTGACCCGCCGGCCGACGCGTCGCTAGGCCGGCTGCCCGGGCCGCTGTGGCGCGGACCTGGCAGGCGGCGTGCGCCGCGCGGGCGCCGAGGGCGCCTGTCGTGGACCGGGGACTTCCGCGGCCGCCCGCCCGGTCATCCGTGCCCTGTGCCCGGCCGCCGCGCACAGGGCGCGTACGGCCCCGGCGAAGCGTTCCTGGGACGAGGGCTCGGCCGGGCCCAGCAGTTCCCGTCTCAGGTCCGCGCGCGCCTGCGCCAGACCGTCCTTCTCCGGATGCCGGACCGCTTCCAGCAGGGCCGGCACCCCCGTCGCGTCCGGGGTCAGGACGGTCGCCGCCGTCACCGTCGGGAAGGCCGCGCGGAACGCGGCCTCGGACATCCCGCCCGTGTTGGCCACCGCGTACGGCTTGCCGCTCGCCAGGAAGTCGCTGATCACGCTCGACACGTCGCTGATCAGCAGGTCGGCGACGTTGAAGCAGGAGTACAGCGAGGGGCGGACGTCGACGACGACCTGGTGCTCCCACTCCGGCAGCGACGCCCAGTACGCCGCCTCCCAGGCCGCCGTCGCCCGCGCCACGGCCTCCGCGCGGCCCGGCGGGGGAGCGGACTGGACGAGCATCCGCTCGGCCTGGTCGGCGCCCTCCCGGAACTCCGCGGCGGTCAGCCGGGTCAGCTCGGCGGTGCGGGCGGCCAGTTCCTTCGACGGGGCGGGGCGCGGGCCGGAGCGGGCCCGGTTGGCCGCGCGGATCAGCTCCCGGACACGGCGGTCCGCGGCGCCTGCCCGCGGGTCCACCGAGCCGGTCAGCGGGTGCGGCTTGTACAGCAGACGCACCCCCGGGTCCGCGAGCAGCGCCCGCACCAGGTTCTCGCCGGCCGCGATCACCGAGGTGTTGCCCGGGTCGCCGTCCCAGCCCTCCCAGGTCGGCGCGTACAGCACGGTGGTGTACGCGCCCGTGGGCGGCCCCGCGTACGGCCGCACCGCGTCCAGCTGCGGGCGGCCGATCTCCACCACGTCCTTGTCCTCGACCCCCACCTCGGCCAGCGCGTACCGCTCGCGCGCCGCCGGACCCGCGACCCACACCTCGTCGTACGCCTTCGCGTACGGGTTGCACGAGGACAGCTTGTCGCTCTCCCCGTGGTTGACGAAGGCGTGCTTGATGGTGGGGATGCGCAGCACCTGCGAGGTCTTGCCCGAGTTGGACGGGTGGATGAGCACCTGGAGCGTGGAGTGCTCCAGGCGCATCAGGGTGGGCACCTTCGGCAGGCACACGATCGGGATGTCGGTCGCCGGGATCCGCGACACCATGGACCGCTCGCGCAGCACGATGAGCGGCCGGCCGTCGAGCCGGGCCAGCGGCTCCAGCCACATCCCCGCCTGGTAGACGGAGGACGGCCCGCCGGAGAAGTACAGCCCCACCGTGGGCCGGTACTCGGCCAGCCACGCGTCGAACCAGGCGAGCACCTCCTGCTCGCCCGCCGGCCGCCGCCCCGGCAGCAGCCGCAGCGACAACGTCACCAGCCCGCCCAGCGCGAACGCCAGCGACAGCACGATCCCGGCCGCCGCGCACCGCGTGTCGTCCGTCACCGCCGTCGCCGTCAGCCCGGCCGTCGCGGGCAGCCCGAACACCAGCAGCCGGTGCCCGGGGCGGCGCAGCAGCGCGGGCGGGGCGGGGGTGAGGCGCAGCGCGGAGGCGTCGATGTTGCGGGTCACCACGGGCAGGGTGCGGGTGCGGCGCACCAGCACCGACACCGCCTGGATGGCGCAGTGCAGGGCGTAGCAGAGCAGCAGACCGGCGAGCAGCGGCGCGTACTGCGTCTCACGGTGCTGCTCGCCGAGCCGCAGCAGGCCCACCAGCAGCAACAGGTCGCGCAGCACATGGCGGACGGTGACGTCCGCGTGCGCCTTGGCGAACAGCGCCGGCACGCCCCGCTGCCAGCGGTACAGCACGCCCTCGACGGTCAGCGAGAGGGCGGTGGCGGCCAGCAGCAGCGGCACGTGCGGGGCCAGCGCCGCCACGGCCTGCGCCGCATAGGCGCCGGCCAGGACGGACGCCGTCAGCACCGTGGTGAGCGCGGGGCGGCCGGGCAGGCGGGGCAGCGGGAGTCGGGGCCGGCGGATTCCCGCCCGGAACCGCCGACGGGACGTGGGTCGGGACACTGCGGTCGCTCCAGGGTCGTGAGGGACGTGCGCTGGGGTTAACGGCCGGCGCCCTCCGGACGACACGCGTGTGACGCGCGGTCCTCGGCCCGGTGCCGTCGCCCAGGTGCCCGCACGCCGGGTCGCACGGACGGGGTACGGCGTTGCGTGCCCGGAGCGGCCGTGTCCGGGGGCTGGACCGCCGAGCGTCCTTCGGTGCGCTTCGCGTAGATTGCCTGGCGGGCGAAACGATCGATCTGAGGGGAGCGACGGCAAGGTGGCAGGGGCACGGCAGGCCGTGGGCGAGGCGCGCAGGATCGTCGTCAAGGTCGGCTCCTCGTCGCTGACCACCGCGGCGGGCGGACTGGACGCCGACCGCGTGGACGCGCTCGTGGACGTCCTGGCCAAGACCAGGAGCGGCGGGGAGCGGGAGGTCGTCCTCGTCTCCTCGGGCGCCATCGCCGCCGGACTCGCCCCGCTGGGACTGCGCCGCCGCCCCCGCGACCTGGCCCGCCAGCAGGCCGCCGCCAGCGTCGGCCAGGGCCTCCTGGTCGCCCGCTACACCGCCTCCTTCGCCCGCTACGGCGTCCGCGTCGGCCAGGTGCTGCTGACCAGCGACGACATGAGCCGCCGCGCCCACCACCGCAACGCCTCCCGCACCCTGGACAAGCTGCTCGCGATGGGCGCCCTCCCGGTCGTCAACGAGAACGACACGGTGGCCACCGACGAGATCCGCTTCGGCGACAACGACCGCCTCGCCGCCCTCGTCGCCCACCTGGTCCACGCCGACCTGCTGGTGCTGCTGTCCGACGTGGACGGCGTCTACGACGGCGACCCGTCCCGCCCCGGCACCTCACGGATCGCCGAGGTCAGGGGCCCCGAGGACCTCGCCCACGTGGAGATCGGCAGCGCCGGCAAGGCGGGCGTCGGCACCGGCGGCATGGTCACCAAGGTCGAGGCCGCCCGGATCGCCGCCGCCGCGGGCATCCAGGTGGTGCTGACCAGCGCGGTCCACGCGGCCGAGGCGCTCGGCGGCGGCGACACCGGCACCTACTTCCACCCCACCGGACGCCGCTCCGCCGACCGGCTGCTGTGGCTCCAGCACGCCTCCACCCCGCAGGGCTCGCTCACCCTGGACGACGGCGCGGTGCGCGCGGTCGTCCAGGGCCGCAAGTCACTGCTGCCGGCCGGCATCGCGGGCGTCGAGGGCGACTTCAGCGCGGGCGACCCGGTGGAGCTGCGGGACCGGGAGGGACGCGCGGTGGCCCGCGGGCTCGTCAACTTCGACGCCAAGGAGATCCCCCTCCTGGTGGGCCGCTCCACCCGCGAACTCGCCCGGGAACTCGGCCCCGGGTACGAACGCGAGGTCGTACACAGGGACGATCTCGTGGTCCTGCATCCGTAATGCACCGGAACGTCGGCCCTCGGTGGTGGACGTTCCGCGAAACCGCCCCGCGAACCGCGACGGCCTGCTCCACTTTGTCACAGGGACACATTCCGCCCGGCCGGGCGGTCCGCGTGTGAAGGAGGCCGTCGTGAGACGAGTGCGCCCTGGGACACCGGTGTCCCGCGGTGGTCGCGGTCCCCGGGCGGCGGGCGAGGAACGCGCCCTGACCAGCGTCGCGGCCGGGGACCGGCACCGGGGCGGCGAGGCGCGCGACCTGCCCCGCCTGTGGCACGTCACGCTCAGCGTGTCCGGTGCGCCCGCGCCGGTCGCGGAGGTCCGGCGGGCGCTGGAGCAGCTCGCCCACGACCATCCCTTCCTGCTGACCAGCCGCTACGCCGGCGACCACGCGGAGATCCGCTACTGGGAGGAGGCCCGCGACCTGCACGACGCGGCCGCGGTGGCGCTGCGCCTGTGGGGGGAGCACCGGCGGACCGCGGGGCTGCCGCCGTGGGAGATCGTGGGCCTGGAGGTCATCGACCGGGCCACCTATCGCCAGCGGGTCGCCGCCGGACACGGGCCGGTGCCGGCCACCCCGGTCGGGGTGCACCCCTTCCCGTAGCGTCGGGCGCCCCACCGGTCACATCCGTTATGGCGGTGAATGTCCCTGTCTCGGGGTGTGGGACGAACGCCTCCGCGGCGCGCCGCGCGCACTACGCTTCCTTCCATGACCACGCTCTCGCCGTTCGACTCCATGTCCCCGGTCAGCCAGGCCGCCTACCGCGCCAAGGGCGCCGCCGCCACCCTCGCGCCGCTGCCGCGCGCCGCCAAGGACGACGCGCTGCTCGCCATCGCGGACGCGCTGGAGGTCCGCACGAGCGAGATCGTCGAGGCCAACGCCCAGGACGTGGCGAAGGCACGCGAGGCCGGCACCAGCGAGGGCATGATCGACCGGCTCACCCTCACCCCGGAGCGGGTCCGCGCCATCGCCGCCGACGTGCGCGACGTGGCCGCGCTGCCCGACCCGGTCGGCGAGGTCGTCCGCGGCTCGAGCCTGCCCAACGGCATCGACCTGCGCCAGGTCCGGGTGCCGCTCGGCGTCGTCGGCATCATCTACGAGGGCCGGCCCAACGTGACGGTCGACGCCGCCGCCCTCTGCCTGAAGTCGGGCAACGCGGTCCTGCTGCGCGGCTCCTCCTCCGCCTACCGCTCCAACACCGCGCTGGTGCGGGTGCTGCGCGACGCCGTGCACGGCGCGGGCCTGCCCGCCGACGCCGTCCAGATGGTGCCCGGGGAGAGCCGGGACAGCGTGCGCGAGCTGATGCGCGCCCGCGGCCTGGTCGACGTGCTGATCCCGCGCGGCGGCGCCTCGCTGATCAACACCGTCGTGCAGGAGTCCACCGTCCCCGTCATCGAGACCGGCACCGGCAACTGCCACGTCTACGTCGACGCCCGGGCCGACATCGACATGGCCGTCGAGATCCTGGTGAACTCCAAGGCACAGCGGGTCGGCGTGTGCAACGCCGCCGAGACGCTGCTGGTGCACCAGGACATCGCCGCCGAGTTCCTGCCCCGCGCGCTGGACGCCCTCGCCGACGCCGGGGTCACCGTGCACGCCGACGAGCGCGTGATGGCGTACGCCAAGGACTCCCGTGCCACCGTCGTGGAGGCCACCACGGAGGACTGGGAGACCGAGTACCTCTCCCACGACATCGCCGCCGCCGTGGTCGACTCCCTGGACCGGGCGGTCGAGCACATCCGGCTGTGGACCTCCGGCCACACCGAGGCCATCGTCACCAGCTCCCAGCAGGCCGCCCGCCGGTTCACCCAGCTGGTGGACTCCACCACGGTCGCGGTGAACGCCTCCACCCGGTTCACCGACGGCGGCCAGTTCGGCTTCGGCGCGGAGATCGGCATCTCCACGCAGAAGCTGCACGCCCGCGGTCCGATGGGTCTGCCCGAGCTGACCAGCACGAAGTACATCGTCACCGGCGACGGCCACACCCGGCGCTGACCGGCGCGCCCCGCGGGGACGCCTCCGCGGGCGGTGTCCGGTGGACGGACGAATTTCCGTACCGTCTGCCCAAAATGACCCCCCGGGTCTACTCTGGATCCGTGCCGGAGGACGTGGGGGGCACGCCGTTCCCGGACGGCTGGAAGCCCGACGACGACCACGACCGCGGGGTGTCGGACGAAGAGTTCGCCTCCGTGGTCCTCGACGAGGCCTTCGTCCAGGCGGCCGCGGTGCACGAGCCGACCGCCGTGGAGCGCCTCCTGGCCGCCGCGCAGGCCAGAGCCGAGGCCGCCGAGGCCGAGGCCCACCGCGCCCGCGCCCGGCGGCACGACGACGCCCACGGCGGCTACCGGGGCGCCGGCGGCCACCGCCCCGACGACGAGGACGCCGACGTCCTGGAGTCCGACCACGGCTCCCCCTACGGCCGACAGGTCCGCTGGCACCGGCCGGTCGCCTGGATGCTGACCCTGCTGATGGGTGTCGGCATGGTCGCGCTCGCCTTCTCCGCGGTCTACCGGGGCGGCTCCGCGCAGCGCCAGGACCCCGCCCCGCCGCCGGCCACCACCGGGGTCGGCCAGGGCGCCGCCGAGCCCTCCGCGTCGGCCGACCACTCCCGGCCGGCCGTCCCGGTGCTCCCCACCGGCGGCCCCTGAGAGCGGCCCGCGGCGTGGCGGGAACCCGCCACGGGCCGGATCGCCGGCGGGCGTTTACCGGCACCCCGCCGGACCTACCCTGAAGGTATGGGAGAGCCTTCGGACCCGCCCGAGGGGACGCCCGGGGGAGACGGCGAGGACGAGTACCGGTCCGTCGTCTTCGACGAGACCTTCGTGCGCGCTGCACGGCTCCAGGAGTTCTCCGCGCAGGAGCGCATCACCGACCACACGCCCGCCGTGCGGCGCCTCCCGCCGGCCCGCCGCGGCGGGCTGTCCCGGCAGGCCCTCGTGCTGGTCCTGCTGATCGCCGTGGCCTTCGGCACCGCCGTCTACATGGGCGTACGCCACCCCTACCGGACACCCGTCGCCGAGCGGCCCGCCGAGCCCCTGCGGATGACCGTCGTGCCCCTCGCCCCCGAGGACCCGGTGCCCGGCGCCCGCGACGTGGAGCGGCTGTACGCGCACAGTCCCGCCGCGCGGTTCCGCCCCGGAGCCGAGGGCGTGCCCCTCCCGCCGACCCGGCGCACCGCGCACTTCTCCGACGACCAGGTCGTGTCCGCCCTGCTCACCGCGAGGGACTACGTCGTACGGTCCGCCCTCGACCCGGCCGTGGTCACCGGCGGCGAGACACGGACCGTGCGGGTGCTGCTCGACTCCCGCCAGCGGGAGCAGTTCGACGAGAGCGTCGACCGGCCCGCCGCCGACGGACGGCACGCGGTCACCGGATGGCTGGTCCGCTTCGACCCCACCCGGGTCGAACTGGCAGACCCGTACATCCGGGTCCGGGGCACCCTCCAGGCCGCCGAGGCCGACTCCGGGACGCTGGAGGTCACCACCGACCACACCGTCGTCTACGCGCTGCGGCCGGCCGACGCGGGCCGGGACGCGGAGGCGTCGCTGTTCACCGTCCGCCGCGAGCTGCGGTTCCGCTTCGACCGCGAGGACCTGCGGCTGCACCGGGCGGAACTGGTCCTCTCCCACGTCCAGGCAGGCCCCCAGTCCTGCGCCCTGGACCCGGCCCCCCGCCTCCACCCCCTCCTCGCCGGCCAACGCGCCGACCGCACGACCCCGCCCGGCACCGACCCCTACGCCCCCGGCACCACGGTTCCGGCGCTCTGCGGCACGCTCTCCCGGGCGGCCCAGCCACAGCTGTGAGCGGAGGGCGGGGCGCCGGCCTCGGGGAACATCGGTACAGCGGTGAACGCTAAGCCGGTGATCATGGCGTCCAGCACAGGTGGCAGGCTCGGCGGCGGGATTCGGTGGAAGATCCCTGACGGCTGCGGGCGCCGGTAGCTTCACGCTCATGCCAGTGGAGTTCCCGACCGATGAGCAGGCGGCGTCGTACGGCAAGTTCAACGAGGAGCCGGCCCGGCCGGAGCTGGAGCGGTTCTTCTTCTTGGACGACGAGGACCGCAAGCTGATCGCGAGGCGGCGCGGGGACCACAGTCGGCTCGGGTTCGCTCTCCAGATGTGCACGGTGCGCCACATCGGCCGCTTCCTCCCGGATGACCCGCTCGACGTGCCGTGGGTCGTGGTCGAGCACCTGGCCGCGCAGCTCGGCATCGAGGACATCTCGTGTGTGGAGCGGTACACCGAACGCAAGCCGACGGCGTACGAGCACGCGTGGGAGATCCGGGACGCCTACGAGTACCGCGAGTACGAGGACGCGGAGTGGGCGCGCCGGTTCCGTACCTTCCTGCACGGGCGGGCGTGGACGCACGCCGAGGGGCCGGTGGCGCTGTTCAACCAGGCGGTGGGCTGGCTGCGCCGGCACCGGGTGCTGCTGCCCGGGGTGAGCGTGTTGGCCCGGCAGGTGCCGGAGGCCCGGAAGGGCGCGGAGAAGCGGCTGCACGCCACCGTCGCGGGCGCCGCCCGCCGCGCCGACCCGGCGCTGCCCGGGGAACCGGTGGCGACGCTCAGGACGCCGGAGGGCTCGCGGTTCCCGGAGCTGGAGCGGCCGCGCCGGCCGCCGACGCGGACGACCGGGACGGCGTTCGCCCGCGCGCTGGAGCGGGTGGTGACGTGCCTTCCTCGGCGGTCGCATGCCGATCAGCCGAGGGCGGGTCGGCCGCCCATCGCGCTGAGTGTGGCGCCGTTGACGTAGCTGGCATCGGGGGAGGCCATGAAGGCGATGGCTCCGGCGATTTCCTCGGGGTCGGCGAGACGCTGGAGAGCGACGGCCTGTCCTGCGGATTCGAAGGCGTCGCCGTAGGCGGCGGTGCCCTCCGTGCGGGTGGGACCGGCGGCGACGGCGTTGACGCGGACTCCGGCGGGGCCGTACTCGGCGGCCCAGACGCGGGTGAGGGATTCCAGGGCGGCTTTGGTGGCTCCGTAGATGCCGCTGCCGAGGCCGGGGGTGTCGGCAGCGCCGCTGCTGACGTTGATGATGGCGCCGTGTCCGCGTTCGGTCATGCCGGGGGCGAGGGCCTGGACGAGGAGGTAGGGGGCGCGGAGGTTGACGGCGATGTGGGCGTCGAAGGTGGCGGGGGTGGTGTCGACGGTGCGGGCGAAGTGGAAGACCCCCGCGTTGTTGACCAGGATGTCGACTTCTCCGGCCCGGTCGGCCAAGGCGGTGACCTGTGCGGGATCAGTCAGGTCGGCGGGCTCGAAGCGGGCTTTGGCGCCGAGGGCTTCGATACGCTGGAGGGTGTCGGCGGCGCGCTGCTCGTTGCGGCCGTGGACGATGATGCTGGCGCCGCGGGCGGCCAGAGCCTGAGCGGTGGCCCGTCCGATGCCGGCGGTGGCGCCGGTGACCAGAGCGGTCTGCTGAGCGAGGTCGTGGTGCATGGTCGTGCTCGTTCCTGTGCGGTGTCGGCTGTTCGCGGGCGGGCTAATGGGTGCGCTGGGCGGTCAGGACGGTGTCGTGGATGGTGACCTGTCGACCGTCGGGTGTGGTGGCGGTGCGGGGGCGGGCGGTGCGGGTGACGGGCTTCCAGGCGTGTGCGGGGAGGTCGTCGATGAGGTCGTCGGCGGTGTAGAAGATGTCGGGTTCGGGCGGGCGGGGCATGGCGGTGTCCAGGTCGCTGGGGTGGTGGCCGATGATCACCAGATGTCCGTCGCGGGCGACTCGTGAGGCGAGGGCGGCGAAGACGGCGAGGCGCAGGGGTGAGGGGAAGTGGAGGAAGGAGGCGGTGACGAGGTCGTAGCAGGGGGCGCCGTCATCGTGGGGTGTCCAGGTGCGGATGTCGGCCTTCTGCCAGGTGAGGCGGCCGGCCAGTGCGGCCGGGGTGTGGTCGGCTGCGCGGGCGAGGGCCTGGGCGGAGAAGTCGGTGCCGGTGACCTGCCAGCCTGCCTGGGCCAGCCAGAGGGCGTCGGCGCCCTCGCCGCATCCCGCCTCCAGCGCCGTACCCGGCACGAGCGCGCTTGCTGCCTCGACGAGAGCGGGGTTGGGCTGTCCGCTCCACAAGGGGTTGGGCTGGTGGTAGCGCTGGTCCCAGAACGTGGCTTCGTAGCGCGGATCGGTGTCACTCATCAGGAGTTCTCCAGGGTGTGGTCGGGGGTCCGGGGTGATCATGCGGGGGTGGTGTCGGGGGCGGGGATGCGGCGTGCCCAGAGGCCGAACAGGAGCAGGCCGGCCAGGGGGAAGGCGGCGGTCGCGAGCAGGGTCGCTCCCGGACCGCCCTCCGGGCCGCCGGTGGCGGACAGCACGCTGGCCAGGGCGGCCAGGCCCATGCCGCCGCCGAGTTGCTGCAGGCCTTGGGTGAGACTGGCGGCGGCGCCGATGTGCTCGGTGGGGGCCTGGTGCATGATCACGGCGGTGACGGGGGCGAAAGTGGCGCCAGCGCCCGCGCCAAGCAGGATCGAGGGCAGCAGCACGGTGACGATCGAGGTGTGCGCGTCGGCGTCGGCAGCCACCAGCGCCATCCGGGCGATGCCCACACCAGCCCGGCACGTCCCGTGCTGCCGCTGACGCGCTCGCCCAGGCGCGGCAGCAGCCAGGGGGTGAGCTGGTTGGTGGCGATCGTGGAGCCGACCTTCCCGCTCAGCAGAATCAGCCCGCCGAAGGCCAGCGCGTATGCGGTGACGACCCAGGACAGACCCGTGCTGGAAAAGCCCAGCTCACGACCGATGTCGGGCAGGGCCACATTCACGATCGAGGTATCCACGACGGACATCAGCTGCGTCAGCACCAAGATCACCACAGCCAGCGCCACCGGCCCACGCCGCACCGCCACCGCCGCGCCGGGCGTAGCCGCGGCCCGCGGCGCCTCCGGCACCTCGGTCCTGCTGTCGTTGCTCATCACGTCTCCATCACGTGCGGCGGACCCGATCGGCGCGCCTGAGCCCACAGTCACGCCGACCGTGCCGGAGCGCAAAGATCCTTGCTGTGGTGGCAAGGTGGAAGGATGGATGACGAGACACAGTCGACGATGGCCGCGGTCGGCCCCCGCCTCAAAGGGCTGCGCACCCAGCGCAACCTCTCCCTGACAGCCCTCGCCCAAGCCACCGGCATCTCCCTCAGCACGCTCTCGCGCCTGGAATCAGGCCGGCGCCGCCCGACCCTCGAACTGCTCCTGCCCCTGGCCCGGGAACTGCGCGTGGACATCGGCCGGCTCATCGGCGCCCCGCAGACGGGCGACCCCCGCCTGCACCTTCAGCCCGTCACCCGCCACGGCATGACCATGCTCCCGCTCACCCGACGGGCAGGCAGCCTGCAAGCCTACAAATTGATCATCTCGCCGAAGATGCGCTCGCCCGAACCCGAGCAGGCCAGCCACGAGGGCTACGAATGGATCTACGTCCTCGACGGCCGACTGCGCCTGGTCCTGGGCGACAACGACCTGATCATGGGCCCGGGCGAAGCCGCCGAATTCGACACCCGCACCCCCCACTGGTTCGGCAACGCCGACGAACACCCCGTCGAGATCCTCAGCCTCCTCGGCCACCAAGGAGAACGCGCACACCTCCGCGCCCGCACCACCCCACGATGAACCCACTGCGGCTACGCCTGCCATTCCGCCCTGTCGGCAAAGGATCGTTTGACGACAGGCGGCCGACGCGTCCGATGAACCCGTGCCATCCGGGGTTCGCGGCGGCGCACATCCAAGCAGGTCCGATGGTGATTGCTGACAGAGTTTGACGACAGACAGGGTCCGATCCTCCGTACAGAAGGGGCCCCTCGGTGGCGAACCTGGTCTGCAAGCGGGTCTCGACCGACCAGCAGCCAACCGCCCGGCAGAACCTCGTCCTCGACGAAGCCGGGATCGACGACCCGGTCGTCCTCAAGGAGGACGGCGGCACCTCCAGTCGCCTCCACCCGCTCCAGCGGCCGAAGTCCGGCGAGCTGCTCACATGCGCGCGGCCGGGCGACACCGTGCACATCTCCGGGATGTTCCGCCTCGTACGCGGCACCGGGCACATCCTCGACGTGCTCGACGTCCTCCATCGCGACCAGGTGGCGCTGCGCGTCCACGACGGCGCGTTCTCCGCGATGGACCTCACCGCCCGCCACCCGCGCACCGGAGAGCTGCTGTCCACCGTAAAGTTCACGGTGCAGACCCTGGCCGCCGCGGGCGAACTCCAGCGCGACCTCCAACGGGAGCTGACGTACGACGGGCTGCGGGCCGCCGAGGCCAAGGGCAGCAAGGGCGGGCGCCGCCCCGCCGTGGCGGCCGACAAGACCGACACCGTGCGCACCGCGTACTTGGAGGGCCGTTCGATCGCCGCCCTCGCCCGCGACCACCGGGTCAGCCGCGGCGCGATCCGCACGGCCGTCGCGGACCTCATGCCCGACCACACCGCTGCTGAGGAGAATGCCCCCGCCCCGGAGCTGTCGGTCACCCTCGACATGCCGGGCAAGGTCGCCGACTTCCTCCACGCGGCCGACCTGGAGCACGCCGGGCGGGGCGCGCTCGACCAGGGGGTCACCGTACGGCGAGGTCAGGGCTGCACCCTGCGCGTCACCGCCGTGCCCGCGGTCCACCGCCGACTTCTCGACCTCTCCCAGCCTCTCGACGGCGCCCCTGGGACCGCTGTGATCCCGGCCCAGCGCAAGGCCCGCCGCGAGTACGCGAACCGCGTCACCGCTCTCGGAGCTCCGGCCTGGCCATGATCACCGGCTTGGCGTTGACCGCTGTACCGATGTTCCCCGAGGCCGGGCGCCGGCTCAGCCGCCGCGCGCCCGCCCGACCGAGCGCCCGGAGACGCCGGCCCGCCCGGCTCTGAGCGGTCGGGGGGCGGCGGTCGAGGGGCAGTCGGCCGTCGTGCGGCGATGCGTCTCGGGCGCACGGGCGCACGGGCGCGCCTGCCCGGCCGTCGTGCCGGTGACGCGGCGCGGATCCCGCGCCGCGTCACCGGCTCACGCCTCGTCGCGCGGCGGGTTCCGGTCGTCGTCGGGGTCCGGGCGGGAGGACGGGCCCGGTTTCGGGCCGGTGAAGCCGCCGAAGCCGCGGCGGACCCGGTCGCCCAGGTCGCCCGCGCCGCCCGCGATGTCGCTGACCAGCTTCATCAGCGGGTCCTTGGAGGTCCGCACCTCGCCGGCGTAGGTGCTCGCCGACTCCCGCCAGGAGTCCCGCACCGACGCGTCCTTGTCCTCCTCGCGGCGCGGGTAGTGGCCGTCCATGATCCGCTGGTACTCGCGGGAGGCCGCCCACTTCTTCAGCTCGGCCGCCCGCACCGTGGTGAACGGGTGCGAGCGCGGCAGCACGTTCAGGATCTTCAGCACGGAGTCGCGCAGGTCCCCGCCCGACTCGTACTCCTCGGCCTGCTCCAGGAACGCGTCCACGTTCATCTCGTGCAGGTGGTTGCCGCCCGCGATCTTCATCAGGCCGCGCATCGACGCCTGGAGGTCCTGGCCGACCAGCAGCCCCGCGCGGTCCGCCGACAGCTCCGACTTGCGGAACCACTCCCGCAGCGCGGTGACGATCGCCATGATCGCCACGTTGCCCAGCGGGATCCAGGCCACCCGGACCGCGAGCGACGTCAGGAACAGCAGGACCGTCCGGTACACCGAGTGACCGGACAGCGCGTGCCCGACCTCGTGCCCGACGACCGCCCGCATCTCCTCCTCGTCGAGCAGCTCCACCAGACCCGTGGTCACCACGATGACCGGCTCGTCGAGGCCGATGCACATCGCGTTGGGGTTCGGGTCCTGGTTGACGTACATCGGCGGGACCTTCTCCAGGTCCAGGATGTAGCAGGCGTCCCGCAGCATGTCGTTGAGGTGGGCGAACTGCCGGTCCGAGACCCGTACCGAGTCGGACAGGAACAGCAGCCGCAGACTGCGCTCGGGCAGCAGCCCGCTGAGCGCCTTGAAGACCGTGTCGAACCCGCTCAGCTTCCGCAGCGCCACCAGCGCGGAACGGTCGGCGGGGTGTTCGTACGCACGCGAGGAGATTCCGGGGAAGCGCCTGCGCTGCCTGCCGGGCACCCTCTCGTGCCCGTTGTGCTGGTGGCCGTCGGACATGTATCCCCCATGTGCGTCTGAGTGACCTGTGCGGTCGCCGGTGCGGCCCTTCGCTCCCCCGTGGCGGGACCCAGCCTAGGCGGAGATTCCGTGCGCGGGCAGCAGGGACGGCCGCTCCGTGCGGCTCCACGCGGAAGGACGACCGGGCACCGGGCAACGGTTGCCTCCCCGCGCCGGACGCCGCACGCCCGCGACGGCGGAGTCGGCGTGATCGCCGTGAAGTCGCCCGCTTACGATGAGCCCACGTCTTTATCCCGCCCACACGCGATAGGTCCTGCCGAAGATGAGCTTCCCCAGCACCGCTGTCCAGATGGTCACGCTCGCCGCCGAGGGCGGAGAGCACGGCGGCAACCACCAGAGCCTCAACCCCTGGGTCACGGGAGGCGGCGCCCTGCTCGCGCTGCTGCTCCTGCTGTGGATCACCACCCGCTTCAACCGCGACCGCTGAACCGCCGGGCCCCCGCCTCCGGGGCACTGGCCGACGGAGCCCGCGGGCCGGGCCGGTAGGGTCTGCACGCATGGGAGAGCAGGACATGCCTACCGGCCCCGGCACCGGCCCGGGCGAGCGGGGCAAGCGCCGTCTGGGCGTCATGGGCGGCACTTTCGACCCGATCCACCACGGGCACCTCGTGGCGGCCAGCGAGGTGGCCGCGCAGTTCCACCTCGACGAGGTGGTCTTCGTCCCCACCGGCCAGCCGTGGCAGAAGAGCCACCGCGCGGTCTCGCCCGCCGAGGACCGTTACCTGATGACGGTCATCGCCACCGCCGAGAACCCGCAGTTCTCGGTGAGCCGCATCGACATCGACCGCGGCGGACCCACCTACACCGTGGACACCCTGCGCGACCTCGACGCGCTCAACCCGGACACGGACCTGTTCTTCATCACCGGCGCCGACGCCCTCGCCCAGATCCTGACCTGGCGCGACAGCGAGGAACTGTTCTCCCTGGCACACTTCATCGGCGTGACCCGGCCCGGCCACCACCTGACCGACGCCGGTCTGCCCGAGGGCGGTGTCTCGCTCGTGGAGGTCCCGGCCCTCGCCATCTCCTCCACGGACTGCCGTGCGAGAGTCGCCAAGGGAGACCCCGTCTGGTACCTGGTGCCGGACGGTGTCGTGCGCTACATCGCCAAGCGTCAGCTGTATCGCGGCGAGTGAGCCGAGAGGGGCACCGGTGAACGACGGATACGACGCGGGGTACGGCGACGGGGGCCCGTACGAGCTCGTCGGCTACGACGAGTACGGCCGGCCGGTCTACCGCCAGGCCGCCGGCCAGCAGACGCAGCAGGCCCAGCAGTACGACCCCTACGGGCAGCAGGCGCAGCAGGGTTACGGCTACGACCCGTACGCCGCGGGCGGCCACCAGCAGCAGTCGTACGACCCGTACGGGAACGGCGGCGCCCCCGTGTCCCCGCAGCAGCAGCCGCAGGATCCCTCCTACGGCTCCTACGACTACGACGCCTACCAGCAGCAGCCCGTCCACGACCCCTACGGACAGGGCGCCGGCACCGGACAGCAGCCCCGGGTGACCGAGCAGACGGCGTACATACCGGAGCAGTCCGGCCACTCCACGGAGCGGACCGCGCACATCCCGCAGCAGGCCGGCCCGGTGGACGACGGGCCCGACGGCTCCGAGCCGGCCCCCGAGTACCGCACCGAGCAGTTCGCCTTCGTCGAGGAGCCCGACGACGACTCCGAGGACGTCATCGACTGGCTCAAGTTCACCGAGAACCGCACCGAGCGCCGCGAGGAGGCCCGGCGCCGCGCCCGCAGCCGGATCATCGCCCTCACCGTGGTGCTCGCGCTGGTCGTCGCCGGCGGCGTCGGCTACCTCTGGTACGCCGGGAAGCTGCCCGGACTCTCCGGCTCCGGCACGGGCGCCGGCACCACCACCGCCGCGGGCGCGCAGAAGCGGGACGTGCTCGTCGTCCACCTGCACGACACCGAGAACGGCGGCACCTCCACCGCGCTGCTCGTCGACAACACCACCACCCGGCAGGGCACCACGGTGCTGCTGCCCAACTCCCTCGCCCTCACCGCCGAGGACGGCACCACCACCACGCTCGCCAAGTCCGTCGAGGACGACGGCTCCGAGGGCACCAGGGCCGCCCTCGACACCGTCCTCGGCACCGACATCGAGGGCACCTGGCGGCTGGACACCCCGTTCCTGCTCACCCTCGTCGACCTGGTCGGCAACATCGAGGTCGACACCGACACCGACGTGCCCGACCCGGACGCCAAGAAGGGCGAGGCGCCGCTGGTCAGGAAGGGCAAGGGCCAGACCCTCGGCGGCAAGGCGGCCGTCGCCTACGCCACCCACCGCGCCCCGGGCGAGGCCCAGAACGCCCAGCTGGAGCGGTTCGGCCAGGTGCTGCACGGCGTGCTGCGCAAGATGACCTCCGACCCGGACGCCGCCACGGTCACCGTCCAGACCCTCGGCCAGATCATCGAGCCGCCGCTGACCGACGCGGACCTCGGCGCCTTCCTCGCGGAGCTCTCCGACCTCGCCAAGGGCGGCGACCACCGCACGACGCTGCTCCCCGTCGAGGAGGACGGCACGCTCACCGCCGAGACGAGCGACAGCGTGGTCCAGGACGTCCTCGGCGGCACCGCCAAGAGCCCCGACCGGGACGCCGCGGTCACCGTCTCCGTGCGCAACGCCACCGGCGACAAGGACACCACCGAGAAGGCCCGCGTGGTGCTCCTCAACGGCGGCTTCACCTTCCTGGAGGGCGGCACCGCCGGCTCCGCCGAGGCCACCTCCGAGGTCGTCTACGCCGACCCCGCGGAGAAGGAGAACGCCACCGAGGTCGCCAAGACCCTGGGCCTGCCCGCCGACGCCGTCACCAAGGGCGAGATCCCCGGCAACGCGCGCGTGGCGGTGGTCCTCGGCCAGGACTACGACCCCGGCTCGTAGCGAGCAGAGGCGCACCCCGCGTCATCGCGTGGGGTGCGTCCGGCGGTCCGTGAGACCCTTGAGGACAAGTGACCGCCGACCCGAAAGCCGTGCAGTGACCGCAACCGACCGTTCCATCGAGCTCGTCAACACCGCCGCCCAGGCGGCCGCCGACAAGCTCGCGCACGACATCGTCGCCTACGACGTCAGTGACGTGCTGTCCATCACCGACGCATTCCTGCTGGCCTCCGCGCCGAACGACCGCCAGGTCAAGTCGATCGTCGACGAGATCGAGGAGCGGCTGAGCAAGGAGCTCGGCGCCAAGCCGGTCCGCCGCGAGGGTGACCGCGAGGCCCGCTGGGTGCTGCTCGACTACGTCGACATCGTCGTCCACGTCCAGCACAGCGAGGAGCGGGTCTTCTACGCCCTGGAGCGGCTGTGGAAGGACTGCCCCGAGCTGGACCTCCCCGAGGAGGCCAGGGCCACCCGCGGCAAGGCCGCCGAGCACGCCAGGCTCCAGGAGGCCGGGGAGGCGACGGAGCCGGGCGGTGAGTGGGGATGAGCGCCACCGGTGAGGTGGGCGGCTCCGCCGGCCGGGGCCGCCGCATCATCCTCTGGCGCCACGGCCAGACCCTGTGGAACGTGGAGCGCCGCTTCCAGGGCTCCACGGACGTCGAGCTGACCGAGACCGGCGTCGCCCAGGCCCGCCGGGCCGCCCGCCTGCTGGCGGGCCTCAGGCCCGACGCGATCATCGCCTCCGACCTGAAGCGGGCCGCCGCCACCGCCGCCGAGCTGGCCGCGCTCACCGGCCTGGACGTCGTCCACGACGAGGCCCTGCGGGAGACCTACGCGGGCGTCTGGCAGGGCCTGACGCACGACGAGATCATCGCCCGCCACGGCGACGAGTACGCCGCGTGGAAGCGCGGCGAGCCGGTCCGCCGGGGCGGCGGCGAACTGGAGACCGAGGTCGCCGACCGCGCCGCCCCCGTGGTGCTGCGGCACGCCGAGAAGCTTCCGGAGGACGGCACACTCGTGGTCGTCAGCCACGGCGGGACCATCCGCACCACCATCGGCCGGCTGCTCGGCCTCGACGCGCGCAGCTGGGAGAGCCTGGGCGGTCTCACCAACTGCTGCTGGTCCGTCCTCGGCGAGGGCGCCCGGGGCTGGCGGCTGCTGGAGCACAACGCCGGCAGCCTGCCGGAGCCGGTGCTCGGCGACGACGACTGAGGACGGCCGTGCCCGCCGCCGGCGCCGTCCGGCGGCGGCCGTGCGACCCGCCCAGAGGCGTCCCGGCCCCGGATTTCACTTTCTGGCAGGTCGCAGGCTAAAGTTCTTCTTGTTCGCCCCGCCGAGCGGGGCGAAACCAGGAAGCCACTTCACGTGGCGGCCAGGGGCTATAGCTCAGTTGGTAGAGCGCCTGCATGGCATGCAGGAGGTCAGGAGTTCAATTCTCCTTAGCTCCACATGGTGAAGATCCCGTCTCCCTCCGCGGAGGCGGGATCTTTTGTCGTCCGCGGGTGAGCGCGGCGGCGTTCTCCGACGTACACCTCTACGAGGCGTGCAGCCGTGTCCTTACCGGTACCACGGCGTCGCTGACCGTATTGGCCCGGTCGTGGCAGAATCAAACGACCGGAAGGGGGCGCGGCCCGACGGGAGGGAGTTGTGATGCCTGCGAGCATCCTCGAGGAGGTCGACCACCTCCTCGGAGCGGTGTCGACCCGACGGACCTCTACCCGTCTCGGCTGCCCTTCCTGCGGTTCCGCGCACGTCGCCCAGGTGCTCGGCGACAACGGCGGGATCTCCTACGTGTGCACGGCCTGCGGCCACAGCTGGAGCTGACCGATGGGTGCACACAGGCGGAAGTGCGACTGGTGCGGCAGCGGCACGCCGATCGTCCGCGACATGGAGCCGATCAACGCCGACTACCAGTACTGGTGCGAGGAGTGCGCGCGGGCGCTGATCATAAAAGGCGACCCCATCGAGACGTACCGGGAACTCGAGGGGGAGCCGATCTACGGCCGGCTGCTGGAGGAGCACTGCACCCTCAAACGCTTCTACTCGTTCGTGACGGCGTGAGCGCCTGACGGGGTGGGAGCGCTCCTTCGGGGGCGGGCGTTCCGGGCGGACCGGGGCGAAGCGAAACCGATTTGGTGTTGGGCCGGGGGGACCGTGTAAAGTTGGCGTCGCCGCCGGGGAGACCCGGGGGACACCGCAAGGGGCTATAGCTCAGTTGGTAGAGCGCCTGCATGGCATGCAGGAGGTCAGGAGTTCAATTCTCCTTAGCTCCACAGGAGTCGAGGGCGGATCATCCGAACGGATGGTCCGCCCTCGGTCGTTGTGCGCGCGTTCCCGGGCCGCCCGCGCCCAGGGGACGGGAACGCCCCTTTCCGGCGGCCTGAGACCGCCGGAAAGGGGCCGGCTGCGTGAGGGACCCCCGTCAGCGCCCCAGGGCGCGCCTGCCGCGTCCCTGGGAGAGCACCGGGAGGTTCCGGGACGGCGCCTTCGCCTGCGGGGCCGAGTCCTCGATGCGCAGGGCCAGCGCCGGGCAGCGGCGCACCGCGCGCAGCGCCTTCGCCTCGGCGTGACGCGGCACCTGAGCCTGAGCCACCGTGGGGAAGCCGTCCGCGCCGAGCTGGAACACCTCCGGGAGGATGTCCGCGCACAGTCCGTGGCCCCGGCACAGCGTCCAGTCGACGAAGATCTTCTGACGGCTGGGGCCGTTCTTCTCCTCGTCCTCGCCGCCCGGGATGCCCGTCGGGGCCGCGCCCCCCTCGAAGAGCGGCAGCACACCCGCCACGGGCCGTCCGCAGCCGTTGCCGAGGGCATGGGCCGCGATGTCGTCGGTGAACGCCTTGAGGGTGGACTCCAGGAACATCGCGGAGCCGTCCGGGTGCGAACAGGCGCCGCGCCGCTTCACGTTCTCGGCGACCTGCCTGACCGCCTCGAACGCGGCCGGGCCGCCGCCGTTGAGGATGTCCTCCAGGCCGCGCGCGGCGGCCGGGAGCCCCAGGTAGCAGGGGCCGCACTGGTTGGCGCTCTCCTGCGCCAGCCACTTGGCCACCATCAGTGACTCGCCCAGCGGGCAGGTGTCCTGACTGATCGGCAGGATGGCGCCCGCGCCCAGCGAACCGCCCACCGCGTCCAGCGAGTTGCGGGAGACGATCGCCTCGTTCACGGTCGCCGCGTCGATCCACTTGCCGTGGTAGCCGCCCGTCAGCACGCCCTGCGGGACCGGCGGGGCGCCGGCCAGCTGGAGCACGTAGCGCAGCGGCACGCCGGTCGGCACCTCGATCACCATCGGGCGGGCCACCGCCCCGGACACCGTGAGCATCACGGTGCCCGGCTCGTCGTACAGGCCGGTGTTGCCGTAGCGCTCCGGGCCGATGCGGGCGGCGATGGCGAGCTGGGCGAACGTCTCGGCGTTGGACAGCAGCGTGGGCGCGCCGCCCACGCCGCTCCTGGAGGCGCTGGTCTTGCGGCCCGGGGGGATCGCCGGGCCGCCGTCGATGGAGCGGATCAGGGAGGCCGCGGCTCCCGTCACCATGCGCACCGGGTTGCGCTGCACACGGGCGCGCAGCACCGAGCGGCGGCCGTTGCTCAGGCCGCGCTCGGCGAGCGCCTGTTCCATCGAGCGCTGGGTGGACTCACGGGTGACCCCCACCACGAGCGTGCGGGCGCCCATGGCCTCGGCGCACAGCAGCGCGCCGTCGAGGATGAGATGGGGTGCGCGGTTGATGAGCACCGTGTCCTTGCGGCAGGCCGGTTCGTCCTCGCTGCCGTTGACGACGACGACCGGCCGGACGCCGCGCTTGATCGCCGATTCGGCGACCGCGCGCAGCTTCTTGTGGAAGGGGAAGCCCGCGCCGCCGCGGCCCCTGAGGTTGATGCGTTCGGCGAGCCGCGCGAGCTGCTCGCCGCCCAGGGGCTCGAGCGGCCCGTGCACCTTGAGGTGCATCTGCAGATCGAGCCGGTCGACAAGGTCGAAACCCGACGTGAGCTGGGGAAGCCCTACGACGCGGACTTCGGGGACGTCGGGCAGGGCCTCGTTCACTTAAAGCCTCCGGAAGGCGTGTTCCAAGGTTCGCCCGAACCCGGTGCGCCGAAGTCGTAGGACGACGAGGGCGCACCGGGGGCTGGTTCATTGGCGGGACCGCTGTTGTACGTGTCGTCCGGGTTGTACGTGCCGTAGAGCGTGTTCGTCTCAGCGGTGTCGTACACATCACTCGACCCGTAGCCGGAGGCGACCGAATTGTTATAGGCCGGGATGGTGTATCCGGTGTCGTTGAGCGGGTCGTACGCCGACGGCGGGGCCTCGCCGACCGGCGGCGGGGACGGGACCGGCCAGCTGCCCGAGGTGCTGGAGGGCGTCTCCACGCGGGGTATCGCCTCCGTGGCCCGCAGGTCCGGCATCTCCATGCGGGCGGTGGCGTCCGGGAACGGGCCCTGCGCCGCGGACGGCCGGGGAGGCGTGGACACCGCGCGGTAGGCGGCCGCGAAGCCGCGCGCCGGTTCCGGGGCCGGCGTGGGCCCGGGGGTGTCGAACGACGGGCGGCCGGAACGCGACCGCCTGTCGTCCCGGGCGTTCCCGCCGCCGTGACCGGGCAGGCCGGACTCGGCGGCGCGCGCTCCGGCCTCGTCCAGCCGGTCACGGCCCGGCTGCCGGCCGGTGAGGCCCAGCAGGGAGGTGAGGCGGTCGGCCACCTTGCGCTTGACCGGGCGCGGGGAGGCCCGCAGCATCAGGGCCGCGAACACGCCGAGCAGCGACAGGCCGTACAGGATCATGAAGACCGGCTTGGCCGCTCGACCCGCGTAGAGGCCGTGCACCAGCGCCGCGCACCAGGCGGGATAGGCCAGCATGTGCACCGCGCGCCAGCGGGCGGCGACCTCCGCGGGGGAGGCGAAGCGGTTGCGCAGGACGCCCGTGATCGCGACGAAGACCATCAGCATGCCGGCCAGGGTGCCGAGGCCGATCAGGAAGCTGCGTCCCATGACGGCCTCGTCGTCGGTGAGGACGAGCCCGAAGGGGAGCACGGCGGCGATCCACGTGGTGTGGTCCAGCGCCAGCTTGACGACGACGTGGATCAGCAGGAAGACGACGGCTGCGACCGCCGTGGTGCGGTGCACCGCCTGCGCGAGGATCCGCTGCCGGGGGCCGAGCAGGATCCGGTCCTGCGCCACGAGTCCCCAGATCACGGAGCAGCTGAGGCAGACCAGCGCCAGGACGCCGACGCCGAAGTCGAGGAAGTCGACGAACCAGTCGTCCGCCGTGCTGTCGTCCGGCCTCACGACGCGCCTCCGGACGTCCGGACGCGCAGCGGGCACGACGGAGTCGCAGCCGACCTGCCCCGAGCGGGGGGTGGGCTGCCGAGTGGACGAGGGTTCATGGGGGCAACTCCGAACGGTTCGGTAAAGCGGTCCCGCTGCCGCACTCTAAGCCTCGCCGTACCCGTCAGTACCAGGTTTGAGTTATTGCGCTGTTATCAAAAGACAATGAGGCTGTTGCGTTGTCCCTTAGGAGTTGTTACGCGAAGTAACCCGTGACCTTCGTCCGGTGCGCCGGGGAAGAGCGTCGCGGCCGGATCCGTCCCTGCGGTACCCTGACCGCATGCGTGCCGTACGCCTTCTGCTTAGCGAGCCGCGCTGATCAGTCCCGACCGCCGGAGTTCCGGCAGGCCGGAATCGGCGCGGCGTCCCCTCCTGTGCGAGGGGTTTTTTCATTTCCAGGAAGTCGCAGCAGCAGGCAGAGACGATCGATGGAGCTTTGAGGATCATGAGCGAGACGAACCCCGCAGCCGCGGAGGCCGCGCCGCACCGCTACACGGCCGCCCTGGCCGCCGAGATCGAGGCACGCTGGCAGGACTTCTGGGACGCCGAGGGCACGTACGCGGCGCCGAACCCGAAGGGTGACCTGGCGGGCGGCCCGGAGCTGGTCGCACGGCCCAAAAAGTTCATCATGGACATGTTCCCGTATCCCTCGGGCGCGGGCCTGCACGTCGGACACCCGCTGGGCTACATCGCCACCGACGTCTACGCCCGCTTCCAGCGCATGACCGGGCACAACGTCCTGCACACCCTGGGCTTCGACGCCTTCGGCCTGCCCGCCGAGCAGTACGCGGTGCAGACCGGCACGCACCCGCGCGTGTCCACCGAGGCCAACATCAAGAACATGCAGAGCCAGCTGCGCCGGCTGGGCCTGGGCCACGACAAGCGCCGGTCGTTCGCCACGATCGACCCGGACTACTACAAGTGGACCCAGTGGATCTTCCTGCAGATCTTCAACTCCTGGTACGACCAGGACGCGGGGAAGGCCCGCCCGATCTCCGAACTGGTCGCGCAGTTCGAGTCCGGTGAGCGTCCGGTCCCCGGCCACACGCGCCCGTGGAGCGAGCTGACCGAGGCCGAGCGCGCCGACGTGCTGGGCGAGTTCCGCCTGGCCTACGCCTCCGACGCGCCCGTCAACTGGTGCCCCGGGCTGGGCACCGTGCTGGCCAACGAGGAGGTCACCGCCGACGGCCGCTCCGAGCGCGGCAACTTCCCCGTCTTCAAGGCCAAGCTGCGCCAGTGGAACATGCGCATCACGGCCTACGCCGACCGCCTGCTGGACGACCTGGACGCCCTGGACTGGCCCGAGGCGATCAAGCTGCAGCAGCGCAACTGGATCGGCCGCTCCGAGGGCGCCCGCGTCGACTTCCCCATCGACGGCGAGTCCGTCACCGTCTTCACGACCCGTCCCGACACGCTGTTCGGCGCCACCTACATGGTGCTGGCGCCCGAGCACCCGCTGGTCGAGAAGTTCACCCCGGACGCCTGGCCCGAGGGCACCCACGAGGTGTGGACCGGCGGTCACGCGACGCCCGCCGAGGCCGTCGCCGCCTACCGCGCCCAGGCCGCCTCGAAGTCCGACGTCGAGCGGCAGGCCGAGGCCAAGGACAAGACCGGCGTCTTCACCGGCGCGTACGCGACCAACCCGGTCAACGGGCAGAAGGTGCCCGTCTTCATCGCCGACTACGTCCTGATGGGCTACGGCACCGGCGCGATCATGGCCGTCCCCGGCCACGACTCCCGCGACTTCGCGTTCGCCCGCGCCTTCGAACTGCCCGTCGTCTGCGTGGTCGAACCGACCGACGGCCGCGGCACCGACCCGTCGACCTGGGACGACGCCTTCGTCTCCCACGACGCGAAGATCGTCAACTCCTCCGGCGAGCACGTCTCCCTGGACGGCCTGGGCGTCACCGAGGCCAAGGCGCGCATCACCGAGTGGCTGGAGCGCGAGGGCCACGGCGAGGGCACCGTCAACTTCCGCCTGCGCGACTGGCTGTTCAGCCGTCAGCGCTACTGGGGCGAGCCCTTCCCGATCGTCTACGACGAGGACGGCGTCGCCCACGCGCTGCCCGAGTCGATGCTGCCGCTGGAGCTGCCCGAGGTCGAGGACTACAGCCCGCGCACCTTCGACCCGGACGACGCCGACACCCAGCCCGAGACGCCGCTGTCGCGCAACGAGGAGTGGGTGAACGTCACCCTGGACCTGGGCGACGGGCCGAAGAAGTACCGGCGCGAGACCAACACCATGCCCAACTGGGCCGGTTCCTGCTGGTACGAGCTGCGCTACCTGGACCCGGACAACTCCCAGAAGCTGGTCGACCCCGGGATCGAGCGGTACTGGATGGGCCCGCGCGAGGGCATGCCGCACGGCGGCGTCGACCTGTACGTCGGCGGCGCCGAACACGCCGTGCTGCACCTGCTGTACGCCCGCTTCTGGTCCAAGGTGCTGTACGACCTGGGGCACATCTCCTCGGCGGAGCCGTTCCACAAGCTGTTCAACCAGGGCATGATCCAGGCCTACGTCTACCGCGACAGCCGGGGCATCGCCGTGCCGGCCGCCGAGGTGGAGGAGCGTGACGGCGGCTACTGGTACCAGGGCGAGCGCGTCACCCGCCTGCTGGGCAAGATGGGCAAGTCCCTGAAGAACGCGGTCACCCCGGACGAGATCTGCGCCGAGTACGGCGCCGACACGCTGCGCCTGTACGAGATGGCCATGGGCCCGCTGGACGTGTCCCGCCCCTGGGACACCCGCGCGGTCGTCGGCCAGTTCCGCCTGCTGCAGCGGCTGTGGCGCAACATCGTCGACGAGACGACCGGCGAGGTGACCGTCGCCGACACCGACGACGTCGACGAGGCCACCCTGCGCGCCCTGCACAAGGCCGTCGACGGCGTCCGCGGCGACCTGGAGGGCATGCGCTTCAACACCGCCATCGCCAAGGTCACGGAGCTGAACAACCACCTGACCAAGCGAGGAGGCCCGCTGCCGCGTCCGGTCGCGGAGTCGCTGGTGCTGCTGATCGCGCCGCTGGCCCCGCACATCGCCGAGGAGCTGTGGCGCAAGCTGGGCCACACCGACTCCGTGGTGCACCGGGACTTCCCGGTGGCCAACCCGGCGTACGTGGCCGACGAGACCGTCACCTGCGTGGTGCAGATCAAGGGCAAGGTGAAGGCGCGGCTGGAGGTGTCCCCGGACATCTCCGACGACGAGCTGGAGAAGGCGGCGCTGGCCGACGAGCGGGTGGTCGCGGCGCTGGACGGCGCGGGGATCCGCAAGGTGATCGTGCGGGCGCCGAAGCTGGTGAACATCGTTCCGGCCTGAACCGGCCTGAACCGGCCTGAACCGGCCTGAACCGGCTTGGACCAGCTCCGATGGGGGGCTGAAACGGTCTGAGTCGGCCTGATGGGCCCGGCCCGCCCTTACGGGTGGGGGCCGTGCCGTCGGCCGACCCTTACGGGGAGCCGTCGCGTTGTGTGCGGGCAGGTTCGGGGTTCCGCAGGAACTCCGGACCTGCCCGTAGCGTTTACCGTGGAAGAGCGGCACGACGTGTGCCGGACAGGCCGGACGTGCCCGGAGGAGGAGCCTCGTGGAAGCGGTGTTCGCAGTGATCGCCCTGCTCTTCGTGCTCTTCGTGGCACTGGGCGTCTACGCCACGGTGAAGGTCGTCGGCGCCGCCAAGCGCAGCGCGGACCGCCACATTCACCAGGCCCGCCGCACGGTCGAGGACCACACCCTGCGCGCCAAGGCGTTCGCGCAGTCCGGCTCGGCCGGTGAGATCGCCCAGCTCCGGCTGAAGCTGCGCACCTCGATGCGCGCCACGCAGGACGCCCTGGAGGCGGTCGCCGCCGAGGACGACTCGGTGAAGGAGTCCCTCGCCCTCTTCCAGCGCCTCAGCGCGCACGGCCACGAGCTGGACGCCGAGCTGCGCCGCCTGGAGGGTGAGCCGGACCGCGCGACGCTGTCCGCGCGCCTGCCCGACCTGCGCGAGCGCACCGAACGCATCACCAGCTCCGCGGACTCCCTGCGCTGGGCCACCCGCGACCGCGCCCGCCGCTTCGCGGACGACGACCTCGACTCGCTGAGCACGCAGATCGACATGGAGGCCGGCGCCCTGCGGCACTGGACCACCACGGACCAGCCGGCCACACCCGCGCCCTCGCGCCGGCCCGAGGCGCCGGCCGCCGACGCCTCGGGCCGGACCTGGCCGGACACCGCGCGGCAGGAGACGGAGCCGCAGCGGGACGAGGACCAGGAGCGGCCCGCCATCGCCCCGGCCACCCCGCACCCCACCTACCCCTGGCAGAAGAAGCCGCGCCCCGAAAGCACCACGTGACGACCGCCTGAGCAGCGGTGAGCACACCACGGCGGACGACGCCCCACGGTCCGGGCTGCCGCACGGCCACCACGGCAGGTAACCTCCAGCTCATGTCCCGCCATGTCGCGATCGTCACCGATTCAACGGCCTACCTTCCGGCCCGGACGATGGAGCGGCACGGCATCACGGCGGTACCGCTGACCGTGGTGCTGGGGGACCGCGCCCTCGAGGAGGGCACCGAGATCTCCACCCGCTCCCTCGCCCAGGCTTTGCAGAAGCGGCGTTCCGTCACGACGTCCCGGCCCAGCCCCGAGCTCTTCGCGGAGACCTACCGCAGGGCCGCCGTGTCCGGCGCGACCGGCATCGTCTCGCTCCATCTCTCCGCCGAGCTGTCCGGCACCTACGACGCGGCGGTCCTCGCGGCCCGCGAGGCCCCGGTGCCGGTGCGCGTGGTGGACACCGGCATGATCGCGATGGCCCTCGGCTTCTGCGCGGTGGCGGCCGCCGAGAGCGCGGAGGCGGGCGGCACCGTGGACGAGGCGGTCACCGCGGCGGAGAAGCGGGCGGCGGCCACGTCGGCCTACTTCTACGTCGACACGCTCGACTATCTGCGCCGGGGCGGCCGGATCGGCGCGGCCCAGGCGCTGCTGGGCTCCGCCCTCGCGGTGAAGCCGCTGCTGCAGCTGGCGGGCGGCCGTATCGAACCGCTGGAGAAGGTGCGGACGGCGTCGAAGGCGATCGCCCGCCTGGAGGAGATCGCCGCTGACCGGGCGGGGAGCGCGGAGGTGGACGTCGCCGTCCACCATCTCGCCGCGCCGGAGCGCGCCTCGGCGCTGGCCGACCGGCTCCGCGCCCGGCTGCCGGCCCTGTCCGAGCTGCATGTCAGCGAGGTGGGCGCGGTGATCGGGGCGCACACGGGACCGGGGTTGCTGGGGGTGGTGGTTTCGGCCCGGTGAGGCGGGAGCCGGAGTCCGCTCCTTCGATCGGGTGACGGAGTTCTCCACAACCGGGTGCTCGTCCACGGGTTCCGAGCAAGATCATCGCGATGGGGCGGTCGTGTCCGACCCTCGTCGCATGGCACTTCGATCTCACACACGAGCTGTTCCGACCAGTGGTCCGGGCCGCGGTCCCCTGTCCGACGGCCGCACCTCGCACCATCGTCACCGTCGTCCGAGCCGGGCCCGCGCGTGGTCCCGTGGCGGTGGTCGTCAGGCTCCGGGCGAGGAGATCCGGCGCCGTGCGGAGACGTTGTTCGGCGGGGAGCCCGTGGTCCGCGGAGGGCGTCCGGCGCGGAGGGCGCCGAGCTGGGCGCGGGCGGGGGAGAGCGGCGCCTTGGCGGCCGTGAAGGACGCGGCGCCTTCACCGCCGCGCCGAGCCGTGGTGGCGGACCGTCAAGGAGCGGCAGGACACGCGCTGCTGACGACGCCTCGGACGGGTGCGGGGCGCGCGGCGACGACGGACGACCGGACGCTCGTGCTGCGGCGCCTCCCGGACGGCGTGGGGAGGCGTCCGGCAGCTGGGCCGAGCGGTGCGCACGCGGCTCGTCCGGGGCGGTTCCTCGGTGTCGGACCGGAGGGGGACGAGCCGGCCACCCACCCCGTGCGCCTGCCTGCCCCGCGCCCCCGCCACGAGGCGGGCGATGCCGGCGACCGTCCGGACGCCGTGGCCGGGGAGGCGCCCGACGGGGCGCCCGAGCCGGGACCTCCGCCAGGGCCTCCGCCTGGGCGGTGGGGACCCGCGTTGCGGGAGCGGCTGCCGCTGTGGGTGCAGGCCCGGTGCGGGCTGGAGCGGCGGAGCGTGGTGGCGCTCTCGGCGCTGCTCGTCCTCACCCTGGTGTTCGCCGTGCAGCACTTCTGGACCGGGCGCACCCAGCCGGTACGGGCACCGGAGGTGGTGCGGGCGGCTCCGGCCACGCAGGAGGGCGCGGGAGGTGGGACAAGCCCGTCGGGCGCTCCCCGTGCTCCCGGCTCCTGGGCGCAGGCGGGCGGCACGGCGGCTCCCGAGATCATGGTGGACGTCAGCGGCAAGGTGCGGGACCCGGGCGTCCACCGCCTGCCCGCCGGCTCACGGGTCGAGGACGCGCTGAGGGCGGCCGGCGGGGTGCGGCCCGGTACGAGGACCGGCGGCCTCAACCGCGCCCGCTTCCTGGTCGACGGCGAGCAGGTGGTGGTCGGGGGCCCGGCACCGGCCGGAGCGGCGGCCCCCGCGCCCCCGGCGGGCACCGGAACGGCGGCCGCCCCCACGGCACCCGTCTCCCTCAACACCGCCACCGTCGACCAGCTCGACACCCTCCCCGGCGTCGGACCCGTCCTCGCCCAGCACATCGTCGACTACCGCACCCGCAACGGCGGTTTCCGTTCGGTGGACGAGCTGAGGGAGGTCAACGGCATCGGCGACCGCCGCTTCGCCGACCTGCGCGACCTCGTACGGCCATGAGCACCCGCACCCCCGTCGTCCATGAGAACTCGGGCACCTGCCTGGGCGTCTCCCGTCCGCGGCAGGAGGGGCCGGCCGACCTCCGGCTGGTCCCGCCCGCCCTCGCCGCCTGGGCCACGGCGGCGGTGACGCTGCACGCCCCGCCCGGCTGGGCCGCGGTCACCGTGGTCGTCTCGGTCCTGGCCGCCGCCGTCCTCCTCCCGGCGCACAGGCGCCTGACGGAGCGGGCACGCGTCACCGCCCACGCGGTCGCGGCCACCCTGCTGTGCGTCGCGGCCGCCGCCGGTTCGGCGGGCCTGCACGGCGCGGACGTCCGGCGCGGCCCCGTCCCCGGACTGGCCAGGGAGTACGCCCGGGTCGTCGCGGAGGTGGAGGTCACCGCCGATCCACGGCTCACCCGGCCCCGGGTCGGCGGCAACCGCGCGGCCCCGGTGTCCGTGCTGATCGAGGCCGACGTCCGGCGCGTGGAGCGGGCCGGCGCTGCCGCGCGGAAAACCCGGGCACCGGTTCTGCTGATCGTCGACGCCGGTGACCGCGACGCCGGTGACCGGAAGCCGGCCGCCCCCGCCGCCGGCCACCGGCACTCGCCCTGGCTGTCCCTGCTGCCCTCCACCCGGCTGCGGGTCGAGGCGGGGCTCGCGCCGGCGCGGGAGGGCGGCGACCGGTTCGCGGCGGTGCTGCGGGTGCGGGGTGAGGACGGCCCTCGGGTCGTGGACGGACCGTCGGCCCCGCAGCGGCTGGCGGGGCGGCTGCGCGCCGGACTGCGCGAGGCGACCGAGGACCTGCCGGAGGACGCGCGGGCGCTGCTCCCGGGACTGGTCGTCGGGGACACCGCGCGGGTGACGCCGGAGCTGGACGAGGCGTTCCGGGAGACCGACCTCACGCACACCCTCGCCGTGTCCGGCGCCAACTTCACCATCCTGCTCGCCCTGCTCCTCGGCCCGCCGGGACTGGCGCAGCGGGCCGAGCGACGCGGGCTCGCGCCCCGCCTGGGCATCTCGCTGCGGACCACGGCGGTGCTGGGCGCGGCGCTGTCCCTCGCGTTCGTCGTCGTGTGCCGGCCCGACCCCAGCGTGCTGCGCGCCGCCGCCTGCGGATCCGTGGCGCTGCTCGCGCTCGCCACCGGCCGCCGCAGATCCCTCGTCCCGGCCCTGGCGACGGCCGTCCTGCTGCTGGTGCTGTACGACCCGTGGCTGGCCCGCGCCTACGGTTTCCTGCTCTCCGTGCTGGCGACCGGCGCGCTGCTCACCCTCGCCCCTCGCTGGAGCGGGACACTGCGCCGCCACGGGGTGCCGCCCCGCGTCGCGGAGGCGCTGGCCGCCGCCGGGGCCGCCCAGGCGCTCTGCGCGCCGGTGGTGGCCGTGCTGTCGGCCCGGGTGAGCCTGGTGGCGATCCCGTGCAACCTGCTCGCCGAGGCCGCGCTCGCGCCGGCCACCGTGCTGGGATTCCTGGCGCTGGCCACCGCGCCGGTCGCGATGCCGTTGGCCGAGGCGGTGGCGTGGTGCGCGGGCTGGCCCGCGGGGTGGATCGCGCAGGTCGCGCGGACCGGGGCGGCGATGCCGGGCGCCGGGGTGGACTGGCCGGGAAGCTGGGCGGGGGCGGCGGCGCTCGGCGCGGTCACCCTGGCCGTGCTGCTCGTGGGGCGGAGACTGCTGCGGCACCCCTGGTGGTGCGCCGTGTGCGCGCTGCTGCTGGCGCTGCTGGTGGTGCAGCCGCGCCCCCTGGTGCGCACGATCACGGGCTGGCCGCCGCCGGACTGGCGGATGGTGATGTGCGACGTGGGACAGGGTGACGCGCTGGTGCTGGCGGCGGGGGAGGGCGCCGGGGTGGTCGTGGACGCGGGACCCGACCCCGAGCGCGTCGACCACTGCCTGCGCTCCCTCGACGTCACCCGGGTCCCGCTCGTCGTCCTGACCCACTTCCACGCCGACCACGTGGCCGGGCTGACCGGTGTGCTGCGCGGGCGCGAGGTGGGCGGCATCGGGACCACGGGCCTGGAGGAACCGGCCGACCAGGCGGCGTCCGTCCGGAGAGCCGCTGCCGCCGCGGGCGTTCCGGTGACCCGGGCCGTCGCCGGGGAGCAGCGGCGGGCCGGCGACCTGTCCTGGGAGGTGGTGTGGCCGCCACCGGGCGGACACCCGGCGGTGGAGGGGCCGAACGACGCCAGCGTGGCCCTGCTGGTCCGCACCGGCGGCCTGCGCCTGCTGCTCCTCGGCGACCTGGAGCCCCCGGCCCAGCGTGCCCTGGCCCGGTCACCGGCGGCGCGGGACCTGGCGGCCGTGGACGTCCTCAAGGTCGCCCATCACGGCTCGGCGTACCAGGATCCGGGCCTCGTACGCCTGGCCGCGCCACGGCTGGCGCTGATCAGCACCGGTGCGGACAACCCCTACGGCCACCCCGCTCCGGGGACGGTCGACGCGCTGCGGGCCCAGGGGGCGGCCGTGCTGCGCACCGACCGGGACGGGGCGCTGGCGGTCCTCGCCGGCACGGACGGGGGCGGAGAGCTGGAGGTGGCGCGACACTGAGAGGCATGACCGAGGGGATCGACACCGCGACGGCCGACGCCTATCTGCGCCGCCTGGGGATGGAACGGCCCGTCCGGCCCACCACGGACGCGCTGAGGGAGCTGCATCTGCGCCATCTGCGGACCGTGCCGTTCGAGAACCTGTCCGTGCATCTCGGCGAGGAGATCGTGCTCGAGGAGAAGCGGCTGCTGGACAAGGTGGTGGAGGCCCGGCGCGGCGGGTTCTGCTACGAGCTCAACGGCGCCTTCGGCGCGTTGCTCACCGCGCTCGGTTACGACGTCACCCTGCTCGCCGCACGCGTCCACGCGGGCGGCGGCCGGCTGGGCATCCCGTACGACCATCTCGCGCTGCGGGTGCGGACGGAGGACGGCGGTGACTGGCTGGCGGACGTCGGGTTCGGTTCGCACTTCCATCTGCCGCTCGCCCGGGAGGAGCGGGGGGAGCAGCGGGACCCGGCGGGCGTGTTCCAGGTCGCGGAGGCGGTCGCGGACGCGGCCGGGGTGAGCGGCGGGCACGATGCGGCCGGGGCGGCGGACCTGGACGTGCTGCGCGACGGGCGGCTCGTGTACCGGCTGGAGACACGGCCCAGGGTGCTCGCCGACTTCACGGCCGGCGCGTGGTGGCACAGCACCTCGCCCCACTCCCACTTCCCCCGGTCGCTGGTGTGCTCGCGGGTCACCGAGGACGGCGGCCGGATCACGCTCAGCGGCCGCCGGCTGACCCGCACGGCGCCGGACGGGACGCGGCAGGAGCGCGGGACCGGGTCGGACGCGGAGGTGCTGGCGATCTACCGGGACGAGTTCGGGATCACGCTGGACGCGGTGCCGGCCGTGCGGGGCGGCGGGACGGGCGGCTGAGCCCGTACCGGACAATGGCCCGTGTGAGTGATGTGCGACATGTGCTGGTGCTGCCCGACCGGGACGCGGCCGAGGAGGTGGCCGAGGCGCTGGAGGAGCGCTTCGGTGTCGACGAGGAGCCACAGCTCGTACGGGACGCCCTCGCGGGCGAGGACGACGCGGAGGACGCGCAGTGGCTCGTCGTCCTGCGGGACGAGGCGGGACGGCTGGACGCCGGCGAGCTGGACGAGTTCGTCGGCCGCTGGGACGGCTGGCGCGAGGAGCCGTAGCCGCCGCTGCCGCCCGGTCGGGACGGGTGCGGCCGGCCGGGCGGTGCTGTCGGTGGCCCGTGGGATGCTTGTCGGCGATGGCCAGGAAGAACGCATCCGACGACCCCCTCGCCCCCGTGACGCTCGCCGTGGGCCAGGAGGAGCTGCTGCTCGACCGCGCCGTGCGGGAGGTGGTGGCAGCGGCGAAGGCCGCCGACGCCGACACGGACGTCCGCGACCTGACCCCGGACCAGCTCCAGCCGGGCACCCTCGCCGAGCTGGTCAGCCCCTCGCTGTTCGCCGAGCGCAAGGTCGTGGTCGTGCGCGATGCGCAGGACCTGTCGGCCGACACGGTCAAGGACGTCAAGGCGTACCTGTCCTCGCCCGCCGAGGAGATCACCCTCGTGCTGCTGCACGCGGGTGGCGCGAAGGGCAAGGGCCTGCTGGACGCGGCCCGCAAGGCGGGCGCGCGGGAGGTGGCCTGCCCGAAGATGACCAAGCCGGCCGACCGGCTGGCGTTCGTGCGCGGCGAGTTCCGGACGACCGGGCGGTCGGCCACACCCGAGGCGTGCCAGGCCCTCGTCGACGCCATCGGCAGCGACCTGCGCGAGCTGGCCTCCGCGGTGACGCAGCTCGTCGCGGACGTCGAGGGCACGATCGACGAGGCCGTCGTCGGCCGCTACTACACCGGGCGGGCCGAGGCGTCGAGCTTCACGGTCGCCGACCGGGCGGTCGAGGGACGGACGGCGGAGGCCCTGGAGGCGCTGCGCTGGTCGCTGTCGACCGGTGTGGCCCCGGTGCTGATCACCAGTGCGCTGGCGCAGGGCGTGCGGGCCATCGGCAAGCTGTCCTCGGCGCGCGGCGGCCGGCCCGCCGACCTGGCGCGCGAGCTGGGCATGCCGCCCTGGAAGATCGACCGCGTGCGGCAGCAGATGCGCGGCTGGACCCCGGACGGCGTGGCCGAGGCGCTGCGCGCCGTCGCCGAGGCGGACGCGGGCGTCAAGGGCGGCGGGGACGACCCCGGGTACGCCCTGGAGAAGGCCGTCGTCACCATCGCCCGCGCGGCCCGCTCCCGGGGCCGGGCGTAGTACCGGGAGCGGTCGCCGTACCGCGGCCACGCCTCGCGCGTCCCGCCCGCAAGCCGAAGGCCCCGTCTCCGACCCTGGGGAAGGGTGGGAGACGGGGCCTCCGGATGAAACTGTCGAGCCCGTACCCGCGTGGCGAACGCAGGCCGCGTACGGGCTCGGGGGTGCCGGCCGGGGGCGGATGAGAGAGGGCCCGCCCGGGTCCCGCCGGCGGTCAGATCAGGGTGGTTCAGCCCTTGACGGCCGCGACCTTGCGAGCCAGCGCCGACTTCTTGTTGGCGGCCTGGTTCTTGTGGATGACGCCCTTCGAGACGGCCTTGTCGAGCTGGCGCGCGGCGGCGCGCTGGTACTCGGCGGCCTTCTCGACGTCACCCGCGGCGGCGGCCTCGCGGGCCTTGCGGATCGCGGTCTTCAGAGAGGACTTGACGGCCTTGTTGCGCAGCCGGGCCTTCTCGTTCGTCTTGTTCCGCTTGATCTGGGACTTGATGTTCGCCACGAATGAGCCTCTACAGGTTCTGGCACGGGGCCGTACGCGGGCGCACGGTTCCGCACCGGGTGATTTCTTGGGGGTGTGCCTCGCGCTGAGAGGGCATGAGACACAGCCCCCCACACTACCAGCGGGCCGTTCCGCGGCCCAAACCCGTCCCCGGTCGCCACCCGTGGGACCATGGAGGCTACGTATCGATCCGACCCGAGACCGCAGACGGACAAGCACACGTATGCGGACGCCTCAAGAATCAGGACCCTGCGTGCCCGCGATCCCCAGCCATGTGCCCGAGCCGAGCCGTACCGACCCGGCGCTGATCCGCAATTTCTGCATCATCGCGCACATCGACCACGGCAAGTCCACGCTCGCCGACCGGATGCTCCAGCTGACCGGAGTGGTCGAGCAGCGGCAGATGCGCGCCCAGTACCTCGACCGCATGGACATCGAGCGCGAGCGCGGCATCACGATCAAGTCCCAGGCGGTGCGCCTGCCGTGGGCCCCGACCCACGACAAGAGCAAGACGCACATCCTCAACATGATCGACACCCCGGGTCACGTCGACTTCACCTACGAGGTCTCCCGGTCGCTCGCCGCCTGCGAGGGGACCATCCTCCTGGTCGACGCCGCCCAGGGCATCGAGGCGCAGACCCTCGCCAACCTCTACCTGGCGATGGAGAACGACCTCCAGATCATCCCGGTGCTGAACAAGATCGACCTGCCGGCCGCGCAGCCGGAGAAGTTCGCCGAGGAGCTGGCGAACCTGGTCGGCTGCGAGCCCGACGACGTGCTGAAGGTGTCCGCGAAGACCGGTCTGGGCGTCGAGGCGCTGCTGGACCGCGTGGTCGCCGACATCCCGGCCCCGGTCGGCGTCGAGGACGCCCCCGCCCGCGCGATGATCTTCGACTCGGTCTACGACTCCTACCGCGGTGTCGTGACGTACGTCCGGGTCATCGACGGGCAGCTCAACAAGCGTGAGCGCATCCGGATGATGTCGACCGGCGCCACCCACGAGCTGCTGGAGATCGGCACCAACTCGCCGGAGATGCTGTCCGCGGACGGCCTCGGCGTCGGCGAGGTCGGCTACCTGATCACGGGTGTGAAGGACGTCCGCCAGTCGAAGGTCGGCGACACCGTCACCAGTCAGCACAAGGGAGCCGAGGAGGCCCTCGGCGGCTACAAGGACCCCAAGCCCATGGTGTTCTCCGGGCTGTACCCGCTGGACGGCTCGGACTACCCGGAGCTGCGCGAGGCTCTCGACAAGCTCCAGCTCAACGACGCCGCCCTGGTCTACGAGCCGGAGACCTCCGCCGCCCTCGGCTTCGGCTTCCGCGTCGGCTTCCTCGGCCTGCTGCACCTGGACGTGATCCGCGAGCGGCTGGAGCGCGAGTTCGGGCTCGACCTGATCGCCACCGCGCCGAACGTGGTCTACCGCGTGGTCATGGAGGACGGCACCGAGCACACCGTCACCAACCCGAGCGAGTTCCCCGAGGGGAAGATCCACGAGGTCTACGAGCCGGTCGTGCGGGCCACGATCCTCGCGCCCAGCGAGTTCATCGGCTCGATCATGGAGCTGTGCCAGAACCGGCGCGGCGTCATGCTCGGCATGGACTACCTCTCCGAGGACCGGGTGGAGATCCGCTACACGCTGCCGCTCGCCGAGATCGTCTTCGACTTCTTCGACCAGCTGAAGTCCAAGACCCGCGGCTACGCCTCCCTCGACTACGAGCCCACCGGCGAGCAGACCTCCAGCCTGGTCAAGGTGGACATCCTGCTGCACGGCGACAAGGTGGACGCGTTCTCCGCGATCACCCACAAGGACCAGGCGTACGCGTACGGCGTGCGGCTCGTCGCCAAGCTGAAGGAGCTGATCCCGCGGCAGGCGTTCGAGGTGCCGGTGCAGGCGGCCATCGGCTCGCGGGTCATCGCCCGCGAGACCATCCGCGCCATCCGCAAGGACGTCCTCGCCAAGTGCTACGGCGGTGACATCTCCCGTAAGCGGAAGCTGCTGGAGAAGCAGAAGGAGGGCAAGAAGCGGATGAAGATGGTGGGGTCCGTGGAGGTCCCGCAGGAGGCCTTCATCGCCGTCCTCTCCAGCGACGAGAGCGCGGGGTCGGGCAAGGCCAAGAAGTAACGCCGGTTACCGGGGGTCACTCCGCGAATCGGGCGAATCGGGGCCCGCCGCACGTGCGTGCGGCGGGCCTCGCACGTCCCTCACGTGGCTGTCTGTGTGAAGTCACCGGCCGTGGCCCCTTACGCGGTGGCCGGTCGGCCTTTACTCTGTCCGTGCTCGATAGTTACTCGTGAGTTAAACAGCGTCGCGAGGAAACCCCAGCCGCACTGAGCCAGCCGCACCGTCGCGGGCCCCGGAGGATGTCGTGAGCAACACACAGACACTGATCGAGAACCGTCCGCCGAGCGTGGCGACCCTCTTCCTGGAGCGTGTGGCGGCCACACCGGACGCCGAGGCCTACCGCTACCCGGTCCCCCCGGCCTCCGGCGAGGGCCCGGACGGCTGGAAGTCGCTCACCTGGGCCGAGGCCGCCGAGCGGGTGCACGCGATCGCGGCCGGACTGATCGAGCTGGGCGTGCGGCCGGAGGAGCGGGTCGCCCTCGCCTCCGCCACCCGGGTCGAGTGGATCCTCGCCGACCTCGGCATCCTCTGCGCCGGCGCCGCCACCACCACGGTCTACCCGCAGACCAACGCCGACGAGTCCGCGTACATCCTGTCCGACTCGCAGAGCCGGGTGCTGATCGCGGAGGACGCCGAGCAGGCCGCCAAGGCCGTCGCCAAGCGCGACGAGCTGCCCGAACTGACCCGCGTGGTGGTGATCGACGCGGACGGCGCCGACACCGACGACTTCGTGATCACCCTGGCCGAGCTGGAGAAGCGCGGCGCCGCCCGCCTCCGGAAGGAGCCCGAGCTGATCAAGGAGCGGGTCGCGGCCCTCACCAAGGACCAGCTCGCCACCCTCATCTACACCTCCGGCACCACCGGCCGCCCCAAGGGCGTGCGCCTGCCGCACGACAACTGGTCGTACATGGCCAAGGCGATCGCCGCGACCGGCCTGGTCAACGCCGACGACGTGCAGTACCTGTGGCTGCCGCTGGCGCACGTCTTCGGCAAGGTGCTCACCTCCGGCCAGATCGAGGTCGGCCACGTCACCGCGGTCGACGGCCGCGTCGACAAGATCATCGAGAACCTGCCGGTGGTCCAGCCGACCTACATGGCCGCCGTCCCCCGCATCTTCGAGAAGGTCTACAACGGCGTCGCCGCCAAGGCGAGGGCCGGCGGGGGCGCCAAGTACAAGATCTTCCAGTGGGCGGCGGGCGTCGCCCGCGAGTACGCCAAGGTCACGCAGGACAACTTCCGCCGCACCGGCACCGCGACCGCCCCGGCCGGACTGCGCGCCAAGCACGCCCTCGCCGACAAGCTCGTCTACGCCAAGATCCGTGAGGCCTTCGGCGGCCGGCTGCGCGCCTGCGTCTCCGGCTCCGCCGCCCTCGCGCCCGAGATCGGCTACTTCTTCTCCGGCGCCGGCATCCACATCCTGGAGGGCTACGGCCTCACCGAGTCCTCCGCGGCCTCCTTCGTGAACCCCGGCGAGGCCTACCGCACCGGCACCGTCGGCAAGCCGCTGCCCGGCACCGAGGTCCGCATCGCCGAGGACGGCGAGATCCTGCTGCGCGGCCCCGGCATCATGCAGGGCTACCACAACCTCCCCGACAAGACCGCCGAGGTCCTGGAGGAGGACGGCTGGTTCCACACCGGCGACATCGGCGAGCTGTCCGCCGACGGCTACCTGCGCATCACCGACCGCAAGAAGGACCTGATCAAGACCTCCGGCGGCAAGTACATCGCGCCCGCCGAGGTCGAGGGCCGGTTCAAGGCGGTCTGCCCCTACGTCTCCAACATCCTGGTGCACGGCGCCGACCGGAACTACTGCACCGCGCTCATCGCGCTCGACGAGGCCGCCATCACCGCCTGGGCGGCCGAGAACGGCCTGGGGGGCAAGCCGTACGCGGAGATCGTCGCGGCGCCCGCCACCGTCGAGATGGTCGACGGCTACGTCAAGCAGCTCAACGACGGCCTGCAGCGCTGGCAGACCATCAAGAAGTTCCGCCTCCTGCCGCGCGACCTCGACGTGGAGCACGGCGAGATCACCCCGAGCCTGAAGCTCAAGCGCCCGGTGGTGGAGCGCGAGTACAAGCACCTCATCGAGGAGATGTACGAGGGCGCGCTCGAGAAGTGACGTCCCGTCGGCCGGGAGACACGCTCTCCCGGCCGGCCGTTCCGCCGCCGGCCCGGGAAACCGACCGCGGGCCGGCGCGGTCGCCCTCCGCCGTACGGGCCGCCGGACCGCCCGCTTGCGGCGGCCCCGGCGTTCTGCGGGAAGGGGGCTTCCCACGCCCGGGGCGGAACCCGGCGAGGCCCGCGTCAGGGCGCACGCCGCCGCTGGGGACCCCACGGACGTCGCGCTGCGCAGCGGTGGCCACGCCGCCCGGACGGCGGGCGCCCGACCCCCGTACGTGCCCGGCACGGACGCGGCGGACGTGACCGGCCGGACCGGCCCCGGTGCCGACGGCCGGCTCGCCGAGGTGCTGTCCGCCTCCGGCGCGGCCGGGGCGCACCGCCTGCCCGGAGCCGGCGGTCCGCGCGGACTCCTGGTCCTCGACTTCTCCTGACGTTCACCGGGGGGAACGCCCCGCGCCGGCCGCTTCCCGGCCGACGCGGACTCGCACCTCCACGTTCCGTGATGACCGAAAATGATCGGTCGCGTCGTCGTTCTTGAGTGAATATATAGCGCTGTTCCCCTGACAAACGATCCACTTTCGTGACTCGGCGCTTATGGGCGGGTCCGTTCTGTCACCCTGTCGGCAAGCGATCGAGTTCTCTTCGTACGAACTGCCCGGGGAGCTGCCCATGCGGGCCATTCCGACCCAACGGGAGACCACCTCGTGCGCCCCCGACGTGCGGGGGTGCGCGCGGGTGGAGGCGACGCTGTCCGGAAGTCCCCTCGCGCCGGGCTCCGCACGCGCGCTGCTGCGCAAGGCGCTCACCGAGTGGGCGCAGCTCCCGGTGCCCGGCGCCGACCTCCTCACCGGCCGCGTCGGCGACGAGGCCGCCCTGGTCGCCAGCGAGCTGGTCACCAACGCGGTCGTGCACGCCGGCACCGAGGTGCGGCTGACCTGCCGGCTGGAGGAGGACACCGGCGCACTCGTCGTGGAGGTCGCCGACCGGCACCCCTCCCGCGCGCCGCGCGACGCGGCGGAGGCGCCGGCGCACGACGCCCTCGAGTACGGGCGCGGGCTGCGCACGGTCGCCGCGCTCGCCGAGTCCTGGGGCGTCACCTACCGCGCCGGGAGCAAGACCGTGTGGGCGCGGCTGCCGACGCGCGAGGAGGCGCCCGCCGACCCGGCCGCCGCGTACGCCGGGGAGCGCGCCCCGGCGCGGGACCTGCGAGCGGCCGCCCTCCTCGCCGCCGACCCGCTCGACCCGCGCGGCCGCACCGGGCCCCGCGACGCGCCCCGCGACACCTGGCGGGCCGCCTCCTACGGAGACGACTGGCTGGCCCGCCGCCCGTGTCGCGACGGCGCCTGGCTGGGCCGGGGCGCGCTGTCCTTCCTGGCCGAGGCGTCCGACCTGCTCGCCGGGCAGCTGGACGAGGACCTGGTCGCCTCGCTCACCGGCCAGCTGATCGTGCCGCGGCTCGCCGACTGGTGCGCGGTCTGGCTGGAGGACGAGGCCGCCGCCCACGGCGGCCGGACCGGCGCCGGCGGCCGCCTCGCCCGCGTCTGGCACGCCAGCGAGCACCTCGTCGAGGAACTGAGCCGGGCGCTGGAGCGCAACCCGCCGCCCCAGGCCGACGACCCGCTCGGCACCGGGCCCGTGCCCTGTCCGTGGCCGGGGTCCGCGGGGGCCGGCCCGTCCACGGGGGCCGGCGGCACCGGGACCGCGCTCGCGTACCGGCTCGTCGCCGGGGGCCGCCCGCTCGGCACGCTGGTGATCGGACGCGGCGGCATCGACCGCTTCCCCGACGAGATCACCGGGCTCGTGGAGGACCTGGGCCGGCGGGTCGCGCTCGCCATCGGGGCCGCCCGGCAGTACGCCCGCCAGGCCACCATCAGCGCCGTGCTGCAGCGCGGCCTGCTGCCCGGCGCCGTCGCCGAGATCCCCGGCGTGCGCAGCGCCCTCGTCCACGAACCGTGCGACAAGGGCGGCCCCAGCGGCGACTTCTACGACCTCTTCCCGGCCGGCCGTGGACGCTGGTGCTTCGCCGTCGGCGACGTGCAGGGCAAGGGCCCCGAGGCGGCCGTCGTCATCGGGCTCGTCCGGCCCTGGCTGCGGCTGCTCGCCCGCGAGGGTTACCGCGTCGCCGACGTCCTCGACCGGCTCAACCAGCTCCTCCTCGACGACGCCACCGAGGCCGCCGACGCCGCCGCCCGCGCCCTGGTGGCCGCGGGAGCCCGCCCGACCACGCCCGGCGACGGCCCCCAGACCCGCTTCCTGTCCCTCCTCTACGGCGAGCTCATGCCTTTCGCCGGCGGCGTGCGCTGCACCCTCGCCTCCGCCGGCCACCCCCTGCCCCTCCTGCTCGACCCCGAGGGCGCCGTCCGTCCCGTCGCCCAGCCGCAGACGCTGCTCGGGGTCGTCGAGGACACGGCGTACACCAGCGAGACGTTCGAGATGTACTCGGGCGACACCCTGCTCTGCGTCACCGACGGAGTGACCGAGCGGCGCTCCGGGTCGCGGCAGTTCGACGACGGCGACGGGCTGGCCGCGGCGCTGGCGGGCTGCGCCGGGCTGGAGGCCGGAGCGGTGGCGGAACGGATCACCCGGCTCGTGCACGACTTCGGGGCGCGGCCCCCGGCGGACGACCTCGCCCTGCTGGTGCTCCAGGCGGAATGAGGGTGCGGAAGGGGATCGGGCGGGGTGCGGGACAATGGAGCACATGCCTTCCGCACTCCCCGACGGCGAGCCCGTCCCCGCCGACGGCGCGCTGCCCGCGTCCGCGCTCGCCGGGGCGGCCGACCGCCCCCTCGGGTTCTACCTGCACGTCCCCTACTGCGCGACCCGCTGCGGCTACTGCGACTTCAACACCTACACCGCGACCGAGCTGCGCGGCACCGGCGGCGTGCTGGCCTCCCGTGACAACTACGCCGAGGCGCTCGTCGACGAGATCCGGCTGGCCCGCAAGGTGCTCGGCGACGACCCGCGGCCGGTGCGCACGGTGTTCGTCGGCGGGGGCACGCCCACACTGCTCGCCGCCGGCGACCTGGTGCGGATGCTGGCGGCCGTCCGCGAGGAGTTCGGGCTCGCGCCCGACGCCGAGGTGACCACGGAGGCGAACCCCGAGTCCGTCGACCCCGCCTACCTGGCCGAGCTGCGGGCCGGCGGCTTCAACCGCGTCTCCTTCGGCATGCAGAGCGCCAGGCGGCACGTGCTGAAGGTCCTCGACCGCACGCACACCCCCGGCCGCCCCGAGGCGTGTGTCGCCGAAGCCCGCGCGGCCGGGTTCGACCACGTCAACCTCGACCTGATCTACGGCACGCCGGGGGAGTCGGACGACGACTGGCGCGCCTCGCTGGACGCGGCGATCGGCGCCGGGCCGGACCACGTGTCCGCGTACGCGCTGATCGTCGAGGAGGGCACCCGACTGGCGCGCCGGATCCGGCGGGGGGAGGTGCCGATGACGGACGACGACGTCCACGCGGACCGGTACCTGATCGCCGAGGAGCGGCTGTCGGGGGCGGGGTTCTCCTGGTACGAGGTGTCGAACTGGGCGACCTCGGACGCGGGGCGCTGTCTGCACAACGAGCTGTACTGGAGGGGGGCCGACTGGTGGGGGGCCGGACCCGGGGCGCACTCGCACGTGGGCGGGGTGCGCTGGTGGAACGTGAAGCATCCGGGCGCGTACGCGGCGGCGTTGGCGGAGGGGCGGTCGCCGGGGGCGGGACGGGAGGTGTTGTCCTCGGAGGACCGGCGGGTGGAGCGGATCCTGCTGGAGCTTCGGCTGCGGGACGGGGTGCCGCTGGATCTCCTCCGGGAGGAGGGGCGTGCGGCTGCTGACCGCGCGCTGTCGGACGGCTTGCTCCGTCCCGGGCCTTTCGCGGAGGGCCGCGCGGCCCTCACCCTGCGGGGACGCCTCCTGGCCGACGCGGTGGTCCGGGACCTGGTCGACTGACCAGAGGTCCTTCGCCCCCGCCGCCCCTTCCCGTCCCCGGGGCTCCGCCCCGGACCCCGCTCCTCGAACGCCGGAGGGGCTGTCAGCAGCCCGTCCGGCGTTCGAGGACGAGGCACCAAGGACCGAAAGGCGGGAGGAAGACGGTCAGGACGACGGCGCCGTGACGAAGTCGATCAGTTCCTCCACCCGCCCGAGGAGCTGCGGCTCAAGGTCCTTGTAAGAGCGGACGGAGCCCAGGATCCGCTGCCACGCCTCGCCCGTGTTCGCGACCCGCCACCCCAGCGCCTCGCACACCCCCGTCTTCCAGTCCCGCCCCCGCGGCACCCGGGGCCACGCCTCGATCCCGACCGACGCCGGCTTCACGGCCTCCCAGACGTCGATGTACGGGTGACCGACCACCAGCGCGTGCTCGCTCGTCACCTCCTGGGCGATCCGCCACTCCTTGGAGCCCGGCACCAGGTGGTCCACCAGCACACCCAGCCGCGCGTCCGGCCCCGGGCCGAAGGACTCGACGACGGACGGGAGGTCGTCCACACCCTCCAGGTACTCCACGACCACGCCCTCGACGCGCAGGTCGTCGCCCCACACCTTCTCGACCAGCTCGGCGTCGTGCCGGCCCTCCACGTAGATGCGCCCCGCGCGGGCGACCCGCGCCCGTGCGCCGGGGACGGCGACCGAGCCGGACGCCGTGCGGGCGGGCCGGGCGGGGCCCGACGGGGGACGGACCAGCGTGACCACGCGGCCCTCCAGCAGGAACCCGCGCGGCCGCAGCGGGAACACCCGGTGCTTGCCGAAGCGGTCCTCCAGGGTCACCGTGCCGGCCTCGCAGCGGATCACCGCGCCGCAGAAACCGGTGCCGGGCTCCTCCACCACGAGGCCCGGCTCGGCCGGCACCTCGGGCGCGGACTGCGGCTTCTTCCACGGAGGGGTCAGGTCGGCGGAGTACTGGCGCATTCCGCCGACGATACGAGGATCGCCCCGGCGGCGATCAGTCCGACACGCCGAACCGGGCCGCCAGCGCGTCCCGTTGGGCCCGTACGAAGGCCGCGTCGACCACCGCTCCGTGACCGGGGACGTACACCGCGTCCTCGCCGCCCAGCCGCAGCAGCCGGTCCAGCGCGGCCGGCCAGCGGGTCGGCACGGCGTCCGGGCCCGCTTGCGGTTCGCCCGACTCCTCGACCAGGTCGCCGCAGAACACCACCCCCGGGTCGCCGGGCACCAGCACCGCCAGGTCGTACGCGGTGTGACCCGGGCCGACGTTCGCCAGCAGCGCCTGACGGCCGCCGCCCAGGTCCAGCGTCCACGCGCCGGACACCGCGTGCCGGGGCGGGACCAGCGCGTCCGCCGCCTCGTCCGCCGCCCGCGCGTCAAGACCCCAGCGCACCGCGTCCGCGCGCAGCTCCTCGCGCCCCCGCCCGGCGAGCGCGACGTCCAGACCCACCGCGCCGTACACCTCCGCGCCCGCGAACGCCGGCGCCCCGAGGACGTGGTCGAAGTGGGGATGGGTGAGCGCGAGATGCGTCACACGGCGGCCGGTCAGCTCCCGCGCCTCGGTCCGCAACCGCGCGCCCTCGGCGAGGGAGGAGCCCGCGTCGACGGCCAGGACGCCGTCCGCGCCCACCACGAGCCCCGCCGTGCAGTCCCATCCCGGCAGCCGGCGCCGCCCGACCCCCGGCGCCAGTTGCTCCCATCCCGACTCTTCCCAAGTCACGGTCATGACCGGGACGCTAGCGGGGACGGCGGCACCCGGCAGCACGGCGCGGACCGGCCTTGCCGACGGCGTACCCCCCGGCCGTACACTGGGCCGGGGAAGTCTGGCACTCGCGTGCGAAGAGTGCCAGAGTCGTTACCGGGCGGAAGCCAGCTGGAGGTGTGCGCGATGCTCAGTGAACGCAGGCTCCAGGTGTTGCGCGCGATCGTCCAGGACTACGTGGGCACCGAGGAACCCGTGGGGTCGAAGGCGCTCACCGAGCGGCACAACCTCGGCGTCTCCCCGGCCACCGTGCGCAACGACATGGCGGCCCTGGAGGAGGAGGGCTTCATCGCCCAGCCGCACACCAGTGCCGGGCGCATCCCCACCGACAAGGGCTACCGGCTGTTCGTCGACAAGCTGGCCGGCGTCAAGCCGATGAGCCCGCCCGAGCGGCGGGCCATCCAGAACTTCCTCGAGGGCGCCGTCGACCTCGACGACGTCGTGGCCCGCACGGTGCGGCTGCTCGCGCAGCTCACCCGGCAGGTCGCCGTGGTGCAGTACCCCTCGCTGACCCGCTCGACGGTGCGGCACGTGGAGCTGCTGTCCCTCGCCCCGGCGCGGCTGATGCTGGTGCTGATCACCGACACCGGCCGGGTCGAGCAGCGGATGATCGACTGCCCGGCGCCGTTCGGCGAGTCGTCCCTGGCCGACCTGCGGGCGCGGCTCAACAGCCGGATCGCGGGCCGCCGGTTCACCGATGTGCCGGGTCTGGTGGAGGATCTCCCGGAGGCCTTCGAGACCGATGACCGCGGTACGGTCTCCACGGTGCTCTCCACTCTCCTGGAGACGCTCGTCGAGGAGAACGAGGAGCGGCTGATGATCGGCGGTACCGCCAACCTCACCCGCTTCGGACACGACTTCCCCCTCACGATCCGGCCCGTCCTGGAGGCGCTGGAGGAGCAGGTCGTGCTCCTCAAGCTGCTCGGCGAGGCGAAGGATCCGGGTGTGACCGTACGGATCGGTCACGAGAACGCCCACGAAGGACTCAACTCCACGTCCGTCGTGTCGGTCGGCTACGGTTCGGGCGGCGAGGCTGTCGCCAAGCTCGGCGTGGTCGGACCGACCCGCATGGACTACCCCGGAACGATGGGAGCGGTACGCGCAGTGGCACGGTACGTCGGACAGATCCTGGCGGAGTCATAGGTGGCCACGGACTACTACGCCGTACTCGGCGTACGCCGCGACGCGTCGCAGGAAGAGATCAAGAAGGCCTTCCGGCGGCTCGCCCGCGAGCTGCATCCGGACGTCAATCCGGATCCGAAGACCCAGGAGCGGTTCAAGGAGATCAACGCCGCCTACGAGGTGCTGTCGGACCCGCAGAAGAAGCAGGTCTACGACCTCGGCGGCGACCCGCTGTCCCAGTCCGGCGGCGCCGGCGGCGCGGGCGGCTTCGGGGCCGGGGGCTTCGGCAACTTCTCCGACATCATGGACGCGTTCTTCGGCACGGCGTCGCAGCGCGGACCGCGTTCGCGCACCCGCCGCGGCCAGGACGCCATGATCCGGATCGAGGTCGAGCTGGACGAGGCCGCGTTCGGCACGACCAAGGACATCCAGGTCGACACGGCGGTCGTCTGCACCACGTGCAGCGGCGAGGGCGCCGCGCCCGGCACCAGCGCGCAGACGTGCGACATGTGCCGCGGCCGCGGTGAGGTCTCGCAGGTCACCCGGTCGTTCCTGGGCCAGGTCATGACCTCGCGCCCCTGCCCGCAGTGCCAGGGCTTCGGCACGGTCGTGCCCACGCCCTGCCCGGAGTGCGCGGGCGACGGCCGGGTGCGTTCCCGCCGCACGCTCACGGTGAAGATCCCGGCCGGCGTCGACAACGGCACCCGGATCCAGCTGGCCGGCGAGGGCGAGGTCGGGCCCGGCGGCGGTCCCGCCGGCGACCTGTACGTCGAGATCCACGAGCTGCCGCACTCGCAGTTCCAGCGGCGCGGCGACGACCTGCACTGCACGGTCACGCTGCCGATGACCGCGGCGGCGCTCGGCACCAAGGTGCCGCTGGAGACGCTGGACGGCCTGGAGGAGGTCGACATCCGGCCCGGCACCCAGTCCGGCCAGTCGATCCCGCTGCACGGCCGGGGCGTCACCCACCTGCGCGGCGGCGGCCGGGGGGACCTCGTCGTCCACGTCGAGGTGCAGACCCCGACCAAGCTGGACCCGGAGCAGGAGCGCCTGCTCCGCGAGCTGGCCAAGCTGCGCGGCGAGGAACGGCCCACGGGCCAGTTCCAGCCGGGTCAGCAAGGGCTGTTCTCGCGGCTGAAGGACGCGTTCAACGGCCGCTGACCCCGCCCCCGCCGGGCCGCCGATGCCTTCGGCGGCCCGGCGGAAAGTGGCTCATGCCAAGGGGAAGGGCCGCTTCGGGGTCGGTCGGGGGACGTGACACCATGCGGTCATGTCCTCCGTACTGACCGATCTCTTCCCGCACCCGATCGTGCAGGCGCCCATGGCGGGCGGCGTATCGGTGCCGCAGCTCGCCGCCGCCGTGTCCGAGGCGGGCGGGCTCGGTTTCCTGGCCGCCGGGTACAAGACCGCGGACGGGATGTACCAGGAGATCAAGCAGCTGCGAGGACTCACCTCCCGTCCCTTCGGCGTCAACCTCTTCCTGCCCCAGCCCGAGACACCCGGTGCGAGCGCCGGCCCCACCGGAACGGCCGACGCCGCGCCCTCCAACGCCGCCGTCGGCGTCTACGCCCACCAGCTGGCCGGTGAGGCCTCCTGGTACGAGACGGAGCTGGGCGACCCCGGCAGCGGCCGCGACGACGGCTACGACGCCAAACTCGCCGTGCTGCTCGACGACCCCGTGCCGGTCGTGTCGTTCCACTTCGGGGTGCCGGCCCGCGAGGTGATCGACGCGCTGCACCGCGTCGGCACCCTCACCCTGGTCACCGCCACGACCCCCGAGGAGGCCCGCGCCGTGGAACGGGCCGGCGCCGACGTGGTGATCGCCCAGGGCGTCGAGGCCGGCGGCCACCAGGGCACCCACCGCGACGTCCCGGAGAGCGACGGCGGCGGCATCGGACTGCTGTCCCTGGTCGCCCAGGTCCGCGAGTCCGTCGGCATCCCCGTCGTCGCCGCCGGCGGCATCATGCGCGGCGGCCAGATCGCCGCCGTGTGCGCCGCCGGCGCCGACGCGGCCCAGCTCGGGACGGCCTTCGTCGCCGCCCACGAGTCCGGCGCGCACGCCCTGCACAAGCAGGCCCTCACCGACCCCCTCCACGCCCGCACCGAACTCACCCGCGCCTTCACCGGCCGTCCCGCGCGCGCCCTGGTCAACCGCTTCCTGCGCGAGCACGGCCCGTACGCCCCCGCCGCCTACCCGGAGGTCCACCACCTGACCGCGCCGCTGCGCAAGGCCGCCGCCGAGGCCGGGGACGTGCAAGGGCTCGCGCTGTGGGCGGGGCAGGGCCACCGCATGGCCCGCGAACTGCCCGCCGGACAGCTGGTGGACGTGCTCGTCGCCGAGCTGGCCGCCGCCCGGACGGCGTTGTCGGGAGGCGTCCGATGACCGCCCCCGTCTTCGTCGTCGACCGCTTCGACACGCACGGCGCCGGTCGCTTCGTGCTCGACGGACCCGAGGGACGCCACGCCGTCGCCGTGAAGCGGCTGCGGGCCGGCGAGGAGGTCGTCCTCACCGACGGCGCGGGCCGCTGGGCCGCGGGCGAGGTGGACGGCACCGAGGGCAAGGACCGGCTCGTCGTCCGGCTCGGCGAGGTCGTCGAGGAGCCGGCGGAGACGCCCCGGCTGACCGTCGTGCAGGCGCTGCCCAAGGGCGACCGGGGCGAGCTGGCCGTGGAGACCATGACCGAGGTCGGCGTCGACGCGATCGTGCCGTGGTCGGCCTCGCGCTGCATCACGCAGTGGAAGGGCGAGCGGGGCGCCAAGTCCCTCGCCAAGTGGCGGGCCACCGCCCGGGAGGCGGGCAAGCAGTCGCGTCGGGTGCGGTTCCCGGAGGTCGCGGACGCGGTGACGAGCAAGGGAGTTGCCTCACTTCTCGCCGAAGCGGACTTCGCGGCGGTGCTGCACGAGAGCGGGACGGAGCCGCTGGCCACGGTTCCGCTGCCCGCCTCCGGCGAGATCGTGCTGGTCGTCGGGCCCGAAGGCGGGGTGTCCCCCGAGGAGTTGGCGCTGTTCGAGAGCGCCGGGGCGCGGGCGTACCGGCTGGGGCGGAGCGTGCTGCGGACGTCCACGGCGGGGACGGCCGCGGCGGCGCTGCTGCTGGGGCGCACCGGACGCTGGTCCTGACCTCGCGTCACGGGGCTCCGCCCCGGGCCCCGCTCCGGGAACGCCGGAGGGGGTGTGCCGGGGGCGCCGAGCATGGCCCAATGCGCCCTACCGCCGGACGAGCGGCGGTGGCACGCTGCCGTACATGGGGGCGATGACAAGGTTCCCGCGGGGAACACGAGGGCGGCGACTCGCGGTTGCCGCCGGTTTCGCCGTGGCCGCCGTCACGGGCGTCACGGCCTGCGAGGGCGGCGACCTCAGCTCCGCGGCCGTCGCGCTCACCACCGACGGGACCGTGACCGAGGAGCTCAACCGGCAGAAGGACAAGGTCCGCTGGCTCACCTGCAACGCGTCGTTCGGCGACCGGGACGGGTCCTCCGCCTCGCCGGGCTCGCAGGAGACCGCCGCCTCGGTCGACTGCGAGGGCGAGACCGAGGGCGGCAAGGAGATCACCGTCACCGGACGGGTCACCCACGCCGTCGACAACGCCTGCATCCGCGGGGACATCACCGCGAAGGTGGACGGCCGGCAGGTGTTCCACGTCGAGGGGCTGGGCGACTGCGACTCCGAGAGCCCGCCCCGCGTGGGCGAGCCGACACAGGGCGGCCCGCGGCCCACCGTGACCGTGACCGTCACCACGACGGTGTGGTGCGACCAGTACCCGTCCTGTCGCCCCGTCGAGGGCAAGTGATCCGGACCCCTGGCCGGACCGCACGCGCCCCCCCTAGGGTGATCGGGTGACACAGCCTGCATCGGTCGCATCCGGCACGTACCTCCGATTTCCGCACCTGCACGGCGAGTTGGTCGCCTTCACCGCCGAGGACGACGTGTGGCTCGCCCCGCTCGACGGCGGCCGCGCCTGGCGGGTCAGTGCGGACAACGTGCCGGTGAACCACCCACGGATCTCCCCGGACGGCGCCACCGTCGCCTGGACCTCCACCCGCGACGGCGCCCCCGAGGTGCACGTCGCCCCCGTCGACGGCGGCCCCGCCCGGCGGCTCACCCACTGGGGCGGCCCGAGGACCCAGGTCCGCGGCTGGACCGCGGACGGCCGCGTCCTCGCGCTGAGCGCCTACGGCCAGGCGAGCCTGCGCCGCACCTGGGCGCGCGCCGTGCCGCTCGACGGCGGCCCCGCCGACACCCTCCCGTACGGGCCGGTCGGCGACGTCGCCGAAGGCCCGCACACCGTGCTGCTGTCCGCCACGATGGGCCGCGAGGCGGCCAGCTGGAAGCGCTACCGGGGCGGCACCGCGGGCAAGCTGTGGATCGACCGCGAGGGCGACGGCGAGTTCGTCCGGCTGCACGAGGACCTCGACGGGAACATCGAGTACCCGCTGTGGGCGGGGGCGGGGGTCCCGCCGCTCGAGCGCGGCCGGGAGCGGGGGAGGATCGCGTTCCTCTCCGACCACGAGGGCACCGGAGCGCTGTACTCCTCCCTCGCCGACGGCTCCGACCTGCGCCGGCACACCCCCCTGGAGGGCTTCTACGCCCGTCACGCGGCGACCGACGGCAGCCGGGTCGTCTACTCCAGCGCCGGCGAGCTGTGGATCCTCGACGACCTCGACACGGCCGAGCCGCGCCGCCTCGACGTACGGCTCGGCGGGCAGCGCGTCGACCTCCGGCCGTTCCCGGTGAACGCGGCCCGCTGGTTCGGCTCCGCGTCACCCGACCACACCGCGCGCGGCAGCGCCGTCTGCGTGCGCGGCACCGTCCACTGGGTCACCCACCGCTCCGGCCCCGCCCGCGCGCTCGCCGCCACTCCGGGCGTCCGGGCCCGCCGTCCGCGCGCCTTCCGCGCGGACGGCGAGGAATGGGTGGTGTGGGTGACGGACGCCGAGGGCGACGACGCCCTGGAGTTCGCCCCCGCCACCGGACCGGCCCCCGGCGCCACCCCGCGCCGCCTGGCCGCCGGACGGCTCGGCCGGGTCGTGGAGCTGGCGATGGCGCCCGACGGCAGCCGCGCCGCGATCGCCTCCCACGACGGCCGTGTCCTCCTCGTCGAGCGGGAGACCGGCGAGGTCCGCGAGGTCGACCGCAGCGAGGACGGCGACGTCTCCGGGCTGGTCTTCTCGCCCGACTCCGCCTGGCTCGCCTGGTCCCACCCCGGCCCGCGCCCGCTCAGCCAGATCAAGCTCGCCCACACCACCGACCTGTCGGTCACCGAGGCGACCCCGCTGCGCTTCCAGGACTACGCGCCCGCCTTCACCCTCGACGGCAAGCACCTCGCGTTCCTGTCCACCCGCTCCTTCGACCCGGTCTACGACGAGCACGTCTTCGACCTGGCCTTCGTCGAGGGCGTACGGCCGTACCTGATCACGCTCGCGGCGACCACCCCGTCGCCGTTCGGGCCGCAGCGGCACGGCCGGCCCTTCGAGACCCCCGACCGGGACGAGACCCCCGACAGCGAGGGCACCCCCACCACGCGCATCGACCTCGACGGGCTCGCCGACCGCATCGTGCCGTTCCCGGTCGAGGCCTCCCGCTACAGCGGCCTGCGCGCCGCCAAGGGCGGCGTGCTGTGGCTGCGCCACCCGGTGCGCGGCGTGCTCGGCGCGTCCCGGGCCACGCCCGACGGCCCGGACCCCAGGACCGACCTGGAGCGCTACGACCTCGCCCAGCAGCGGATCGAGCACCTCGCCGTCGACGCCGACCACTTCGAGGTCAGCGGCGACGGCAAGAGGGTGCTGCTGTGGACCGACGGACGCCTGAAGGTCGTGCCCAGCGACCGGCGCGCCTCCGGCGACGACGACAGCGACAGCAACATCACCGTCGACCTCGGCCGGGTGCGGCAGTTCGTCGACCCGGCCACCGAGTGGCGGCAGATGTTCGACGAGAACGGCCGCATCATGCGGGACAACTTCTGGCGTCCCGACATGAGCGGCGTCGACTGGGACGCGGTGCTGGACCGCTACCGTCCCGTGCTCGACCGGCTGGCCACCCACGACGACCTGGTGGACCTGCTGTGGGAGGTGCACGGCGAGCTCGGCACCTCGCACGCCTACGTCACCCCGCGCGGCGGCTTCGGCGGCGGTCCCCGGCAGGGACTGCTCGGCGCGGACCTCTCCCGGCACGAGGACGGAAGCTGGCGGGTGGACCGCATCCTGCCCGCCGAGACCTCCGACCCGGAGGCCCGCTCACCGCTCGCCGCGCCCGGCGTCGCCGTCCGGCCCGGCGACGCGATCGTCGCCGTCGCCGGACAGCCGGTCGACCCGGTGACCGGCCCCGCGCCGCTGCTGGTGGGGACGGCCGGCAAGCCCGTCGAGCTGACCGTGTCACCGGCCGGCGGGGGAGAGCCGCGGCACGCGGTCGTCGTGCCGCTCGCCGACGAGGAGCCGCTGCGCTACCACGCCTGGGTCGCCGGCCGGCGGGCGTACGTGCTGGAGAGGTCCGGCGGCCGGCTCGGCTACATCCACGTCCCCGACATGCAGGCGCCCGGGTGGGCGCAGATCCACCGCGACCTGCGGGTGGAGGTGCTGCGCGAGGGACTGATCGTGGACGTGCGGGAGAACCGCGGCGGCCACACCTCGCAACTCGTGGTGGAGAAGCTGGCCCGGCGGATCGTCGGCTGGGACCTGCCGCGCGGGATGCGCGCGGAGAGCTACCCGCGCGACGCGCCCCGGGGGCCCGTCGTCGCCGTCGCCGACGAGTTCTCCGGCTCCGACGGGGACATCGTCAACGCGGCGATCCGGGCGCTCGGCATCGGGCCGGTGGTCGGCACCCGCACGTGGGGCGGCGTCATCGGCATCGACAGCCGCTACCGGCTGGTCGACGGCACGCTGGTCACCCAGCCCAAGTACGCCTTCTGGCTGGAGGGGTACGGCTGGGACGTGGAGAACCACGGCGTCGACCCGGACGTCGAGGTCGTCCAGCGCCCGCAGGACCACGCCGCCGGGCGGGACGTCCAGCTCGACGAGGCGGTGCGGCTGGCGCTGGAGGCGCTGGAGACGACCCCCGCGAAGGCGCCGCCGGAGCTGCCGTGACCGCGTGCGGGCGGCACGACGGCCCGGGGCCGGGTCGGTAGCATGCCTCTGTAGTGATGATCACCGGGTCGAGGAGGGCGTATGGCAGGGGAACCTCAGGACGACTGTCTGTTCTGCAAGATCGTCGCGGGCAGCATTCCGGCGACGATCGTGCGGGAGACGGACACGACCGTCGCGTTCCGCGACATCAACCCCCAGGCGCCCACCCACGTCCTGGTGATCCCGAAGGCGCACCACCGGGATGCCGCGGCCCTCGCCGCCGCGGCGCCCGAAATCGCGGCGGACGTCCTGCGCGAGACGCAGGCCGTGGCGGACGAGGAGAAGCTGGAGAGCTACCGCATCGTGTTCAACACGGGCAGCGGCGCCGGCCAGACCGTGTGGCACGCGCACGCCCACGTCCTGGGCGGCCGCGGTCTCGAGTGGCCCCCCGGATAGACCGTTGTCCGTCCGTGAACTGGTGGTGCTCGGCACCGCCAGCCAGGTCCCGACCCGGCACCGCAACCACAACGGCTACCTGCTGCGCTGGGACGGCGAAGGCTTCCTGTTCGACCCCGGCGAGGGCACCCAGCGGCAGATGCTGCGCGCCGGGGTCGCCGCGCACGACGTGAACCGGATCTGCGTCACGCACTTCCACGGCGACCACTCGCTGGGGCTCGCCGGGGTGATCCAGCGGATCAACCTCGACAAGGTGCCGCACCCGGTCAGCGCGCACTACCCGCGCTCCGGGCAGCGGTTCTTCGACCGGCTGCGGTACGCGACCGCCTACCGCGAGACCGTCGCCCTCCTCGAGGCCCCCGTCGACACCGACGGCCCGCTCGTCCGCACCCCCGGCTACACGCTGGAGGCGCGCCGGCTCTCCCACCCCGTCGAGGCGTACGGCTACCGGCTGGTCGAGCCCGACGGCCGCCGCATGCTGCCCGGCCGGCTCGCCGCGCACGGCATCCAGGGCCCGGACGTGGGCCGCCTCCAGCGCGAGGGCTCCCTCGACGGGGTCGCCCTGGAGGACGTCAGCGAGGTCCGGCGCGGACAGCGGTTCGCGTTCGTCATGGACACCCGGCTGTGCGACGGGGTGTACGCGCTCGCCGAGGGCTGCGACATGCTGGTGATCGAGTCGACGTTCCTCGACGAGGACGAGGGGATGGCCGTCGAGTTCGGCCACCTGACGGCCGGCCAGGCCGCGCGGGTCGCCCGCGACGCGGGCGTACGGCACTTGGTGCTCACGCACTTCAGCCAGCGGTACTCCGACCCGGAGGAGTTCGAACGCCAGGCCCGCGCGGCGGGCTACGACGCCGACCTGACCGTGGCCCGCGATCTGCAGCGCGTCCCGCTCCCGAAACGCCGCTGACCGCGGCGGCGCTCAGCCGCCCCGCCGCTGACGTGGCGGCGGGCGGTCGCGCCTCCCCGGCGCCTCAACGGCCTGGGAGGTACTTCCAGGGCGCTGGGGATACCTCCTCCGGGGGAGGCGCCTGCCGGCCGGCGCGAGTGCGCGCCCCCGTCGCCGGGAGCAGGGCCCGGTGTCCGTGGCCCACGCGACCCTCACATCCCGCCCGGCGCCCGCGTGGCCGCCGCCGTGTCGTAGGCGGTCCGCGCCGGCTCCGGAGTGCCGTCGAGGGGAATCTCGACGACCGGCTGCTCCGGCGCCCCGACCTCCGGCACCGCACCCGAGGGGGTGCCCGTCGTCGCGGCGACCAGCGCCGCCGGATGGCCACCCCGCCGCCGCACCGCTCCCGGCAGCAGCGGCCGTCCCCCCGTGTGCAGCGCGACCCCGGTCATCGGCACCGCGACCAGCAGCAGCCCCACCGCGAGCACCGCGCCCATCACCGGGAAGCCGGCCTGCGCGGACAGCACACTCCCGGTGAGCGGCCCGGCGGCGGTGCCCAGCGAGGACGCCGAGCCCACCAGCACCGCCCAGCGCCCCCGCGCGTCCAGCGAGGCGGCCAGCCCGATCAGGTACGACAGCACCACCGGATAGACCGTGTTCCAGGCGATCTCGCCCGCGGCGAAGCTCCCCAGCCCGGTCGCGGAGGCGCTCAGCGCGATGCAGCCGGCGATGACGACCGTGCCGCCGCCGATGGGCAGCGCGCGCCCGAGCCGTGAGCCGAGCGCGCCCGCGCCCAGCACGCCCAGCAGTCCCGCGCCCAGCGCCACCGCGAAGACCACGCCCACGGTCGGCTCGGACAGGCGCGCCTGATCGACGCCGATGCGCCCGCTGACGCCCCACAGCGCGTTCTGCGCCAGGGACCACAGCAGCATCGCCCCGGCCAGCACCATCCCCGACCGTCGGTGCGGCAGACGGGAGGCGCCGGTGCCGTCGGCCCCCGCCGCCTCCGCCGCGAGCGGGCCGGACGTGCCGCCGGGCAGCCGGGAGGTCAGCGGCCACACCACGAGCGCGGTGAGGGCGATGGCGGCGAGGGTGAGTCCGTGCCCGGGCAGGTGCGGCACCGTCAGATAGACCGCGCCGGCCAGCGCGGACACGCTGAGCAGGCCCAGGGCGGAGGCCCGGTGCGGGTCCTTCTCCGCGGCGATCCGGGTGGCGGCGACCGTGGTGGCCGTGCCCGACCCGAACCCGCCGATCACGGCCCCGGCGACGACGGCCGGGACGGCGGTGGTGAGCGCGGCCCCGCCGTAGCCGACGGCGGCGAGGACGAGGCCCAGCCGGGCGAGGGTCCGGGCCCCGGTCCGCTCGACGCGGGAGGCCAGCAGGAACCCGGCCGTGGCCGAGCTGAGCAGCAGCAGACTGCCGACGGCCCCCGCCTGGGTGGCCGAGAGATCCAGGCCGCGTTCCAGCCGGCCGACGGTGGTCGGCAGCAGATACGGGGCGAGGTACCCGGCCGTGAAAAGGGCGACGAGGGGCCAGGGGGTGGTGCGAGGGGCGTACACGGGCGTTCCCAGGGCGTGCGAAGGGGACGGTGCGACATGCGAGAAAGGAGATGTGGGGGGGCGACGGCCGTCGACGGACGAGAACGCGCGGGCAATTTGTATCAAGCGGGGGCAGCGCAACGGGAGTGAGATCGATGTGATCTAAGTCACTCTTGTGTTTGGGGGTTTCAGGCGTTGGGTAGCAGGGCGATTTTTGCCTGTGCGGGGCCGCCGCGTCCCCGCCCCGGCGCCGTCGAACGGCCGCCCGTCGCACCGTTGACGCCCCTGATCCACCCCTCTAGCCTTCGTTCCCATACATGGATGCCGTCCATATACGGAGATGAGCAACCCGCCCGTCCGCCCGTGACCTCGCCGTCCTCAGGACCCCGCTCGCCGCCGGACCCGACCTCGTAGGAGCTGCCCCGTGACCGCATCCGCCTCCGGCCTGACCGTGACCGAGGTCCGTCTCACCCCGGTCCTGGTCGCCGACCCGCCTCTGCTCAACACGCAGGGCGTGCACCAGCCGTACACCCCCCGGCTGATCGTGGAGGTGGTGACCGCCGACGGGATCACCGGGCTCGGCGAGACGTACGGCGACACCAAGTACCTGGACCTGGCCCGCCCGCTCGCCGACCGGCTGGTCGGCCACCGGGTCGACGACCTGAACCGGCTGTTCGCCGAGGCGGACCAGGTCGCCGTCGACGCCGCCCGGGTCCGCGGGCAGGTGGACGCCGGCGGACTGCGCGGCGTGCAGACCGCCGGCAAGCTGCGGCTGTCCGTGCTCTCCGCCCTCGAGGTCGCCTCCCTCGACGCCCTCGGCAGGAGCCTCGGCCTGCCCGTGCACGCCCTGCTCGGCGGCAAGGTGCGCGACGCCGTCGCGTACAGCGCGTACCTGTTCTACAAGTGGGCCGAGCACCCGGAGGGCGTGGCGGCGGAGAAGGACGACTGGGGCGCGGCCGTCGACCCGGCGGGCGTGGTCGAGCAGGCCCGGCGGTTCAAGGAGCGGTACGGCTTCACGTCGTTCAAGCTCAAGGGCGGCGTCTTCGAGCCGCAGGAGGAGATCGCCGCCGTCCGCGCGCTGGCCGCCGCCTTCCCCGGGCACCCGCTGCGTCTCGACCCCAACGGCGCCTGGTCCGTGGAGACCTCGCTGAAGGTGGCCGAGGAGCTCGGGGACGTCCTGGAGTACCTGGAGGACCCCACCCTCGGCACGTCCGCGATGGCCGAGGTGGCCGCCCGGACCGAGGTGCCCCTCGCGACCAACATGTGCGTGACCACGTTCGCCGAGATCAAGGAGGCGTTCACCCGGGACGCCGTGCAGGTGGTGCTCTCCGACCACCACTACTGGGGCGGACTGCGCAACACCCGGCACCTCGCGGCGATCTGCCGTGCCTTCGGCGTGGGCGTCTCCATGCACTCCAACACGCACCTCGGCATCAGCCTCGCCGCGATGACGCACGTGGCGGCGACCGTGCCCGACCTGCACCACGCCTGCGACTCCCACTACCCCTGGCAGTCGGAGGACGTCCTCACCGAGCGTCTCGCCTTCGAAGGCGGCACGGTCCGCGTCCCCGACGCGCCGGGCCTCGGCGTCGAACTCGACCGCGACCGGCTGGCGTTCCTGCACCGACGGTGGCTGGACGACGACGGCGCGCTGCGCGACCGCGACGACGAGGCCGCCATGCGCATCGCCGACCCGGCCTGGACCCGGCCCGCCGTGCCCCGCTGGTGACGGCGCCCGGGGCGGCTCGGCGTGACGGCGCTCCCGCTGTCGGCGGCGTGGTGCACACTGGCTGAAACCGCACCACGTCAGGGAGCGCACCGTGATGGCGTCCACCGGGAAGAGGAACGGCAGGAGAGCCGGGAAGGAATTCGTCGCGGGACCGTCCTGCCCGACCCAGATCGACCCGCTCGCCGCCCTGCGCGGCCCGGACGACCCGCCCTGGGACGTCTACCTGACCGGCACCGTCTTCCTCGACATCGTCTTCACCGGGCTCGACTGCGCCCCCGTGCGCGGCACCGAGTCCTGGGCGCGCGGCATGGGGTCGAGCCCGGGCGGCGTGGCCAACATGGCCACCGCCCTGGCCCGGCTCGGCCTGCGCACCTCCCTCGCGGCGGCCTTCGGCGACGACCACTACGGCGAGTACTGCTGGGACGCGCTGGAGCAGGGCGAGGGCATCGACCTCTCCCCGTCCCGCACGGTTCCCGGCTGGCACTCCCCGGTCACCGTCTCCATGGCGTACGAGGGCGAGCGCACGATGGTCTCCCACGGCCACGAACCGCCCCCCGAGGAGCCCGCGCCCGACTGTCCGCCGCGTGCGCGTGCCGCCGTCGCCTCCCTCACCCCCGGCCGCAGCGCCCCCTGGGTCGCCCAGGCCGCCCGCACGGGCACCCGGATCTTCGGGGACGTCGGCTGGGACGACACCGGGGCCTGGGACCTGGCGGGCCTGCCCGACCTGCGGCACTGCGAGGCGTTCCTGCCGAACGCGGCGGAGGCCATGCGGTACACCGGCACGGACTGCCCGCGCGCCGCCGCCCACGCCCTGACCGCGTACGTGCCGGTGGCGGTGGTCACCCTGGGCGCGGAGGGCGCGTACGCGGTGGACCGGCGTACGGGGGAGACCGCGTCGGTCCCGGCGATCGAGGTGGAGGCGCTGGACCCGACCGGGGCGGGGGACGTGTTCGTCGCCGGGTTCGTCACCGGCTCCCTGGCGGGCTGGCCGCTGGCCGACCGGCTCGCCTTCGGGGGGCTCACGGCCGCGCTGTCCGTGCAGGAGTTCGGCGGCTCGCTGTCCGCGCCGGGATGGGCGGAGATCGCGGCGTGGTGGCACCGGGTGCAGTCCGTCGAGGGACAGGACCCCTCCGCGCTGCGCCGGTACGGCTTCCTGGCCGGGCTGGTCCCGGAGGAGGCGGTGCGCCCGTGGCCGCTGCGGCGGGCCGTGCCCACGATCGGATTCCGCCGGTCGGCGTGAGACGGGCCCCCGGGAAGCGGGGCGGTGTGAGGAACGGCGCCCGTGGGAGGCGGGGCGGCGTGAGGGAGCGCCCGTGGGGAAGAGGGCGAGCGGGGTCGATCGCTCGGTCGGATAAAAGGCCTACGAGCTTGTCACCCCTCCGTCGTACCCTGGGAGTCGCGAGGCCGCCCTCAGCTGCGCGGCCGTGACGAGGAGGAACCGCAGGCCTCAGAGCCGGCCCATGACTCATACACCCACAGCTCACACCCCCGCGCAGGGGCAGGCGAGAGTGCAGTTCACCGTTCCCGCCCAGCACCCCATGGTGACCGTGCTGGGATCCGGCGACGCCCTCCTGCGTGTGATCGAGAAGGCCTTCCCGGGGGCCGACATCCACGTCCGGGGCAATGAGATCAGCGCGGTCGGCGACGCCACGGAGGTCGCCCTCATTTCGCGCGTGTTCGACGAGATGATGCTGGTGCTCCGCACCGGGCAGCCGATGACGGAGGACGCAGTGGAACGCTCGATCGCCATGCTCAAGGCGAGCGACAGCGGGGAGAGCGACGGCCAGGAGACCCCGGCCCAGGTGCTCACCCAGAACATCCTGTCCTCGCGCGGCCGCACGATCCGCCCCAAGACGCTCAACCAGAAGCGCTACGTGGACGCGATCGACAAGCACACCATCGTCTTCGGCATCGGCCCGGCCGGTACCGGCAAGACCTACCTGGCCATGGCCAAGGCGGTGCAGGCCCTGCAGTCCAAGCAGGTCAACCGCATCATCCTGACCCGGCCCGCGGTCGAGGCGGGCGAGCGGCTGGGCTTCCTGCCGGGCACGCTCTACGAGAAGATCGACCCGTACCTGCGCCCGTTGTACGACGCGCTGCACGACATGCTCGACCCCGACTCGATCCCCCGGCTGATGGCCGCGGGCACCATCGAGGTCGCGCCGCTGGCGTACATGCGCGGCCGCACGCTCAACGACGCCTTCATCATCCTCGACGAGGCCCAGAACACGAGCCCCGAGCAGATGAAGATGTTCCTCACCCGCCTCGGCTTCGACTCGAAGATCGTGATCACGGGTGACGTGACGCAGGTGGACCTGCCCGACGGCACCAAGTCCGGTCTGCGCCAGGTCCAGGACATCCTGGAGGGCCTGGAGGACGTCCACTTCTCCCGGCTGTCGTCGCACGACGTGGTCCGGCACAAGCTGGTGGGCCGTATCGTCGACGCGTACGAAAAGTACGACAGCCAGCACGGCACCGAGAACGGCACCCACAAGGGCGGCCGCGGCCGGTCCGGGCACAAGGGGAAGTAGACCGAGCACCAGATGTCGATCGACGTCAACAACGAGTCCGGAACCGAGGTCGACGAGCAGGCGATCCTCGACATCGCCCGCTACGCACTGGCCCGGATGCGCATCCACCCGCTCTCCGAGCTGTCGGTGATCGTGGTGGACGCGGGCGCCATGGAGCAGCTCCACATCCAGTGGATGGACCTGCCCGGTCCCACGGACGTCATGTCGTTCCCCATGGACGAACTGCGGCCCCCGTCGAAGGACGACGACGAGCCCCCGCAGGGGCTGCTCGGCGACATCGTGCTCTGCCCCGAGGTCGCCGCCAGACAGGGCGCCGAGGCGCCCACGCGGCACACCATGGACGAGGAGCTCCAGCTGCTCACCGTCCACGGTGTGCTGCACCTGCTCGGCTACGACCACGAGGAACCGGACGAGAAGGCCGAGATGTTCGGCCTCCAGGCGGCCATCGTGGACGGCTGGCGCGCGGAGAAGGGTCTCACCGGCCCCTCTCCGGCCCCGACCGTCTCATGAGCGCCCCACTCGTCCTGGGGGCGCTCGCGCTCGTCGTCGTCGCCTGGCTCGCCGCGTGCGCGGAGGCCGGCATCGCGCGCGTCTCCAGCTTCCGCGCCGAGGAGGCCGTACGGTCCGGGCGCCGGGGCAGCGCCAAGCTCGCCCGGATCGCGGCCGACCCCACCCGCTACCTCAACGTGGCGCTGCTGGTCCGCATCATCTGCGAGATGTCCGCCGCCTCGCTGATCACCTACGGCAGCGTGCGCGAGTTCGACGGCACGGCCCAGGCGCTGCTGATCGCCATCGCCGTCATGGTCCTGGTGTCGTACGTCGCCGTCGGGGTCTCCCCGCGCACCATCGGCCGGCAGCACCCGCTGAACACGGCCACGGCCGCCGCGTACGTGCTCGTGCCGCTGGCCCGGATCATGGGCCCGATCCCCTCGCTGCTGATCCTCATCGGCAACGCCCTCACGCCGGGCAAGGGCTTCCGGCACGGCCCCTTCGCCTCCGAGGCGGAGCTGCGCGCGCTGGTGGACCTCGCGGAGGCGGAGTCGCTGATCGAGGACGAGGAGCGCCGCATGGTGCACTCGGTCTTCGAGCTGGGCGACACCCTGGTGCGCGAGGTGATGGTGCCGCGCACCGACCTGGTGGTCATCGAGCGGTACAAGACCATCCGCCAGGCCCTCACCCTCGCCCTGCGCTCCGGCTTCTCCCGCATCCCGGTGACCGGCGAGAGCGAGGACGACATCGTCGGCATCGTGTACCTCAAGGACCTGGCCCGCAGGACGCACGTCAGCCGGGACGCGGAGAGCGACCTGGTGTCCACGGCGATGCGGCCCGTGTTCTTCGTGCCCGACACCAAGAACGCCGGCGACCTGCTGCGCGAGATGCAGAAGGAGCGCAACCACGTCGCCGTCGCGGTCGACGAGTACGGCGGCACCGCGGGCATCGTCACCATCGAGGACATCCTCGAGGAGATCGTCGGCGAGATCACCGACGAGTACGACCGCGAGCTGCCCCCGGTGGAGAAGCTCGGCGAGGGCCGCCACCGGGTCACCGCCCGCCTCGACATCACCGACCTGGGCGAGCTGTACGGGCTGGAGGAGTTCGACGACGAGGACGTGGAGACCGTCGGCGGACTGCTCGCCAAGCGGCTGGGCCGGGTGCCCATCGCGGGCGCGTCGTCCGTGGTGGAGCTGCCGGACGGCCGCGAGCTGCGGCTCACGGCGGAGGCGGCGGCCGGACGCCGGAACAAGATCGTGACGGTGCTGGTGGAGCCGGTGGGCCCGACGGGCCCGGTGGACCCGCCGTCCGGCGAGGAGGCGGGGGAGGAGTGACCCCGGAGCGGCTGCGCGCCCTGTGCCTGTCCTTCAACGCGGCGGTGGAGGAGTTCCCCTTCAATCCGGAGATCTCGGTCTTCAAGGTGCTGGGGAAGATGTTCGCCCTGACGGACCTGGGCGCGCGGCCGCTGAAGGTCAACCTCAAGTGCGACCCGCAGGACGCGATCCGGCTCCGCGCCGAGCACCCGGATCTGATCGTCCCCGGCTGGCACATGAACAAGCGGCACTGGAACACGGTGACGGCGGACGGAGACCTTCCGGACCGCCTGGTCACGGAGCTGGTCGAGGACTCCTACGACCTGGTCGTCGCCGGCCTCCCCCGAGCCGAACGCCTGCGCCTCGACCGCCCGTAGCGCCCCTTTATGCTCGGGTCATGACCGACACCACCGCCCTCGACCCCGAGGACCGCAAGATCGTCACCCTGGCCCGCTCCGTCCGGGCCCGCAACGGCGTGCCCGAGGGCGCGGCCGTACGCGACGAGACCGGCCGCACGTACGTCGCCGGCACCGTCGCCCTGGACTCGCTGAAGCTCAGCGCGCTGCGCACGGCGGTGGCGATGGCGGTGGCGTCCGGCGCGACGTCGCTGGAGGCGGCGGCGGTGGTGACGGAGGCGGAGTCGGCCTCCGCGGAGGACCGCGCGGCGGTACGGGACCTGGGCGGGGCGGACACGCCGGTGCTGGTGGCCGGCCCGGACGGCACGGTCCGCGAGACGCTCACGGCGGGCTGATCCGGCCCGCCCGCACGCGTCGCGCGACGCCTCTCGCGTATCAAGGGACACGTCGGCCCGGCAGGAGGCCGTCGGCCGGCGTGGCCCCGGGCCGGCGACCGTCAACGCCGACTGCGGCAGCTACGGCGGCGGTGCGGAGCGGCAGATCGAGCCCACCACGTCCGCTGCCGAGGTGCGGCTGACGGCAGAGCTGAACGCGCCGCACGCGGAGCGGCAGCGGCTCATCACCGAGGCCGCCCGCGTCAAGGCCGCCAAGAAGTCCTCCGACCGGTGGTGACCATCGGCTCACTCTGTGCCTGCGCCGGCCGCTGGGCAGAACCGGCTGTACGGGCGGCGCGCCGGAGAGCCTCCGCGAGTACCTCCTCTCAACCAGTGACCAGAGTGCGCCACTTGTCCGCATGCATCACAGGTGTCACCACGACCGCCTGGAAAGGCCCCGGGGCGCGGAAAGCGATCACCAGCTCACCCGGCTCGTCGCCGTCCCGCACTTCAGTGATCTGAGCTCGGGAGGTTGCCAGCCGCCGTCCGAGGAGGTGAGTTCCGAGTTCGCTTTGAAGTGCACGTGGTCGTCGTAGACCTCCAAGACGCCCGCCCCCCGGGGGGCTTCGGGTGCCTCATAGGCGGTGGCATCGGCGACCAGAGCCCGCCCCGAGTTCACCGCATCGACGAATCGGTCGATCTGGGCGTTCGCTCTGCGACTGCTCCACCAACTGCGAACTCCCGCCCGGTTCCCCGTTCTCTGCTCACTTGATTCGCCCCGACAGTGTGTCGCCAGGGTGACCAGGCGGTACGCGGGGTCCAGTCCTGGGACGCGGACGCCCCGGTGACGTCGTGTCAGCGGCAAGGGCGTTGACGCCGAGGGGAACCGGTGCGGATGATCCGGGCCATGGTGACGACGCGTCCGATGCCCCGTTTCCCGGCCGGCTTCCTGTGGGGTGTGTCGACCTCGGCGCACCAGATCGAGGGCGCGGTCGACGCGCGTGAGGCGTCCGTGTGGGACGTGTTCACGGCCGAGCCGGGCCGGGTGCGGGACGGGTCCACGGCGGCCGTGGCCTGCGACCACGTGCGCCGCCACCGCGAGGACGTGGCGCTGCTGGCGGACCTGGGCGTGGACGCGTACCGCTTCTCGGTGTCCTGGCCGCGGGTGCGGGCCGAGGGCGGTCTGGACTTCTACGACCGGCTGGTCGACGACCTGCTGGCAGCGGGGGTGCGGCCGGTGCCGACGCTGTTTCACTGGGACCTCCCGGCGGACCTGGACTGGCTGGAGCGGGACACGGCGGAGCGGTTCGCGGAGTACGTGACGGGGGTCGTCGCGCGGCTGGGCGACCGGGTGACGAAGTGGATCACCCTGAACGAGCCCGCCGAGCACACCCTGCTGGGCCATGCGCTGGGCGTGCACGCGCCGGGCCGGACGCTGCTGTTCGACGCGCTGCCGGTGGCCCACCACCAACTGCTGGCGCACGGCCTGGCGGTACAGGCGCTGCGCGCGGCCGGGGCCGGTGACATCGGCGTCGCGAACTCCCACGGCCCGACCTGGGCCGCCTCCGAGGACGCGGCGGACGTGGCGGCCGCGGACTTCTACGACGTCCTGCTCAACCGCCTGTTCGCCGAACCGCTGCTGCTCGGCCGCTACCCGGAGGGCATCAGTGAGCTGATGCCCGGCGACGTCGAGGCGGACCTGGAGGTCATCGCCGAGCCGTTGGACTGGTACGGGATCAACTACTACGCGCCGACGAGGGTGGGCGCACCCCAGGGCGCCGAGGACGCCGAGAGCGCCGAGACCGAATTCGGCGGCGTCCGGATGCCGGCCGGACTGCCCTTCTCCGTACGGGAGATCGACGGGTACCCGGTGACGGACTTCGGCTGGCCGGTGGTCCCGGAGGGGCTGACCGAGCTGCTCACCGGCTTCCGCTCACGCTACGGCGACCGGCTCCCCCCGGTCGTCGTCACGGAGAACGGCTGCGCGTACGAGGGCCTGGACGACACCGACCGCGTCGCCTACCTGGACGGCCACGTCCGCGCCCTGCACCGGGCGGTGGAGGCGGGCGTGGACGTGCGCGGCTACTTCGTGTGGTCGCTGCTGGACAACTTCGAGTGGGCGGAGGGATACGCCCGCCGCTTCGGTCTGGTCCACGTGGACTTCGCGACGCAGCGGCGGACGCCGAAGGCGTCGTACGCCTGGTACCGGGAGCTGCTGCGCGAGCAGCGGGGCCGGCCCGGCCGGTGACGGTCAGAAGCCGAGGCGGCGCAGCTGCTTGGGGTCCCGCTGCCAGTCCTTGGCGACCTTGACATGCAGGTCGAGGAAGACGGGCGTGCCGAGGAGCGCCTCGATCTGCTTGCGGGACTTGATGCCGACGTCCTTCAGGCGCTTGCCCTTGGGGCCGATGACGATGCCCTTCTGGCTGGAGCGCTCGATGTAGAGGTTGGCGTGGATGTCGAGCAGCGGCTTGTCGGCGGGGCGGTCCTCGCGCGGCAACATCTCCTCGACGACCACGGCGATGGAGTGCGGCAGCTCGTCGCGCACGCCCTCCAGGGCGGCCTCGCGGATCAGCTCGGCGACCATGACCTGCTCGGGCTCGTCGGTGAGGTCGCCCTCCGGGTACAGCGCGGGGCCCTCGGGCATCAGCGGGATCAGCAGGTCCGCGAGCAGGTCCACCTGCTTGCCCGCGGTGGCCGACACCGGGACGATCTCCGCCCAGGTGATGCCCAGCTCCTTGCCGAGCTGGTCGACGGCGATCAACTGCTCGGCGAGCGCCTTGCCGTCCACCAGGTCGGTCTTGGTGACGACGGCGATCTTCGGGGTCTTCCTGATCCCGGCCAGTTCCTTGGCGATGAAACGGTCGCCGGGGCCGATCTGCTGGTCGGCGGGCAGACAGAACCCGATCGCGTCCACCTCCGCCCAGGTGGTCCGCACGACGTCGTTCAGCCGCTCGCCGAGCAGGGTGCGCGGCTTGTGCAGCCCGGGGGTGTCCACCAGGATCAGCTGCGCGTCCGGCCGGTGCACGATGCCGCGCACGGTGTGCCGGGTGGTCTGCGGCCGGTTCGAGGTGATCGCCACCTTCTGCCCGACCAGAGCGTTCGTGAGGGTGGACTTGCCCGCGTTGGGACGGCCCACGAAGCAGGCGAAACCGGCCCGGTGGACGGCGTCGGCCGGCTGGTCGGATGACTGGGTACGAACACTCATGCCGACCATTCTCCCTGATCGCCGGACCCGGTCGAACCACCGCGGGCCCCGGCTCCCGCAGGGGAGGCCGGGGCACGTCGGGGGTGTCGCCGCGGTCGTCAGCCGAAGGCCTTGACCGCGTTCCAGTCCACGTTCAGCACGGTCTTCACCGAGGGGCCGGTGCTGGCCCGGGACGGGTGGTAGATCCGGGTCGCGCCGTCGGAGCGCAGCCGCGCCCAGATGTCCGGGATGTCGTCGCCGTTGACGTCGGGGATGCCGAGCGCGGTCGCCACGTTGGCCTCCGACCAGTTGGTGCCGTAGCCCACGTCGCCGTTGAGCGAGTCGGCGGCGTGCTTCAGCGAGACCAGGTCGACGCTGCCGCTGACGGGGCCGGGCCGCCCGTGCCGGACGTACATGTTGCCGTTGTCCAGGTTGCGCCACAGCAGGTCGGGCGTCTTGTCGCCGTTGATGTCGGCGACGTTGACGATCTCGCGCCGGGCCCAGGCGCTGGAGGTCATCAGCGTGGCCTCCCGGAAGGTGCCTCCGGTGTAGCCGGACAGCGTCCAGAACTCGGTGCCGGCCCGCAGGACCAGGTCGGGGTGGCGGTCGCCGGTGATGTCGCCGACCGCCCTGATCTGGGTCCACGTGGAGGGCGCGGGGGCGTTCGACGGCAGCCGGATCGCGATCCGCTCGCCCACGTCGAAGCTGCCGTAGCCGTCACCGGGGTACAGCCACGCCTTGCCGTCCGGGGTCACCGCGAACAGGTCGGTGGTGCCGTCGCCGGGGAAGGCGTCCGCGTAGTGCGTGATCAGCGCGGCCTTGCCGGTGGCCGGGTCGTACCAGTGGTCCGCGGGGTGCAGCGTGGTCTCGCCGGTCCTGGCGTCCTTGGTGTAGGCGGCGCCGAGGCAGCCGTACAGCTCGCCGCCCTCGCTGCCGACGCAGTTCATCAGCTTGCCGGCCGCGTCCACGATGAGCAGGTCGGGGAGGCCGTCACCGCCGGTGTCCCAGGGCGCGTCGGCCTTGTCCCGGGGCGGGACGTAGAAGGCGTAGTCGGTGCGGACGCTCTGGTTGCCGTAGGCGTCGTAGGCGTGGACCAGCAGCCAGTTCGGTCCCGCGTGGGCGGGCGCCAGGCTCACGGTCGCCTTTCCGCCCGTGGCCGGCACCTCGGTCCACCCCAGGCCCTCGATGGTGTAGCGGAACCTCGTCGCGCCGGTCGAGACGAACGTCACCGAGCCGGTCGTGCCGAAGGGGTTCTTCGCCCAGGTCAGGCCGTCGGAGGTGGCCTCTGGGAAGTCCTCGGTCTCGATCTCGGGCTGCGGTGGGGCGGTGGCGTCGACGGTGATCCGGCAGGGTTCGTTGGTGTTCGGCGGGAAGTAGCTGGACGCCGCGTTCTCGGTGTCCACCGCGCGCACGTCCCACGAGTAGGTGGTCTTGTCGGTCAGGGGGAAGGTGACGGGGATCTGCACCGTGGCGGTGCCGCTGGAGTTCGGTTTGGCGATCCTGGCCGCCGGGACCGTCCCGCCGTTCTTCCAGAAGCGGAACTGCAGCTCACGGAGGTTGCCGTCGGCGTCCTTGGCGTTCGCCGACAGGGTGATGTTCGTCTTGCCGATGGTCACGCCCGCGCCGGGGCCGGGCTTGCAGGCGCCGCCGGGCGTGGACTTGCCGCCGGTCGGCTCGCTCGGCTTGCGGTTGTGGGTCACGCTCAGCGACGCGGAGTTCGCCCTGAACTTGCGCCAGGTCTGGGTGTCGGACTCGCTGGTGGCGCGCATGCCGAAGGTGATGGTGGACCAGCCGGCGTTCGCGCCCTTCTGGGCGGCCGCATCCACATCGAACGACTGGTAGGCATCGGGGCAGGAGCTGGAGGACCAGCCGTGCGCGAAGGTCTGATCGTCGACCCTGCTGCTCCAGGACGGCTGCTTGTTCCACGTCGTGCCCGAGGAGATCGCCCCGGTCAGCCAGAACTGGAACTCCCTTTTGGTGCAGGACCAGGAGTGGTTGTTGAGCACCTCGAACTTCGCGTCGGAGACCGTCGTGCCCTTCAGGGTGCTGTCGAACTTCATGCGCCAGAAGGAGCGTGCCGTGCCGTTCGTGTCGTCCTCGTGGCCGACGCGGGCGTCGGAGGTCCCGGAGCTGAAGTTGGTGCCGTTCCAGAAGCTGCTGTTCGGGTACGGCTTGTACGCCACCGTCCAGGCCAGCGACGGGGGGTTGATGGTGGGGTCGACGAACACCGGGAAGCGGGTGTCCGCGTCGGTCAGCAGCCCGGTCCTCCCCAGCCCCAGGTCGATGCGGGCCTCACCGGTGCCGTCACCCAGGAGCCGTATCGGCATGCGCGCCTGGCGTGCGCCGGGCTCGATGCCGCTGAGGCCGGACAGCCTCAGCACGTCGGCCGGCGTGGCCACGGAGGTGCGGGGTGCCGCGCCGGGCTCCGCCTCGGGGTCACGGCCCGAGGAGTCCCAGCCGAACGGCGTGGGGACGGCGCCGATCTCCCGGCCCGCCGCGTCGAGGATCGAGACGTGGCTGGAGTCGTCGGTGTAGTGGAACGTGGCCGTCTCGGAGCGCAGCCCGTACGCGACCTCGGCGAGCGCCTCGCTCCGGGCGGCCTCGCGGTCCTTGACGATCAGCAGCTGGGCGAATCCGCCCTCCTCGCGGGCGACCAGCAGCAGGTCGACGCCCGGGAGCACCTCCGGGTACAGCGCCCGGGGTCCGTCGAGCACCGGCTCGGGCAGCTCGCCCGGCCAGGTGTAGGAGACGGTGTGCCCGTTGAGATCCGTCTCGGCCAGCACCGTTTCCCCGGCGCCGGGTCCGCCGGCCAGCGGGAAAGGTCCCCTGTCCTGGCCGTGGCGCGTCCGCCCGGCCTCGACGGAGTCACAACGACGGCGTCGCCGGCAGGGCCGAGCGGCGACCGTCCTGTTGTTGTCCTCGACGCTGATGGTCACCAGCCTGAGCGCGGAGGCGTGGGCCGTCCCCGGTCCGGGCATGAGCCGTGAGTCGTCGCTCGACCTGCCCGAACTTCCCGAGGCCACCCCGGTCGACGGTGACGAGGAGGCCGAGAAGAACCTCACCACCGCGCCCGAGGTCCCCGTCGACCCCTACGCGCCGACCGCCGTCACCCCCTGGAAGGGGGACACCGGCAAGGCGATCCTGGCCGAGGACGCCGAGCCGGGCACCACCGTCGCGGTCACCAACGGCCTGCCCGTCGCGCTCGGGGTGCCCGAGGGCACCGACCCCGCCGCGATCGCCGGTGAGTGGACGGTCGACCTGGCGGGACCGTCCGTGTCCCAGGAGGCCGGCGTCGCGGGCCTCATCATGGAGGTCACCCCGCCGGCCACGGCGGACCCGGAGGCGCAGGTCGCGATCGCCGTCGACACGACCTCCTTCGCGGACCTCTACGGCCCCCAGGCGGCCGACCGCTTCGGCCTGGTGCTCCTGCCCGACTGCGTCCTCACCCCGAGCGAGGGCGAGTGCGCCGACGACGCGGGGACGCGGACCATGTCGGTCCAGGCCGGCACGGCGGCCCCCGAGCAGCTGCGCAGCACGGTGGAGGAGGTGCCGGCGAAGGAGGCGCCCACCGACGCGCAGGCGCCGAAGAACGCCACCACCCACACCGTCGTGACCGGCTCCGTGCCGGTCGCCGACCTGCTGGACGGTGCGACGGGCGCCCCCGCCGGCCCGTCCGGCGTCTCGGCCCGCACCGCGTCCGCCCGCACCGGCGCCGTCCAGGCCGCCGACTCCTCCGGCGCCCGGGTCATCGGCGCCATGGACACGGGCGCCTCGGCCGCCGGCGACTTCACGGCGACCCCGCTGCTGTCCGCGGGCTCCTGGTCGGCGGGCGCCTCGTCCGGCGCCTTCACCTACGCCTACCAGGTGCAGGTCCCGGAGACCGCGGGCGGCCCCATGCCGAAGATCGCCCTCGGCTACTCCTCGCAGACCGTCGACGGACGCACCTCCGCCACCAACAACCAGGCGTCCTGGATCGGCGACGGCTGGGACTACAACCCCGGCTCCATCACCCGCACCTACGCCAACTGCCGCCAGGACTCCAAGAAGGCCGGCGCCAACAACGCCACCCACCGCACCGCGGACCTGTGCTGGGGCTCCGACAACGCCACCCTCTCGCTCGGCGGCATGACCACCGAGCTGGTGTGGGACGAGGACCAGAAGCAGTGGTTCACCGCCAACGGCGACGGGTCGAAGATCCAGCGGATCAGGGACGGCAAGAGCGGCAACGGCGCGAAGGACGGCGAGTACTGGATCGTCACCACCCGCGACGGCACCCGCTACCACTTCGGGCTGAACCAGCTGCCGGGTCACACGCAGGGCAAGCCAGTCACCGACTCGGTGCTGACCGTCCCGGTGTACGGCAACCACCCGGGTGAGGACTGCTACAAGGCCGGTGACTGGGCCGGTTCCTGGTGCACGCAGGCGTGGCGCTGGAACCTCGACTACGTCGAGGACGTCCACGGCAACGCCATGTCCCTGTGGTGGAAGAGCGACCAGAACTACTACGCCCGCAACTTCAACTTCAAGTCCCCCGTCGTCTACGACCGCGACGGGTACTTGACCCGCATCGACTACGGCCAGCGCAAGGACAACATCTTCTCCGCGCCCGCCCCGGCCCGCGTCGACTTCCATGTCGACGGCCGGTGTTTCGCCGAGGGCTCGCTGACCTGCTCCGAGGAGAACTTCACCGACAAGGACCCGGGCAAGTACCGCATCTGGTACGACACCCCGGCCGACCTGCGGTGCGATGCCAGGAAGAAGTGCTGGAACGCCGGACCCACGTTCTGGTCCAACAAGCGCCTCACCGAGATCGAGACCTCCGCCCAGCGGCGCACCGACACCGAGGCCCGTCAGGTGGTGGACCGGTACACGCTGCAGCAGAGCTTCCCCGTCCTGCGCACCGGCCCCAACACCGCCCTGTGGCTGGAGTCGATCCAGCGCACCGGTTTCGGCCGCAGCGGGTCCACGAACGACAGCATCGCCCTGAACGCGGTGCGGTTCGAGCCGAACATGGACGACATGCCCAACCGGGTCATGCGTCCCGACGACCCGCGTCCCGGCTTCTCCCGCCTGCGCGTCGCGCGCGTCATCAACGAGTACGGCGGCGAGACCGTCGTCACCTACAAGGCCCCCACCGGCGACTGCGCCACCGGCACCGGACTGCCCGGCAAGAAGGACACCGCCGCGCTGAAGTCCAACACCCGGCTGTGCTATCCCCAGTTCTGGCACCCCGACCCCGAGGTCGAGGACATCGACTGGTTCCACAAGTACGTCGTGGAGTCCATCGAGGAACTCCCCAACGTCGACGGCGCGTTCGGCGCCCGCACCGCGTACGCGTACAAGAACGCCGGCTGGAAGCTCGCCGAGTCGGAGTTCACCAAGAAGTCCACCCGCACCTGGTCGCGGTTCGCGGGCTTCGAGCAGACCACCGTCATCACCGGCACGGACGAGCCGGCCGTCGGCAGCAAGCGCTCCAAGGCCGTCACCCGCTACTTCCGGGGCATGGGCGACGACGTGCCGGTGAAGGACATCACCGGCACGGAGATCGCCAAGGACCGTGAGGCGTTCGCCGGACGCATCGCCGAGGAGCTGACCTACACCAGCGCCACCGACGCCGACACCGACTGGCTGTCCCGCAGCGTCACCGTGCCCGCCGCCACCGAGCTGGGCCGGCGGGACCGCGGCGACGGGCTGAGCCCGCTGATCGCCTGGCGGGTCACCGAGCCCGAGGAGATCGCGTACACCAAGTCCTCCGGCACCGGCGACGACACCCGCACCCAGCGCGTCGTCCGGACGAGGACCACCTTCGAGGCGACGCACGGCCTGCCCACCCTGGTGGAGTCACTGGGCGACACCGGCAGGTCCGGCGACGAGTCCTGCACCCGGCTGGAGTACCTGCACCACACCGGCAAGAACCTCATCGGCCTCACCAAGCAGGCCCTGGTCTCGCCCACCACCTGCGCCGACGCCGACTTCGGCGACCTGTCCACGCTGAGCGGCGGCACCCGCACGGCGTACGACCACACCGCCTACGGCACGGCGCTCGGTGACGCCACCCGCGGCCTGGCCACCCGGACCTGGTCGCTCAACGGCACCGGCACCGGCTTCCAGGTCGACGGCGGCAGCAAGTTCGACGCGATCGGCCGCGTGGTCGAGCAGACCGACGCCGACGGCAACCCCGGCACCATCGAGTACTTCCCGCCCACCGGCCAGGTCTTCAGGGTCACCGAGACCAACGCCGAGGGCCACCAGCAGACGCAGGAACTGGAGCCCGGCCGCTCGACGGCGCTGAAGACGACCGACGCCAACGGCCACGTCAGCCAGGCGAAGTACGACCCGCTGGGCCGGCTCGTCGAGGCGTGGGGCCCCGGCCGCACCCCGTCCGCCTCCGCCGTCCCGGACTTCCGGGCCGTCTACACCATCCCCGCGTACGACCCGGACGACCCCGACCGCAAGCCCCCCTACGTCACCACCCACAGCCGCGGCAAGGACGACCGCGTCGAGACGTCCGTCGTCCTCTACGACGGCCTCGGCCGTGAGCGGCAGACGCAGGAGGAGGCCGACGGCGGCGGACACCTGATCACCGACACGCTGTACAACAGCTCGGGCGAGGTCTGGCAGACCAACAACGCCTACCTCACGCACGAGGCGAAGACCGGCGAGCTGTTCACCCCGCTCGCCGACACGTCGGTCCCCAACATCACCCGGTACAGCTACGACGGCCTCGGCCGCGTGGTGCAGGAGATGCCGTACCTGAAGGTCGAGGACCCGGCGACCGGCGAGTCCAGCTCCGAGCCGGTCCCCGCCCGCGCCGTCCGCTACGAGTACGGCGCCGACTGGTCGAAGGTGATCCAGCCCTCCGGCGCCTCCTCCTACCGCGTCTACACGGACGCGCTCGGCCGCACCGCCCGGGTCGACACCTTCCACACCGAGGCGCCCGGCGGCTTCACGTCGATGCGCTACACCTACGACGGACACGGCCGGCTCGTGAAGGCGGTCAACTCCGCCGACACCGCCCACCCGTGGACGTGGACGTACGACCACCGCGGCCGGCAGGTGACCGCCACCGACCCGGACACGGGCACGACGCGCACCACGTACGACCACCACGACCGCGTCCTGACCAGCAGGAACGCCCGCGGCATCACCGTCTGGAACCGCTACGACGTCCTGTCGCGCCCGATCGAGCAGCGCCTGGACGGGGCCGACGGCCAACTGCTGGCCACCTTCGGCTACGACTCGTCCCCGGGCGGCACGGGCATGCCCGCCACCGCCACCCGCTACACCGACGGCGCCGCCTACACGCAGACCGTCGACGGTTACACGCAGGACTACCAGCCGACCTCCACCACGCTGACCCTGCCGCAGTCCCTGGCCGACACCTGGGGGTTCAAGACCTCCTACACCTACGCCTACTCCTACGACGACACCGGCGCCCTGAAGGAGGCATCTCTCCCGGCGGTCGGCCGCCTCGACGCCGAGAAGCTCGTCGTCCGCTACAACAAGGACGGCAAGCCCCTGTCGGTCTCCGGCAAGGACTGGTACGGCGCCGACACGGTCTACGACGCCTACGGCCAGGTGCTGCGCTCCGCGCTGGGCGCCCACCCGTACCGGGTCTGGACGACGGCCTCGTTCGACGAGGGCAGCGGCGAGCTCAAGAGCCACTCGGTCCACCGCGAGCAGGCCGGTGACAAGAGCGTCGTCGGCGGACACCTCGTCTCCGAGCGGTCGTACACCTACGACCCGGCCGGCAACGTCACGTCCATCCGCGAGCACGCGGACGGCATCGCCGAGCGGCAGTGCTTCACCTACGACCCGCTCGGCCAGCTCAGGACGGCCTGGACCGCCAAGGAGCAGACCTCCTGCGCCGGGCCGGAGAACGGCGACGGCACGCTGAACGTGGCGGCCGGCAAGGACGACTCCGGCTACTGGCAGGAGTACGAGTACGACCTGCTCGGCAACCGCACCAAGCTGACCGAGAAGGACCTCGGCGGCACCACCGCCAAGGACGCCGTCACCACCTACGCCTACGGCAAGGCCGACGGCACCCAGCCGCACACGCTGACCAAGGTGGCGAAGACCTACACCACCCCGCAGGGCGCCCAGGTCAAGGCCGAGGCCGAGCGGCTCTACGAGCTGACCGGCGAGACCAGGTCCGTCACCTCCGTCGAGAACGGCGACAAGCAGGAGCTGACCTGGACCTACGACGGCAAGGTCGACCGCATCAAGGGCCAGGGCACGGGCGGCAGGACCCCGTACGTGGGACTGGCCGACAAGTGCCTGGACCTGAAGAGCGGCCACGCGGTCGCCGGTCAGCCGATCCAGCTCTACAGCTGCAACACGTCCGTGGCCCAGAGCTGGCGCTTCGCCGTCGCTCCGGGGGCGGCGCAGACCGACCCCGACCGGGGCACGCTCACCGTCTACGACGACTGGTGCGTGCAGCCCTCGGGCAACACCGCCGGCGCCGCGGTCCAGCTGCAGAAGTGCGACGGCTCGTCGGGGCAGGAGCTGAAGCGGAACGCCTCCGCCCAGCTCGTCCACGTCGCCTCCGGCCTGTGCCTCACGGTCCAGGGCGGCAACTCCGCCAACGCCGCCCCGGTGGTGCTCGCCACCTGTGACGCGAGCAAGGCCGAGCAGCAGTGGTCGCCGCAGAACGACACCCGTTATGTCTACGGCCCCGACGGCGTGCAGCTGCTGACCATCAAGGGCAAGCAGGCCACGCTGCACCTGGGCGAGGCCGAGGTCACCGTCCAGCGCGGCGGCGTCCTGGTCAACACCCAGCGGACCTACTCCGCCCCGGGTGGCGCGGTCATGCGTTACGCGTACGGCAACGGCGTCGAGCGGCTGGTGGCCCTCACCGGTGATCATCAGGGCAGCACGTACGCGGAGGTGGTGCTCGACGATCCCATGTCGGTGCGGATCCGCAAGCAGGACCCGTTCGGCAACCAGCGCGGTGCGGACGCGATCGGCGTCAACTTCCAGGCCCACACGGGCTTCCTGGGCGCCACCCGGGACGACTCCTCCGGCTACCAGCCGCTGGGGGCCCGCCTGTACGACCCGGTGGTGGGACGGTTCCTGTCCGCCGACCCGGTGCTGGACCTGAACGACCTGCTGCAGTCCAACGGCTACGCCTACGCGCACAACAACCCGGTGACGATGTCCGACCCGACGGGTCTGGCCATCAGCCTGACCGCCTCCGAGCGGGCCGCGGCCCTGGCGGGCGCGGGCCTGTCCGCGGCCCAGGTCGCCCAGGCGCAGGCCACCATGGGCAAGTCGCTCACCTCGGTGATCATGGGTGCGGCGTGGAGCACGCTGAAGGACTTCATCGGCATCAGCGACGCGATGGCCTGCTTCGGCGGTGACATGTGGTCGTGCGGCAGCCTGATCATCGGGGCGATCCCCTGGACCAAGCTGGGCAAGATCCCCTCGGTGCTCAAGGCCGTGGACCGCACGATCGACGCGATCCAGGCCTTCCGCAAGGCGAAGAAGGCGGCCGAGGCGGTGCTGAGGGCCGCCAAGGCGGCCGAGGCGGCGGCGCTGAAGGCCAAGAAGGCCGCGATCGAGAAGGCGAAGAAGGAAGCCGCGCAACGCGCCAAGAAGAAGGCGGCGGAGCAGGCCAAGAGAACCTCCGACAAGGCGGTCGCGCAGACCAAGAAGACCGGTAACCCCGTCCAGAAGCAGGCCCAGGCCAAGGCCGCCCCGAAGGCCTCCTCGGTGAGCAACGGCTCCGCAGGCGGCAAGAGCGGCGGCTCCAAACCCGGCGGCAACTCCGGCGGCTCCTCCCGCAACAAGGGCGGCAGCAGCGGAAGCGGCGACTCCGGCAAGGCCGACGGCGAAAGCGGCGGCTCCTGCCCGACCGACAACAGCTTCGTGCCCGGCACCAAGGTCCTGATGGCCGACGGCACGACGAAGCCGATCGAGGAGGTCGAGGCCGGCGACAAGGTCGTCGCCACCGACCCCGAGACCGGCGAGACCCGCATCGAGACGGTCACCGCCGAGATCAAGGGCGAAGGCCTCAAACACCTGGTCAAGGTCGTCATCGACACCGACGGCGACAAGGGCGAGAAGACCGCCGAGGTCACCGCGACCGACGGCCACCCCTTCTGGGTCCCCGAACTCGGCGCATGGCTCGACGCCACCGACCTCCAGCCCGGCCAGTGGCTGCGCACCAGCGCCGGCACACACGTCCAGATCACCGCAGTCGAACGCTGGGCCAGTCTTGGCGCAACGGTCCACAACCTCACCGTCGGCGACACCCACACGTACTACGTACTGGCTGAGGACACGCCGGTCCTCGTCCACAACTGTGGCGGTAGCCAGGCGAATCATTCCGCCACTTGTACATGTGGATCCGGAGGCCAGCCGCGGCTCGCCAACGGGACGATGGGCAGCAATCCCAATACTTCTGCCAATCGCCTCGACCGCAGTAACCAGTACCCGAGTGGTTATCGTGCCACCACTCATCAGGCAATGAGGGCTAAGTATCACTACAACGGCAGTTGGCACGATCAGTACGGTAGTGTCATTCCGGACAATGAGCTGACCTACGAGCACCTGACTGCCGTGGTCGATCATTGGAACACTGTCGGCTACAACACGAGCCGAGCGGAAAGGAATGACTTTTACAACGATGTGGCTAACCTTGTCCCTATGCGCAGGAGCCTCAACTCCAGTCTTGGCGGCGGCATGACTGCCCGCTACAGGCAGGACACGGGCCCCAATTACTCTGGGTAGGGGAACCCGCAATCCCGGGGGAGTTGTGTCGCGTGCGGTAGTGTTCTAGCCGGGTCGGCGTGGGTGCGGTACAAATACCGTACCCACGCCGACCCGGCTTGGTGTGGCCCGTCAGGAGCAGAAGGAAGGAAGAATTCTGTGGGTATCGAGGAGGCTGTGTCGAGGATCGACGGGATCGAAGAATTCCCTGGCCTTGATCGAGCTTGGAGGTGGTCGCCCACGCCGAGCTTTGTTTTTTCGCTCGCACTGGACGAGGAGGGGGACCGACTTTATCAGGTGAATACGCTCGATTCATTCAATGAGGAGCTGGTCAGGGAAGTGCTGCTTTTCTCGCGGAATCACCCCATGGATCCGAGCGGGAGCGGGGAGGCGGTGACGGTGACTCCCGGATTTTCTTGCGAAGGGTACAGGTTCGACGTCATCGCTGCTGTCCCCTCGGCGGTGCACGGATACTATGCCGGGAGGGATGAGAGGCTGAACGAGGCTGTCACAGCAGTCTTTCCGGCCTACCGGTGTGAATTTTCGGGCAGCGAGAGCATCAAGGAAATCATGTACAGGTTCCATAGAATGCTCCGCGCATCAATAATGACACGCCCCCCTGTTCCCTTCTTGCGTATGAAACATGAGAACAGCAAAACTGGCGGGGGTAGCGTAGGATCTTCCCGGGGATTTACTACGCCAGATGTCCTACTCAATGAACTCAAGCTCCTCGAAGGGGCTCCAGGTAGCTTCGTGGAGTATGAAAACTTTCAGGGCGATATCTGGCGCATTGAGTGGGATGGTTCCTGGGTTGTGAACGGAATCAGTCGGCATGACCCGTTGTCGGACGAATGGGTCATGTCCTCGTTGGGTTGCCCCCCAGTTCGCTGAAAGGTTTATTCGGCAGGACGCGTTCAGCGGAATTTACTCCCGTTCCTGATGATTGGCCGGGTCGCGTCACCGGCCCCAGCGGACCGAGGAGTGGTCTGCCGTGCACAACGGGTGTTCCCGGAGGGTGATGGCCCTCCGGGAACACCCGTTGTGCACGGCACTCGCCGCAGGTGAGTGGGGATCAGTCGAAGGCGAACGGGCCCGGGGTTGTGGGGCCGTTGTCGTAACTTCGCTTCAGTCCGGGGAGCACGTCACGCGCCCTCCTTCAGCACCCTCCTGATCAGCACGCGCTGCTCCTCCGTCAGCCCCGGGTCCGCGCAGTGCACCGTTCTGCCGTCCACCGTGATCCGGTAGCTGAAACCGTCCGGGACGCCGGCCGGCGGAGTGGGTCCGCCGGCCGCCACCGCCTGTTCGGCCAAGGCGTGCCACTCCGCCGCGTCGGCCCGCCCAGAGGTGTCCACCTCGGCCTGCCGCTCGATGCCCGCGAAGCCGCCTGTGCGCCGTACCTGAATACGCATGGTCCGTGTCTAGTACGGAACTACAGCGTGCGCACCCCCACCCGCTCCCACGCCTTGGTCACCGCCACGAGCTCATCGCCCTCCCCGTACCGGGCGCGCGCCGCCTTCACGGTCAGCGTCGCGAAGTCGGTGAACTCGGCGTCCTGGGCCAGCTCCCCGCCGGTCAGCACGTCGTACCAGACCTGCCCGGCGCGCTCCCAGGCGTGTCCGCCGAGGGTGGTGGCCGCCAGGTAGAACGCGTGGTTGGGGATGCCGGAGTTGATGTGCACGCCGCCGTTGTCCCGGCCGGTGTGCACGTAGTCGTCCATCGTCGCCGGCTGCGGGTCCTTGCCGAGGACGTCGTCGTCGTACGCGGTGCCGGGCTCCTTCATCGAGCGCAGGGCCGTGCCGGTGACGCGCGGGGCGAGCAGGCCGGCGCCGATCAGCCAGTCGGCCTCCCCGGCGGTCTGGCCCAGCGTGTACTGCTTGATGAGCGCGCCGAAGACGTCCGACACCGACTCGTTGAGCGCGCCGGACTGGCCGAAGTAGTCGAGGTTCGCCGTGTACTGCGTGACGCCGTGGGCGAGTTCGTGGCCGATGACGTCGACGGCGAGGGTGAAGTCGAGGAAGATCTCCCCGTCCCCGTCGCCGAAGACCATCTGCTCGCCGTTCCAGAACGCGTTGTTGTAGTCGCGGTCGTAGTGGACCGTGGCGTCCAGCGGGAGCCCGCTGCCGTCGATGGAGTCCCGGCCGAACTCCTTCAGGAGCAGCTCGAAGGTGGCGCCGAGACCGGCGTAGGCGCGGTTGACGGTGGCGTCCTGGCCGGGGTCCTCGCCCTCGCCGCGCGCCTTCTCACCGGGCAGGTCGGTGCCGTGCCCGGCGTCGTACACGGTGCGCTGCGGCTTGCCCGGCTCCGCTCCGGCGCGCGTGGGGACGGCCGGTGCGCCGACCACCGTGGTCAGCCGGCGCTGGGTGCGCTCGTAGGCGTCGCGGCGCAGGGTGCGGCGGGCGGGTCCGTGGATCAGGGGGTCCTCGGACTGGGACAGCCGGTCGAGGACGTGCGGCGGGATGATGGTGCAGAAGACGGGCTCGTGGCCCCCGTTCGCGGTCATGTCAGCACCATCGCACCGTGTGACGGGGCTGTCACTGGCTGCTACCAACCTGCGACCGTGACGGATGAAATCCGTCCTCGTTCCGTCTCCGGACCCCGCGGGGAGTGGTATACGGCACTCTTTGTCCTGTTGGTCCGTCCGGTCCCGCATACTGATACGGACCTCCGCACGGTGGGCGACTCGGTTAAGCTCCGGAACATCATGGACTTCGGGCTGCTTCTCCTTAGCTGCCGCGGTGAGGGTCTGCGTTAGAGGCCGACCCCCTCCCCGCGGAGTTTGGCGCTGCGCCGTCGGCCGTCCCCCAGGACACCCCGCGGACCATCGAGGAGCCCCGCATCATGGCGAACCGCCAGCAGCCCAGCCCCATGCCGATCCACAAGTACGGCCGGTACGAGCAGGTCGACATCCCCGACCGCACCTGGCCCGACCGGCGGATCACCACCGCGCCCCGCTGGCTCTCCACCGACCTGCGCGACGGCAACCAGGCCCTGATCGACCCCATGTCGCCCGTGCGCAAGCGCGCGATGTTCGACCTGCTGGTACGGATGGGCTACAAGGAGATCGAGGTCGGTTTCCCCGCCTCCGGCCAGACCGACTACGACTTCGTCCGCTCCATCGTCGAGGACCCGGACGCCATCCCGGACGACGTCACCATCTCCGTGCTGACCCAGGCCCGCGAGGACCTGATCGAGCGCACGGTGGAGTCTCTGAAGGGCGCCAAGCGGGCGACAGTCCACCTGTACAACGCCACCGCCCCGGTCTTCCGCCGCGTGGTCTTCCGCGGCTCCAAGGACGACATCAAGCAGATCGCCGTCGACGGCACCCGCCTGGTGATGGAGTACGCGGAGAAACTGCTGGGCGACGAAACCGACTTCGGCTACCAGTACTCGCCGGAGATCTTCACCGACACCGAGCTGGACTTCGCGCTGGAGGTCTGCGAGGCGGTGATGGACGTCTACCAGCCCGGCCCGGGCCGCGAGATCATCCTCAACCTGCCCGCCACCGTGGAGCGTTCGACGCCGTCCACGCACGCCGACCGCTTCGAGTGGATGCACCGCCACCTCTCCCGGCGCGCGTACGTCTGCCTGTCCGCCCACCCGCACAACGACCGCGGCACCGCCGTCGCCGCCGCCGAGCTGGCCGTGATGGCCGGCGCCGACCGCGTCGAGGGCTGCCTGTTCGGCCAGGGCGAGCGCACCGGCAACGTCGACCTGGTCACCCTGGGCATGAACCTGTTCTCGCAGGGCGTCGACCCGCAGATCGACTTCTCCGACATCGACGAGATCCGCCGTACGTGGGAGTACTGCAACCAGATGGAGGTCCACCCGCGCCACCCGTACGTGGGTGACCTGGTCTACACGTCCTTCTCCGGCTCCCACCAGGACGCCATCAAGAAGGGCTTCGACGCCATGGAGGCCGACGCCAGGGCCAAGGGCGTCACCGTCGACGACCTCGAGTGGGCGGTCCCGTACCTGCCGATCGACCCCAAGGACGTCGGCCGCTCCTACGAGGCCGTCATCCGGGTCAACTCGCAGTCCGGCAAGGGCGGTGTGGCGTACGTCCTGAAGAACGACCACAAGCTGGAACTGCCGCGCCGGATGCAGATCGAGTTCTCGAAGATCATCCAGGCGAAGACGGACGCCGAGGGCGGCGAGATCACCCCGGCCGACATCTGGGCGGTCTTCCGGGACGAGTACCTGCCCAACCCGGACAACCCCTGGGGCCGCATCCAGGTCGCCGGCGGCCAGAGCACCACCGACCACGACGGCGTGGACACCCTCACCGTCCAGGCCACGGTCGACGGCGTGGAGACCACCCTGACCGGCACCGGCAACGGCCCGATCTCGGCCTTCTTCGACGCCCTGCAGGGCCTCGGCATCGACGTGCGTCTGCTGGACTACCAGGAGCACACGATGAGCGAGGGCGCCTCCGCGCAGGCCGCCTCGTACATCGAGTGCGCCGTCGGCGACAAGGTGCTGTGGGGCATCGGCATCGACGCGAACACCACCCGCGCCTCGCTGAAGGCGGTCGTCTCCGCGGTCAACCGCGCGGCCCGCTGATCAGCCGGTCGGGGTGAATCCCGGGCCCCGTCCGCCGTCACCGGCGGGCGGGGCCCGGCGTCGTTTACCGGCCAATCGCCGGGGAGGTCACGGAAAGGTCTCGCCCCGGGTACTGACTCCGCCTCTCGATGTGGCTAACATCACGCAAGCGCGGCGACGGTGCTGTGTGGCGTTGATGGAGGTGCGACGTGCTGCCAGAACGGGAACCCGACGGCCGTGCCGCTGCCACCCGGCGTGCGCGCCGTCTGTTCGGCACCCGCACCGCGTGGACCGCTGTCGGCGACGGGGAGTTCTTCTGCCCCGGCTGCGGCGGCGACCGCAACTACCAGCGGCTCACCGGACGCCGCCGGTTCACCGTGCTGGGCGTGCCCGTGCTGCCGCGCGGGGTGTGCGCGCCGACCGTGGAGTGCGCCGCCTGCCGCGGCCACTTCGGCACCGACGTGCTGGACCACCCCACGACCACCCGCTTCTCCGCGATGCTGCGGGACGCCGTCCACACCGTCGCCCTCGCCGTGCTCGCCGCGGGCGGCGCCTGCTCCCGCGCCTCCCTGGAGACCGCCGCGTCCGGGGTGCGCGCGGCCGGCATCGAGGACTGCACGGAGGAGCAGCTGGCCGCGCTGGTCGAGGCGCTGGAGGCGGACACCGGCCGCTTCACCGGCGAGCCCTGCGCGGCGGGGCTGTCCATCGAGCTGCACGAGGCGCTGGACCCGCTGGCCCCGCACCTCGCCGGCCCCGGACGCGAGGCCATCCTGCTCCAGGGCGCCCGGATCGCGCTGGCCGACGGTCCGTACACCCCCGCGGAACGGGACGTCCTCGCCACGGTGGGCGCGGCCCTCACCATCTGCTCCGACGACGTCGGCCGCCTGCTGGCCGCGGCGCGGACGCCGTCCTGACCGTCTCCGCGAGGAGCGGACGCTTCAGTGAGGCTCCGGGTGACCTCCGCGAGATGCGGACGTCCCGGCGGAGGTGTCCCGACGGCCTTCACGAGGAGCGGGACGTCTCGGCGAGAGCGTCCTGACCGTCTCCGCGAGGAGCGGACGCTTCAGTGAGGCTCCGGGCGGCCTCCGCGAGGAGCGGGACGTCTCGGCGGAGGTGCCTCGACGGTCTTCACGAGGAGCGGGACGTCTCGGCGAGAGCGTCCTGACCGTCTCCACGGGAAGCGGACGCCTCAGTGAAGCTCCAGGCGCATGATCCGCCGGTGCTCGCCCGGGCCGAAGTAGTCCCGGCGCAGGCCCCCGTCCGGCTCCTCCGGGACGAAGCCCAGGGAGCGGTAGAGCAGGATCGCGGCCCGGTTGGCCGGCTCCACCGTCAGCCGCACCGTCTCGGTCCCGTCCCGGCGCAGCAGCTCCAGGATCTCCGTCATCAGCTCCCGGCCCAGTCCGTGCCGGCGGTCCCCCTCGGTCACGCACAGGCCGAGGATCCAGCTGTCCCGGCTGAACGCCGTGGTCGCGGCCAGGACGTAGCCGCGCAGCCCGCCCGTGCCGTCGTCCAGCACCAGGAAGTGCTCGGCGTACACGTCGAACAGCTGGCGGAGCAGGAAGGCGGGATAGGCCACCTCCTGGAACACTTCCTCGTCGAGCCGGCGCAGCTCGGGCAGATCGGACTCCCGGGCCCCCCGCAGGACCAGTCGCCCGGGCTCGGGGAACCCGTCGGGTTCCCCGAGGCGCCCGGGCCGGTCCAGGGTGCGCTCCAGCGGTTCGGCGGTCATGCCACCCCCCAGTCGGGACGTGCGGATGTCGTCAACGCGAAGACACCGGCGTTCACCCGGAAGGGAATGCTGCTTCCGGTGGCGGCCGGTGGCGTCTTCTGGCTAGAGTGGGCCGTCAACTCAACGCGTGCAAGGGCGAGTTGAGGGGTGCACGGATCAGTGGCGTGCGCCCGCCGTGCGCCCGTCGACGAGGAACGGCGTGTTCCTGGCTGTCTCCGCGTGCCGCTTCGGCCTACCGTGCGAGAACCGGAGATGCTGCTTCACCTGCCGACGTTCATCGGGACGGCGCAGACAGGGCACACGGTCTCGTCCGACACTGAATGGAACGCGGCAGGGTGATGATGGACCGCAATGCCGACGCCCCGTGGTCGAAGTTCGATCCCGAGGCCTACGTCGACGCCAACTACCGCAACCCCCTCGAGGTCGATCTGCTGATCGTGCGGCTGATGCGCGACTACTTCGGCAAGTGCTTCGCGGACGGCGCCCAGCACGCGGGACGCGGCGTCGACGTGGGCGCCGGCGCCAACCTCTATCCGGCGCTGTCCATGCTGCCCTGGTGCGAGAAGATCCTGCTCCTGGAGTACGCACAGCCCAATGTGGAGTACCTGGAGAAGCAGGCGTCCCCCACCGGGTTCGACACGGTCTGGGACCCCTTCTGGGAGCAGCTGGCCGAGCACCCCGCCTACGCGGGCGTCGAGCCCCGTTCGCGGTTCGGCGAGATCGTCCGCGTCGAGCGGGCCAACCTCCTCGACCTCGACGGCCAGCGCCGCTGGGACATCGGGACCATGTTCTTCGTCGCCGACTCCATGTCCGAGTGCCCCGACGAGTTCCGCCGCGGCGTCACCTGCTTCATGGACGCGCTCAACGAGGGCGCGCCGTTCGCCACCGCCTTCATGAAGGAGTCCGTCGGCTACCAGGTCGGCGACCATCGCTATCCGGCCTACCGGGTGAACGAGGAGCGGGTCCGCGAGAGCCTGAGCGACTGGGCGGACGACCTGGAGATCCACGATCTGCACCACATGGTGCGGCCGGGACACGAGGGCATCATCCTCGCCCTGGGACGGCGGAATCCGGCGATTGCGGGCACGTAGGAACGGGGACCATGTCTGCACACGGTCTGTACGAGGGGTAGGGGGATGCAGATCAAGCCACGCCAGCATCTGCTGGACATCTGGCGGGCCGCGGCCCGTCACTCGTTCGACGACGGCAAGCTCGTCTGGGGGGACACCGACGGGCTGAGCAGTGTCGCGGACGCCGAGCGGCTGCTCTGCCTGCTGTACCCCGCCACCGAGATCCCCGCGTTCCGCCTGGACCAGCCCGACACCACCGAACGGGACGTGCTCCAGGCGCTGGAGGGCGTCGGCAGCCGGCTGGAGATCCCGCCGAACCTGATCACCGCGATGACCCAGTTCATGCGCACCCACACCGGACCCGACGACGCGCCCACCTTCGCCGGCGGACCGTACTTCAAGCCCGTCGACCCGAGCGAGGAACTCACCTACGAGCAGGGCAAGTTAGGCGTCGTCGACTCCTACTCGATGTCCGTCACGCTCTGCCTGGCGACCCTCGGCTTCCTCAAGGTCTACGAGACCAGCACCACCCGCCCCGAAGTGCGCCGGGCGCTCGGCGAACTCCGCGAGGCCACCAGCGTGCGCCTCACCGCCGCCATGGTCAGCCTGCTGCGCTCCTTCGCCGTCAACGTCTTCGACGCCGAGTCCGAGCAGGGCCGGCGGCTGATCCAGGTCATCGGCCAGAACCGGCACTCCGACCGGGCCGTCCTCCAGCAGTTCGCCCGCCGCTTCCGGCCGCTGCGCGCCACCATCATCGAGAGCCTCAGCCGCGGCATCGAGGTCGACGAGTCCATCCGCGACGAGAGCCAGCTCTTCGAGTGCGGCTGGGCCTGGGGCGTGGTCAAGGACGCCCCCAAGATCACCGACCTGGACACCCAGGTGCCGGGCCAGCCCGACGGCATCGCCGACCGGCTGCCCTACGTGTACTTCACCGTCGTCGCCCTCGACGGCATCCAGGACCTGTTCTCCGAGCGCACCCTCACCCTCGGACTGCTCGACACCGACCAGCAGAAACTCGCCGAGGCGCTGCGGCTGCGCTGGGAGCTGAGCCAGCAGTACTGGTCGGCCGTCGCCCGCTTCGGGACCGAGCGCTGGCCCCTGGAGGACCTGCCCTGGCAGACCACCGGACTGCGCCTGGAGTCGGAGTACTTCTCCCTCACCGTCGCGGCCATCCTCGTCCACGACCTGGTGCGCCGCAGGGCCACCGACGACGACCTCACCCGCACCGTCTCCATCATGGAGCGGCTCGCCGACCGCGGCCGCGTCACCAGCCGCATGACCAGGAACGACCCGGTCGTCCGGCTGCACGACCCGGGCGTGCTGATGCCGCTCGCCGGGTCCGAGCGCTCCGGGTCGCTGCTCCAGTGGCGGATGACCGACTTCTCCGCCCAGCTGCTCAAACGGACCGTGCAGCTCGCCGAGCTGTCCCGGAACATCGAGGCCCAGGACCGGCTGCTGCGCCTCGCCGAGCAGACCTTCGAACACCTGTGGAGCCGCAGGATCGGGGACGGCCACGGCGCCGGCCTCTGGGACGACGTACGCGCCGTTTACCCGGACGCCAAGGGGGTCACCCGCCGGCTGTCCTGGAGCGTCACCGAGCGCGTCACCGAGTGCCTGGTGGCCGCCCGCAACCTCTACGAGCAGCAGCCCATCCGCAGTTCCGAACTCGCCGATCTGGCCCGGGACCTGCTCAGCGAGGCCACGCACCTGTTCGGCAGGGAGCAGCTGGAGGCGTCCACCGGCGTCGACGGCAGCCGCGCCCGCGCGATGCGGAGCATGGAGAGCCGGCTGGACCACGCCCGCAGCCTGGTCGACGACCGGCCCGCCACCGCCTTCGCGCTCGCCCTGCCCGTGCTCCAGGAACTCGACACCCTGGCCCAGGCCCGGGACGCCGCCGCGCAGGAGGGCTGAGCCGTGCTCGTCTTCGCGGCCTCCGACAAGGGGGGCACGGGCCGCTCGGTCACCAGCGCCAACCTGGCCTACCAGCGCGCCCTCATCGGCGACCACGTCGCCTACGTGGACTTCGACTTCGGCTCGCCCACCGCGGCCGCCGTGTTCGACGTGCCCAGCGCCCTGCGCGGCACCGAGGAGCGGGGCCTGCACTCCTACCTGGAGGGCGAGGTCACCGAACCGGCCAGCATCGACATCTGGCGGCAGACCGAGCACCCGGTGCTGCGCTCCCGGCAGAACCAGTCCGGGCGGCTGGTCCTCTACCCCGGCGACGCGGGCGGCGGCGAGTTCGCCACCGGCGAGGAGGCCCTGGAGCGCTGCATCGACCTGCTGCTGCGGCTCAACAGCGAGTTCGACCTGGTCATGGTGGACCTCAGCGCCGGCCGCAGCTACGCCGTCGACCTGGTCCTCGCGGCCACCGCCCACCCCCGGATGCGCCACGTCGGCTACCGCTGGCTGGTCTTCCACCGCTGGACCCGGCAGCACGTCATCGCCGCCGCCGGACTGGTCCACAAGGAGAACGGCATCCTCCGCAGCGGCGTCGACCGCGGCCACGACGAGACGGCCCTCCAGGGCAACATCCGCTTCGTGCGGGCCGCCGTGCCCGACCCGGAGTCGGCCATGTGGGCGCAGGGCTCGCCCGCCCAGGCGGCCTGGATGCAGTCCTGCAACAGGGCGCTCCGCCGGCTCGCCTCCGACCAGCAGATCGGCGACAGCGTGGTGCTCGGCACCGTGCCGCTGGAGCCGATCCTGCAGTGGCGGGAGCAGCTGATCACCGAGGAGGACGTCCTCGCCACCCAGATCGCCAACAAGGAGACGCTGGAGGCGCTCGAGGAGATCGCCCGGCGGCTCACCGACGACGCGCACTGGGGGCTGCCATGACCGACGCGGTGTTCCGCGAGACCACCGCCGAACCCCGCACCCAGGCGGTGCCGCTGTCCCACCTCTCCCTGGAGCTGGGGCACCTGTACATGGAGGACTTCGAGGCGGGGCCGGAGCACCTGCGCCGGCACTTCGCGCGGGTCCGCCCCTGGGCGGAGGCCGCCCGCGCCTTCGCCGCCGACCGGGCCGGCGGCCGTCGCGCCCGCGTCAGCACCTGCTTCCTCGTCGACGACTACTTCACCCGCTTCGCCGGCCCCGCCGAGGTCGTGCCCATGCTGCTGGCGGAGGCCGAGCGCGCCGGGCTGACCGTCGACTACCTGGCCCGCGAGTCCGGCTGCGCCGTCAGCGGGAAGGTGCCCGTCGCGGAGGCGGTGGCCGGGCGCATCGTCGAGGAGCCCCCGCCCGGCAGCTACGGCCACCGGCCGCCGGCCGCGCAGACCGGCTGGCTCGCCAACGGGGTGCGCAGCCCCACCGCCCGCACCCCGCAGGCGATGCGGAAGGCCGCCGCCTGGGAGCCGCCCCGCGAGACCGCCGCCCGCCGCCACTCCGTCTTCCTGGACGTCGAGCTGTGGAGCGAGACGCCCGACGGGGAGCGCCTGTGGTCCTGCCCCTTCCTGGCCGCCGTCTGGCAGCTCGCCCGTCTCGGGCTGCTGCGCCACCAGGGCGAGGCCGTCTTCGACCCGCAGCCGCACACCGGCGCGTTCCCCGACGACTGGGAGGACCTGCCGCCGCTGGTGCGGCTCAACCCCCGGGCGGACCCGTTCGCCGCCTACCGCACCTGCTCGGTGCTGCCCAGCCGCTTCCTGCCCGTCGAGCACGCCGTGCGGGTCATCCTGGACCAGACCGACGTGGACCAGGACGCCCTGCGCCAGGCCGCCGAGCGGTCCGGCAAGGAGGGCGTGCCCGTCCCCGGCCCGGTCATCGACCGCGTCTCCTACGTCTATTGCGAGGAGACCTGAGATGCCGGCCACGACGAGGGCGGCCCCCGGCGCCCGGTCCGACACCACCGCGCCGCGCACCGTGCTCGCCTGCGGCGAGGTCCGCACCTGCCTGCTGCCCGCCGGGCAGGCCCTCGACAGCCGCGCCGCCGCCCGACTGCTGCGGCTGCGGGCCGACGAGCGGGTCCTGGTGTCCGAGCGGCCCAACCTCTACGCGCGCTCCCCGGACACCCTCACCGGCGTCGACTGCCCGCTGCCCAGCGCCAACGGCGCCCGGGTCCGCGCCGTCGGCACGGTCGCCGCACGGGCCGCGCTCACCGAGGGGCGCGTGCTGCAGACCTCGGCGTACTTCCGCCTCCCCGGCTCCGGGCCCGACCACCGCCGCCCCTGGGGCGACTACCTGGTGCGGCCCGGCCTGGTCGAGCCGCTGGGGAAACTGCCGTGCGACGCGGTCGCCGACGGCCTGCTCGACGGCGGACGCCACGGCGACCTCGACGTGGGACTGATCGCCGGGGGACTGCTCACCCGGCTGCTGCGGCACCCGCTGCTCGACCAGCGGCCGCCGCTCAGGTCCCGGCCCACCCGGCTGCGCTGGGTGGCGCTGACCACGCCGCCGGGCGAGACGCCGGCCCTGGAGCGGTTCACCCTCGCCGAGGACGAACTGCGCACCGTACGGCTGCGGGTCCCCGAGGACCTCCCCGCCGCCGACCTGGCCGGGCTCTGCGCCGACCTGGCGCTGCACGACTGGCTGCTCACCACCCTGGTCCGCGTCCTCGACGGCATCCGCCTCGGCCCCGCCGCGCCGGGGCCCTGGCCCCGGACCATCCCGGACGGCGAACTTCCGCCGGCGGTACGGGCGTTGCGGCCCGCCGTCGATCATCTGCTGCACCTGTGGATGCCGCGGGCCCGGGTGTCCGCCGAGCTGGCCGCGCTGTGGGAGGCGCTGGAGGAGCGGCCCGGGTTCACCCGGCAGTGGCTCGCCCTGGTGCAGCGCGTCCGTGACCAGCTCACCCTGCACGCGATCCCGCCCGTGCACCGGGAGGTGGAGCCCGCGCCCTGAGCGCACCCGACGACTCCCGGACACCAGCCCGCGAGACGCCCACCAGCCGTGAGCGGCCTCGTCCGGACCCCCACGCACATTCCGCACCCCGAACCGACGTGTTTCCCAACGGGGGGAGAAGCGAGATGAGCACGGCACAGACACCTCAGCCCGACGACACGGCCGGCCCGCCGGGCACGGTGAGCACACCCGAACACCCCGCGGACCGCGCGCCGGAACCGCCCGGCGCCCCGGACACCCCCCAGCCCGGGGGACCGGCCGAGCAGCCCGACCCCGTCCCGTGGCGGCGCAGACTGCTGGTGGGCCTGGTCGCCGGACTGCTCGCCTGGGGCGTCGCCGCGCTGCTCAGCCCGGAGGACGGCGCGGCACGGCAGCTCGGAGCCGCCGCGCTGTGCGCCGTGGCCGCCGTCGCCGTCCAGCACCTCGTGCTGGTCCCCGACCGGGCGGCCGAGGAGCGGGCCCGGCGGGCGGAGAGCCTGCTGGCCGAGACCGCCGCCACCGTGCGCGGCGGCTTACGGCGCTACGACGAACTGCAGCACGGGCTGACCCGGCACACCGAGGACATGAAGCAGCTCGTCGAGACGCGCCTGGTGCCCCCGCCCCGCCCGGCCGAGCCCGAACCGCAGACGCCGCCCCTGGTGCGCGTCGAGTCGGTGTCCGACCTGGCGGCCAACTTCGCCGAGGTCCTCTCGCCGGGCCTGCCGATCCTCTCCACCTTCGTACGGCTGGAGATGCACCGGGTGATCGGGCACCTCAGCGACCTCACCACCCTCACCGCGGAGTGCCCGGGCGAGAACCACGACTGGATGCTGACCCTCACCCGGGCCGCGGAGAAGTCGATCTGCGCCACCAGCACCTCCGTCGACCGGACGTTCTGGAACAGCGAACCCGCCAGCCGCTATCTGCACGCCCAGGCGGAGGCGATCGAGCAGGGCGTGCCGGTGCGCCGGCTGTTCCTGCTGGAGAGCGCACGGGAGCTGGACGACCGGCTGCTGCGGCTGTGCGAGGAGCAGGAGGTGCTGCGCATCGAGGTGCGCGTGGCCGTCCTGCCGGAACTGCCGCCGCACCTGCTGCGCGGCACCACCAACGACTTCATCGTCTACGACGAGGCGGTGTCCTTCGAGATCGACCAGGACCTGCGCGACGTCAACATCAGGACCCGGCTGATCGCCCGCCAGGACCATGTGCACGACCGGATGAAGCGCTTCCGCGAGCTGTGGGAGGCCGGCATGAGCCTGCGCGAGCTGGAGGTGCGGGTCGACGACGAGGAGGACGGCACCTGGATGGTCGACCGCGGCTGACCGCCCGCCGCGACGCGGTTCACAGGGTGTGGTGCAGCCAGCGCTGGATGGTGGTGTTGACGCCGGGGGACAGGGCGCTGAGGCTCTCGATGGCCTCGCGGTCCTCGGGGCGCGGCGGGATGCCGGCGGCGGTCAGCGCGGCGTGCAGTTCGAGGCGGCGGCGGTCGCGCGGGTCGATGGGGGAGCCGACGCGGGTGGCCGGGTCGGGCGGGGCCAGCAGGCAGTCGCTGCCCGACTGTCCGGCGGCGGCGGGCCACTGCGGGGCGTCCGCGCCGGCAGCGACGGTGGAGGGGCCGCCGAGGGCATGGTTCGGGCCGTGCGGGAAAGCGGTCGCGGTCATGTCGGTCTCCTCACCCACGGGTGTCGGTTCTGCTCACAGGGAGCACGACCGCGGGAGGGCCGGTTGCGCGGGAGCCGAAACGTCACGCCAACGGCGTCATCGGCAGATTGTCGGCCTGCGAGGGCGGGACGTCCCCTGGAACCCGGCCGCCCCCGGCCCGCGCGGCACACCCGGGCGGACCAGGGGCGCGCGTCAGTGCGTGACCGTACGGACGAACTCCGTCCAGGCGGCCGCCCCGACGACGATCACCGGTCCGTCGGCGTCCAGCTTGCTGTCCCGGACGGGGACGACGCCGGGGATGCCGGTGGCGACTTCGAGGCAGTCGCCGCCGTTTCCGTCGCTGTAGGTGCTCTTGTGCCAGCTGACTCCGCTCAGGTCGTACTCGCGCATCGTCCGTAACCCTCCGCCGCCGACTCGATCAGGTCCAGGGACGCTTCCGACGCGAGTGCGTCCGCCCTGAGCAGATCGTATGCCGACCGTGCTCGCTTCACTACGGCTGGATCGTCCAAGAGGTTCCCCGAATACACCGCTTCTGTATAGGCGGTGGGCGGGGCGTCCTCGAACTGCATGAGCTTGAGCGGTCCGGTCATGGTGGGATACGCCCCGGCCGTGTAGGGCAGCACCTGGACCAGCACGGCCCGTCGGTGGGCGAGTGCGGCCACATGCGCCAGTTGCTCAGCCATCACGGCGGCTCCACCGACCGGGATGCGCAAGACGTTCTCATGAAGGACCACCCAGTACACGGGTCGTTCGGCGGCGGTGAGGATCCGCGCCCGTTCCATGCGGGCGGCGACCTTCTCCTCGATGTGCTCGTCCGGTGCGAACCGGTTCATGGCAAGGGTCACCGCCCTTGCGTAATCCGGGGTTTGCAGCAGCCCCGGGACCAGAGCCGGCGCGAACTCGCAGATTTCTGTCGCCAGCGCCTCGAGCTCCGCCGCTGCGGCGAAATATTCCGCGTACCGGCGGTCGTCGATCAGCTTCCTGCACAGCCGCTCGAAAATACCGTCGGTTTGCAGGGCCGCGTCGATCCGCTGGGCCACGTCCACTTGCGGCTTGCGGATCGCCTGTTCGAACTGTCCGATATAGCCGCCCGAGACGAACACCCGTGTCCCCAGCTCGGCCTGCGTGAACCCGGCGTCCTCCCGGCGTCGCTTCAGTTCCGCCCCGAAGAACTCCCATGCCGCCTGCCGCGAACCATTGGCCATGCTTAACCCCTTTGTGCAGCCCCGCACTTGTAGGACGTGGCCCCCTCCCGAGTTTAAGCGCGCAGTGTCACTCTTGGATCGCGAAGAGTGAAGTACGAAAGGGAAGGGCATCAGCGTGACGGCACGACACGCGGCGCACTGCGTCGAGGAAGCGGAGGAAGTGGTGAAGGAATTGCGGGCGGCTTTCGCGAAGGCCGGAATTTCCCTGCCGTCACTGGGACTGGACCCGGTGAGTCTCGCGCGGGAGGCGCCCTGTCCGCTCATCGAACTGGGACGGTGTTCGGTGGAGACCGCGCGGCGGATCGCGGCGGCGGTGATGCGGTGAAGCCGCCCGTCGGCGCGTACGTCGTGGACATCCGCGCCGGGCGGCTCGGCGTCGTCATGGGGTACGAGGGGCCCTACGTCCAGCTGAGACCCTACGGCGGTGGCCGGGAGTGGGACGCCGACCCCCTGGTCGTGCGGCACGCGACCCCCGAGGAGCGGCTGCGCGCGGCCACCGCGTACGCCAACGCCAGGAGCCGCGGCGAGGTGCCGTGAACGTGCGCGACAATGGCTGTCATGAGTCTGTTCCGCGACGACGGCATCGTGCTGCGCACCCAGAAACTGGGTGAGGCGGACCGGATCATCACCCTGCTCACCCGCGGTCACGGGCGGGTGCGCGCCGTGGCGAGGGGCGTGCGCCGGACCAAGTCCAAGTTCGGCGCCCGCCTGGAACCGTTCTCGCACGTGGACGTGCAGTTCTTCGCCAAGGGCAGCGAGCTGGTCGGACGCGGGCTGCCGCTGTGCACGCAGAGCGAGACGATCGCGCCGTACGGCGGCGGCATCGTCACCGACTACGCGCGCTACACCGCCGGCACGGCCATGCTGGAGACCGCCGAGCGGTTCACCGACCACGAGGGCGAGCCGGCCGTGCAGCAGTACCTGCTGCTGGTCGGCGGACTGCGCACCCTCGCCCGGGGGGAACACGCCCCGCACCTGGTGCTCGACGCGTTCCTGCTGCGCTCCCTCGCGGTCAACGGGTACGCGCCCAGCTTCACGGACTGCGCGAGGTGCGGCATGCCCGGACCGAACCGGTTCTTCTCGGTCGCGTCGGGCGGAACCGTCTGCGCCGACTGCCGCGTCCCCGGGAGCGTCGTACCCTCCCCGCAGGCCCTGGAACTCCTGGGTGCGCTGCTTACGGGAGACTGGGACACGGCGGACGCGTGCGAGGCACGCCACGTCCGGGAGGCGAGCGGGCTGGTGTCCGCCTACCTCCACTGGCACCTGGAGCGCGGGCTGCGCTCGCTCCGGTACGTCGAGAAGCAGTGACCACCCAGCACGAGGAGACGAGAGACACATGGCCGTACGCGGATTCCTGGGGCGGCAGCGCCGGGAGTACAGGACCCCGGAACCGCACCCCTCCGGCGCGCGGCCCCCGAGGCTTCCCGGGGAACTGGTCCCCCACCATGTGGCGATCGTCATGGACGGCAACGGACGCTGGGCGAAGCAGCGGGGCCTGCCGCGCACCGAGGGGCACAAGGTGGGCGCCGAGCGGGTGCTCGACGTGCTCCAGGGCGGCATCGAGATGGGCGTGGGCGCCATCTCGCTGTACGCCTTCTCCACCGAGAACTGGAAGCGGTCGCCGGACGAGGTGCGCTTCCTGATGAACTTCAACCGGGACTTCATCCGCAAGAGCCGGGACCAGCTCGACGAACTGGGCGTGCGGGTCCGCTGGGTGGGCCGCATGCCCAAGCTGTGGAAGTCCGTCGCCAAGGAGCTCCAGGTCGCCCAGGAGCAGACCAAGGACAACGACCGGCTGACGCTGTACTTCTGCATGAACTACGGCGGCCGGGCCGAGATCGCCGACGCCGCGCAGGCGCTCGCCGAGGACGTGAAGGCCGGCCGGCTCGACCCGTCCAAGGTCAACGAGAAGACGCTCCAGCGGTACCTGTACTACCCGGACATGCCGGACGTGGACCTGTTCCTGCGGCCGAGCGGCGAGCAGCGCACCTCCAACTACCTGCTGTGGCAGAGCGCCTACGCGGAGTTGGTGTTCCAGGACGTGCTGTGGCCGGACTTCGACCGGCGTGATCTGTGGCGGGCGTGCGTGGAGTTCGCGTCCCGCGACCGGCGGTTCGGCGGGGCCATCCCCAACGAGGAGCTGCAGGCCATGGAGGGCCGCCAGTCCTGAGCCGGCGTGCGCCGGGCGGTCCCCGGCCGCGTGTCGCACGGCTGCTGCCCGTGCCGCGCGGCCGGTCCGGCGGGATGCCCGACATGGCCCCGTCCGAGGTGCGGCGCACCGCCGCGGCCTCACGGCGTTCGTGGCGGGCGCTGGTCCTGATCGGCGCGGTGGTGCCGCTGTGCGCCGCCGTGTGCCGCGTCGCCCTGCCGCGGCAGGACGACGGGGCGGCGGAACCTGGGCGCGCCCAGGACCGGGCCTCAGGCGGCCGCGCAGTCGGCGCAGGTGCCGAAGATCTCCACCGTGTGCGCCACGTTGACGTAGCCGTGCTCGGCGGCGATGGCCTCCGCCCACTTCTCCACGGCCGGACCCTCGACCTCGACGGCCTTGCCGCAGGTGCGGCAGACCAGGTGGTGGTGATGGTCGTCGGTGGAGCAACGGCGGTAGACGGACTCGCCGTCGGCGGTGCGCAGGACGTCGACCTCACCGGCGTCGGCGAGGGACTGCAGCGTGCGGTAGACCGTGGTGAGTCCGACCGAGTCGCCCTTGTGCTTGAGCATGTCGTGCAGTTCCTGCGCGCTGCGGAACTCGTCGACCTCCTGTAGGCAAGCCGCCACGGCGGCACGCTGCCGGGTGGCGCGGCCCTTCACGGGCGGTCCTGCGGTCGTCACCGGAATGCCTCCTCACGTCTGGCTGCTGCCGGGGCCATTGTGCCAGTCCGGTCGCGGAGAGTCAGGCGCCGACCTTCCCGTCCGCCGGACGGCTGGCGGGGATCGCGCACTCCGCGGGGTCGGCGCCGGGCTGTACGGCGGCCCGGGCCCGGGCGCGGCGCCGGGCCAGCGGGGCGGCCAGCGCGGTCAGCAGCATGAAGGCGCCGATGGTCAGCAGCACGATCGTCGCGCCGGGCGGCACGTCCTGGTAGTACGAGGTGACGGTGCCGCCGACGGCCACGCTGACGCCGATCGCGACGGCGACGGCGAACGTGGCGGCGAAGCTCCGGGTGAGCTGCTGGGCCGCCGCGACCGGCACCACCATGAGCGCGCTCACCAGCAGCAGGCCCACCACCCGCATCGCCACCGACACCGTGACCGCGGCGGTGACCGCCGTGAGGAGGTTCAGGAACCGCACCGGCAGGCCCGTCACCCGCGCGAACTCCTCGTCCTGGCTGACCGCGAACAGCTGCCGCCGCAGGCCCACGGTGACCAGCACCACGAACGCGGCCAGCACGCAGATCGCGGTCACGTCGGACGGGGAGACCGTGGACAGCGAGCCGAACAGGAACGACGAGAGGTTCGAGGTGGAGCCGCCGGGCGCGAGGTTGATGAACATCACGCCGCCGGCCATGCCGCCGTAGAAGAGCATCGCGAGGGCGATGTCGCCGCGGGTCCGGGCGTACCAGCGGACCAGTTCCATGAAGACGGCGCCGAGGACGGACACCACGGCCGCCATCCACACCGGGGACCAGGACAGCAGGAAGCCGAGGCCCACGCCGGTCATCGCCACGTGGCCGATGCCGTCGCCCATGAGCGCCTGGCGGCGCTGGACGAGGTAGACGCCGACCGCGGGGGCGGTGACGCCGACCAGGACGGCGGCGAGCAGCGCCCGCTGCATGAAGGCGTAGTCGAGGATCTCCATCAGCTCAGCAGTCCCGTGCGGATCGGTCCGGCGTCCGCCGGTGCGTGCGGGTGTACGTGATCGTGGCCGGGCAGGGCGTGCTGGCCGACCGCCTTGGGCGGCGGGCCGTCGTGCAGCACGCAGCCGTCGCGGAGCACGACCGCCCGGTCGATCAGGGGTTCCAGCGGGCCCAGTTCGTGCAGGACGAGGAGGACCGTGGCGCCCCGGCCGACCTGCGTGCGCAGCGTCTCGGCGAGGACCTCCTGGCTGGCCAGGTCCACCCCCGCCATCGGCTCGTCCATGATCAGCAGTTCCGGTTCGGCGGCGAGGGCGCGGGCGATCAGGACCCGCTGGTGCTGGCCGCCGGACAGGGCGTCGACGGAGTCCTTGGCGCGGTCCGCCATGCCGACCAGCTCCAGGGCCCGGCGGACGGCCTCGCGGTCGCCCTTGCGGAACAGCCCGAAGCGGGTGCGGGCGAGCCGCCCCGAGGAGACGACCTCGGTGACCGTGGCGGGCACTCCGCCGGCGGCCGTGGTGCGCTGCGGGACGTAGCCCACCCGCGCCCAGTCGCGGAACCGGCGCCGCGGGGTGCCGAACAGCTCGATCTCGCCGGCGGTGACCGGCACCTGGCCGATGACCGTGCGCACGGCGGTGGACTTGCCGGAGCCGTTGGCGCCGAGCAGGGCGACGACCTCACCGTGGCGCACGGTGAGGTCGATGCCGCGCAGCACGGGGCGCGAGCCCAGCTCGGCGCGCACCCCCCGCAGGGTGATGACGGGCTCGGCGGTCATGCCGTGTCCTCCGGTGTCGCGTCGTCGGAGGTCACCGGGCGCCCAGCGCGGTGCGCAGGGCGGTGAGGTTGGCCTCCATGATCTGGAAGTAGTCCTCGCCGCGGGAGTCGTCGGTGATGCCCTCGACCGGGTCGAGGACATCGGTCCTGAGGCCGGTGTCGGCGGCGAGGGTCCTGGCGGCCCGGTCGCTGACCAGGGTCTCGTAGAAGACGGTGGTGACGCCGTCCTCCTTGGCGATCTTCTGCAGCTCCTTCACGCGCGCCCCGCTGGGCTCGGAGTCCGGGTCCAGGCCGCTGATGGCCTGCTCGGTCAGTCCGTAGCGCTCGGCGAGGTGGCCGAAGGCGGCGTGGGTGGTGACGAAGACGTCGGTCTTCCGGTTCGCGAGGCCGGTGCGGAACTTCTCGTCGAGCGCCTTGAGGTCCTTGACCAGGGCCGCGGTGTTCGCCCGGTAGTCGGCGGCGTGGTCCGGGTCGGCCTTCTGGAAGGCCTCGCCGACGCCCTCGGCGACCTCGGCGTACTTCACCGGGTCGAGCCAGATGTGGGGGTCGCCGCCCTCGTGGTCGTGGGCGTGCTCGTGGCCGTGCTCGTCGCCGTGGGCGTGCTCGTCCTCGTGGGCGTGTTCGTCCTCGTGCTCCTCGTCGTGGCCCGCGTCGTGCTCCTCCAGCGAGGTCAGCTCGGCCGCGTCGATCTTCGTGGCGATGGGGGACTGGTCGATGGCCTCGTCGACGGAGGGCTGGAGGCCCTTGATGTAGAGGGCCGCGTCCGACTCCTCGAGCTGCGCGGTCTGCCGGGCGCTGATCTCCAGGTCGTGCGGCTCCTGGCCGGGCTGGGTGAGACTGGTGACGTGGACGTGTTCGCCGCCGATCCGCTCGGCGAGGAAGGCCATCGGATAGAACGACGCGACGACGTCGAACTGACCGGCGCCGCCCGCGGCGGCGCTGTCGGAGGAGCAGGCGGTCAGGGCACCGGACCCGAGGGCGGCGACCGCGGCGAGCGCGACCGCGGATATGTGGCGTCGTCGTACGTTCATGACAGTCATTTTCAACCAAAATGGAAACCGTTGTCAACAAGCCTTCCGAAGTCCGCATGAGGGGACCGATTTGGTCGAGGGGCCGTCCCCGCCGGTAACCTGAGGCATTCGCTGGAAGCATCTCCGCTTCGTCGCCCGTCGTCGTAATGAAGAGAGCACCGTGGCCGCCGACAAGATCGACACCATCGTCAGCCTGAGCAAGCGCCGTGGCTTCGTATTCCCCTGCAGTGAGATCTACGGCGGCCAGCGGGCCGCCTGGGACTACGGGCCGCTGGGTGTCGAGCTCAAGGAGAACCTGAAGCGCCAGTGGTGGCGCTACATGGTGACGTCGCGTGAGGACGTGGTCGGCATCGACTCGTCCGTCATCCTGGCCCCCGAGGTGTGGGTCGCCTCCGGCCACGTCGCCACCTTCACCGATCCGCTCACCGAGTGCACCTCCTGCCACAAGCGGTTCCGCGCGGACCACCTGGAGGAGGCGTACGAGGAGAAGAAGGGGAAGGCCCCGGAGAACGGCCTGGCCGACCTCAACTGCCCCAACTGCGGCAACAAGGGCACCTTCACCGAGCCCAAGCAGTTCTCGGGCCTGCTCTCCACCCACCTCGGCCCGACGCAGGACTCCGGCTCCGTCGCCTACCTGCGCCCCGAGACGGCCCAGGGCATCTTCACCAACTTCGCCCAGGTGCAGACCACGTCGCGCCGCAAGCCGCCGTTCGGCATCGCCCAGATGGGCAAGTCCTTCCGCAACGAGATCACGCCCGGCAACTTCATCTTCCGGACCCGCGAGTTCGAGCAGATGGAGATGGAGTTCTTCGTCAAGCCGGGCGAGGACGAGAAGTGGCAGGAGTACTGGATGGAGCAGCGCTGGAACTGGTACACCGGTCTCGGCCTGCGCGAGGAGAACATGCGGTGGTACGAGCACCCGAAGGAGAAGCTCTCCCACTACTCCAAGCGCACCGCTGACATCGAGTACCGCTTCCAGTTCGGCGGCAGCGAGTGGGGCGAGCTGGAGGGCGTCGCCAACCGCACCGACTACGACCTCGGCGCGCACTCCAAGGCGTCCGGCCAGGACCTCTCCTACTTCGACCAGGAGGCCGGCGAGCGCTGGACGCCGTACGTCATCGAGCCGGCGGCCGGTGTCGGCCGGGCGATGCTCGCCTTCCTGCTCGACGCCTACGTCGAGGACGAGGCGCCCAACGCCAAGGGCAAGCTGGAGAAGCGCACGGTGCTGCGGCTCGACCACCGCCTGGCCCCGGTGAAGGTCGCGGTGCTCCCGCTGTCCCGCAACCCGGAGCTGTCCCCGAAGGCCAAGGGCCTCGCCCAGACGCTGCGGCAGAACTGGAACATCGAGTTCGACGACGCCGGCGCCATCGGCCGCCGCTACCGCCGCCAGGACGAGATCGGCACGCCGTTCTGCGTGACCGTCGACTTCGACACCCTGGACGACAACGCGGTGACCGTGCGCGAGCGCGACACCATGAAGCAGGAGCGGGTCTCCCTCGACCAGATCGAGGGCTACCTGGCCGCCCGCCTGGTCGGCTGCTGACCCCTCGTCAGACCGGTGCGACGCCGGGTCCCGGATCTCCGGGGCCCGGCGTTCGGCGTTCTCGGGAGCCGTCGCCGGGCTCGCCCGAGGGGCGGGGCGCCGGGTGGCGGAGGCCGGGGGCGGATGCCCGGCGACGGGCAAACGAATGACAGATATTGAAATCTGTCATTCGTCATGTCAGAGTGGACGCATGACGATGCACACACGACCTCTCGGAACGACCGGCCCCCGGGTGTCCGCCCTGGGACTCGGCTGCATGGGCATGTCCGCGCTGTACGGCACGGCGGACCGGACCGAGGCGATCGCCACGATCCACGCCGCCCTGGACGCCGGCGTCACCCTGCTCGACACCGGCGACTTCTACGGCATGGGCCACAACGAGCTGCTGATCGGCGAGGCGCTGCGCACCGCCCCCGCCGGCCTGCGCGAACAGGCCCTCACCAGCGTCAAGTTCGGCACCCTGCGCGACCCGGACGGCGGCTGGGGCCCGATGGACGGCCGCCCGGCCGCGGTGCGGAACTTCGCCGCGTACTCGCTCCAGCGCCTGGGCGTCGACCACATCGACGTCTACCGCATCTCCCGCGCCGACCCCGACGTGCCGATCGAGGAGACCGTCGGCGCCATCGCGGAACTCGTCGAGAAGGGCCACGTACGGCACATCGGGCTCAGCGAGGTCGGCGCCGACGCCGTCCGCCGGGCCGCCGCCACCGCGCCGATCACGGACCTCCAGATCGAGTACTCGCTGATCTCCCGCGCCGTGGAGGACCAGATCCTGCCCACCACCCGCGAACTGGGCATCTCCGTCACGGCGTACGGGGTGCTCTCGCGCGGTCTGATCTCCGGCCACTTCACCGCCGACCGGCAGCTCTCCGCGGACGACTTCCGGGCCCGCTCGCCCCGCTTCCAGGGCGACAACCTCCGGCACAACCTGGGCCTCGTCGACGCGCTGCGCGAGATCGCCGCCCGCAAGGGCGTCACGGTCGCGCAGATCGCCATCGCCTGGGTGCTGTCGCGCGGCGAGGACATCGTGCCGCTGGTCGGCGCCCGCACCCGGGAGCGGCTGACGGAGTCGCTGGGCGCGCTGGACGTCACGCTCGACGCGGACGACCTCGCGGCGATCGAGCGGGCGGTGCCGCCCGGCGCCGCGGCGGGCGCCCGCTACCCGGAGCCGCAGATGGCACACCTCGGCACCGAGGAGTGATCCCGGCGCCGGGTACGGTCTAGTGCATGGCAGCGACCGAGACCCTGACCGCCGAGCGCATCCTGGAGGCGACCGAGGAGGTGCTGCGCCGGCACGGCCCGGCGAAGGCCACCGTGGTGGACGTGGCCCGCGCCCTCGGCGTCAGCCACGGCAGCGTCTACCGGCACTTCCGCACCAAGGCGGCGCTGCGCGAGGCGGTCACCAAGCGGTGGCTGGACCGTACGTCCGAGGCGCTGGGCGGGATAGCCGGCGACGGCTCCCGCGACCCCGAGTCCCGGCTGCGGGACTGGCTCGCCGCCCTCTTCGCCGCCAAGCGCCGCAAGGCGGGCGACGATCCGGAGCTGTTCGCCACCTACAGCGTGCTGGCCGGCGAGCAGGTCGGGGCGGTCGCCGAGCACATCGACGAGCTGACCGGGCAGCTGGCGCGGATCGTCGCCGACGGGGTGGCCGCAGGCGTCTTCCACAGCGAGGACCCCGCGGCCAGCGCCCGCGCCGTCTTCCAGACCACCGGCCGCTTCCACGACCCGGCCCACGCGGGGGAGTGGGACACCCCGGAGGCGGACGCCGACTTCGAGGCGGCCGTGAACCTGCTGGTGCGGGGACTGCGCGCCTGACCGCGCGGGCCGGTCAGGCCGCGGTCGGGTCCACGGTCGCCTGGTGCGCCCGCAGCAGGTGCTCCTGCGCCTTCAGCCAGGGCAGGAACGGTGCGCCCCGGCGCCACCCGCACGTGTCGCACCTGAGGGTGCGCTGCACCCCGGTGCGGTGGACGCGCACGGTGTGCTCACGGCCGTGCAGGTCCCAGCGGCTGACCTTGCTCGAGTCGGTCTGGGGCATGGACGCCTCCGGCGGTCGGCGGATCGTTGTCGCCGTGCTTCTGCCCCCGTCCGGGGACGGCAAGGAGTGTGCGGCGGACCCCGCATCGGCAGGCGGGGCTCCGCCGGCCTCGTCGCGCCCCCGGGGCCCCCCGCCCCCGGGCGCGCCCCCCCCCAAAACCCCCCCCCCCCCCCCGTAACGGCCCGGTGAACACTCGTCCACCCCCCCCCAACCCTGGGAGCCCCCCTGTACCCCCCACCCCCCCCAAACCCCCCG
>NZ_JBIWGC010000025.1:0-97948 GCF_044763335.1 Streptomyces sp. NPDC096105
CTTGCTGAGCGAGACGTTGCCGCCCTTGGACAGGGAAACTCCCACTGCGTACTCCTTCTCGGCGGGTGAGGTCGAGGCCCGCGGCGCGGGCCCGGGTCAAGAATCTACAACACTGTAGAAGAACTGGGAGGAGGGTACGACCGCGTCCCAGGTCGGCGTGTCCTGATGAAGCTCCTGGTCAGTCCCGCGAGTTGCCGAAAAGCAGGCGATAGGCGATGAGCAGTACGAGGGCGCCCGCGATGGCCGAACCCCAGGTCGCGGCATCGAAGAATTCCCGCTGTACCGGTCGGTCGAGGAACTCCGCCGACAACCAGCCGCCCACGAAGGCGCCGGCCACGCCGATGAGCGTCGTGCCGATGCAGCCGCCCGGATCGCGTCCGGGCAGGACGGCCTTGGCGATCGCTCCGGCGAGAAGCCCCAGTACCAGCCATGCGATGACACCCATCTCTCCAGCACTCCTTCCAGTGGTCCCTCTTGTGTGCGGGCATGCCCTGAGGCAGCTTAACTTCTACAATTATGTAGAGGTCGTGGTGGTGGGCTGGAGGGATGCGCCGGGAGCATGAGGCACGTGGGGGCGTCTATACGATGTCCGCTCGGGAAACAGGCGGCGGCGGAAGGGAGGCGGGGTGTGACTGAGCAGCAGCGTCCCCGGCGGCGGGGGCAGGGCGAGCTGGAGGCGCTGGTCCTGGCGGCGCTGCGGGAGGCGGACGGCCCGGCGACGGCCGGCTGGGTGCAGGAGCGCCTGGGTGGCGGCCTCGCCTACACGACGGTCGTCACGATCCTGACCAGGCTGCTGGTCAAGGATGTGGTCACCCGGGAACGGGCGGGCCGGTCCTTCGTCTGGACTCCGGCCTCCAGCCATGCCGGTCTGGCCGCTCACAAGATGCGCCGGGTGCTGGACGCCGAGAGCGACCGGGAGGCGGTGCTGGCCAGCTTCGTCACCGGTCTCGGCCCGGATGACGAACGGCTGTTGCGTGAACTGCTGGGCCAGCCCCGGAGTGAAGGGGAAGACTGAGACCTCATGGGGGTGTTCGTCTTCCTGCCGCTGGTGCTGCCGCTGACGGCCTGGCCGATCGCACGCCTGGCCGAGCAGCATCTCCACCCGCGCACCGCGACCAGGTTGCTGACCGCGGTGGCGGCGACGATGGCGGTGTGCAGCACGGTGTGCCTGGGGCTGGTGATGGTGGTCGGCACCGCCCAGCTTCCCGGCAATCCGCTGCCCGACGGCTGGTCCGACCCGGAGGTGCGGGCGGCGGTCCCGTACGACGAGGTCGCCGGCAAGGCGGCGATCCCCGCCCTGTGCATGGTGCTCGTGGCGTGCGGGCGGACGCTGTGGCGGCACGGCCGGGTGCGCCGTCGTGCTCACCGGGCGCTGGCCGGGCTGCGGGAGACGGAGGCCGCGGTCCTGCCGGACGACGTGCCCTACGCCTACGCGCTGCCGGGCGGTCGGCGGGATCGCGTGGTGGTGACCACAGCCCTGCTGGACTGTCTCGAACCGGCCGAGCGCCGGGCGCTGTTCGCCCATGAACGGGCTCACTTGGCCGCCCGCCACCATCGTTTTCTGCTCGCCGTCCAGCTGGCCGCGCGGGCCAACCCCTTCCTGCGGCCGCTGCGCACGGCGGTGGCGTACACGGCGGAGCGGTGGGCGGACGAGGAGGCGGCTCGGGCGGTCGGCAGCCGCCGCACCGTGGCGTACGCGATCGGCAGGACGGCCCTGGTGTCCCGGGGCACTCCGGTGGCCACGCTGGCGGGCTTCGCCGCGGCCGGACCGGTGCCGCGCAGGGTGGCGGCCCTGCTCGGACCTGCTCCGGCGGTGCGCCGCTGGCCGTCGGTGTTCACCTCGGTGGGTCTGGCGGCGTGGGGCGCCGCCGTGGGGGCCGTCGTCTCCGCGATGTCGTCCGCGAACTCCGCCGTGACGATGGTCCTCATCCTCTACGCGGCCACCCCTCTCTGACCTGGGCCGGAGTGTCGGGCGATGCCGGTGGCGAAGTCCGTGAGGAACGCCACTCCGCCCGGTGCGAAGAACGCACTGATCCTCGCTGCCCGGTTTCGTCCCGCGAGCGCCCGCGGCGCCTTCCCGGCTGCCGCCCGCACACCGTCACTGCTGCTCACGCTGCCGTTCCGGCGGCGATGAGGCGGCCCCTCCTCTCCTTGTTTCTACATGCGTGTAGAGTTCACTCGTTCGGCGGCCATGGGGGTCGTAGGTCCGAGCGCAACGGACGGACACGATCGAGGCTGAGGAGTGAGCGCCAGTGAGCGGAACGGGAAGGCGGCGCGCGCCGGCCGGAACGGAAAGAGTCCGGCTGACGAGGCGGGGGAGGGTCCTGGCGTGGAGCGCGGGTGTGTGCTCGGTGCTCGTCCTCGGTGTCGCGGGTGCCGGCGCCTGGGTCTACAAGGGTCTGGACGACAACATCCAGGGTGCCGACGTCGACGACAAGCTCGGCGGCGACCGTCCGGTCAACCTCAGCCCCGGCTCGAAGAACATCCTGGTCGTCGGCTCCGACAGCCGCGACGGCGACAACGCGAAGTACGGCAAGGGCCTGACCACCATGCAGTCGGACACGCTGATGGTCGTGCACGTCCCCGCCGACCGGAAGTGGGCCACCGTCGTCTCGCTCCCCCGCGACTCGTGGGTGGGGATACCCGCCTGCGACAAGGGCGACGGCACCACGTCCGCCCCGCACCACGCCAAGATCAACGAGGCGTTCGCGATCGGCGGCGCCAGCGGCGAGGTCGCCGGGGCCGCCGCCTGCACCATCAAGACCGTCGAAGCCGGCACCGGCCTGCGCATCGACCACTTCGTGTCCGTCGACTTCCAGGGCTTCAAGGGCATGGTCAACGCCCTGGACGGCATAGAGGTCTGCCCGGAGCAGGCCATCCACGACGAGAAGGCCCACCTGGACCTGGAGGCGGGCTGCCAGACCGTCAGGGACGAGGCGGCGCTCGGCTACGTACGCGCCCGCTACAGCATCGGCGACGGCTCCGACACCGGGCGCATCGGCCGTCAGCAGGAATTCATGCAGGCACTGGTCGAGAAGGCGCAGTCCAAACTCACGAGCCCGAGCGCGCTGTACGGCTTCCTCGAGTCCGCCACCGAGTCCCTGACCACGGACGAGGACCTGGCCGGCATCAAGCCGCTGTACGGCCTCGCGTCCGAACTCAAGGGCATCCCCGCCGACCGCCTGACCTTCCTCACCGTGCCGAACTACCCGCGCGAGGCCGACGTGCCCACCGACAAGGCCAACGTCGTGTGGCAGTACCCCCAGGCCGCCGACCTGTTCACCGCCCTGGCCAAGGACCAGGAGGTCGACAAGAAGCGGCTCCGGGCGGATGCCAGGACCCCTGTGTACGCCTCCTCCGTGCGTGTCCAGGTCCTCAACGGCACCGGTGTTCCCGGTCGCGCCGCCGCTGTCGCCGAGAAGCTGCGCGAGGCCGGCTTCACGGTCGTCGGCACGGGCAACGCCCCGGCGACCACCCGCACCACCACAGTCGGTCATCCGCCGGGCCTGGACGAACGGGCCGAAGTGCTCGTCTCCCGGCTGCCCGGTGTGCGGGCCGGGCAGGACACGGGCGCTGCCGCCGGCACTGTGACCCTGGTCGTCGGAACCGACCTCGATCCCGAGAGCATCCGGTGAGGCGGCCGAGTCCGGGCCCGGGTCAGGCGTCCGCGGTGTTCCCCTCGGCGGCCGGCCGGGCGGTCTCGGTGGCGTCGAGGGCGCGGTCCCACAGGGCCATGAGAACTCCGTACGTGTCGGGAGGATGCCCGGACCCGGGTGCTCCGGGCAGCGGTTCTCCTGCAAGGGAGTAGAAGTCATCGGCGGGGGGCGGGGAGAGGTGCCTGCCCGCCCCCCGCTTGTGCGTCCTCTACCGCCTGCCGGGGCCTGTCGTCAGCCCTCGTCCTCCTCGTCGCCTTCGAAGAAGTCACCGACCTCGTCGACGACTTCGGCCGCGACCATGCCGCCGACAACGCCGACCGCCAGACCGGCGGCACCCGCGGCGACGACGGTCCCCATGCCGGGACCGGACCGGTGGTGGTCGTCGTGGTGATGGTCGCCGTGACCGTAGTGCCCGCCGTGCCCCCCGGCGTACGGGTCGCCGTGGCCGTAGGCGCCGTGTGAGGCCCTGTGCTCGACCAACTGGCGTACCCAGCCGTCGACGTCGGCGTTCCAGTCGCGGGAGTCGTGGTGGCCGACGGTGAACCTGGTCAGCGCGTCGTGGCCGCCGGAGAGGAAGCCGCCACGCTTGTCCGCCTCCAGCACGACCTCCATACCGCCCGGATGGGCGAGGAACGTCACCTCGATCTCGTTCACCTGGTGTGCGTACTGCGGCGAAGGAGTGATCTCGATCTCCTGGTAGAAGGGCAGTTGCTGCCCCGTGCCGCCGATGCGCCCGTACTCCAGGTCGGCCGACTTGAAACCGAAGCCGAGTTGGCCGAACGCTTCGAGGATCGCCTCCTGGGCGGGCAGCGGACCGACGGTCAGCGGATCGATGTCACCTTTGTCCTTGGCGCCCGCCACCGACAGTTCGGTGCGCACGCCGAGCACGATGCCCAGTGGCTGTCCGTACAGCTCGGTGATCGGGGTCTCCCACGGCAGCGTCAGGCTGAACGGCACGCTGCGCTGCTCGCCCTCGGCGAGCCGGAAGCCGCCGCCGACGGTGAACCGGTCGAAGGCGACGCCGCCCTCGCTCTCACCCTCCTCGTGCTCGACCTCGACGCGGGCGACGAGTTCCAGGGTGATGTGCTCGATGTCGAAGTCGGCGTTGCCGCCCTTGAGGTGGACCTGGCCGGTGAGCGTGCCACCGGGCCGGGCGGGGCCCGGGTCGAGGACCGTGTCGACGGTGGGGCCGCCGACGCCGAGTGAGCCGAGCAGTCGTTTGAACACCATGGTGGCGTCCACTCCTTAAACGTACGTGTGTTCCATGAGGGCGGCGCCGCCCGCCCGACGGCGCGCGGCATCGCGGCGGTGCGCGAGGGCCGGTTACCGGGCCGCGTCGAGGGCGGCCAGCGCCTGCGCCCAGCGGGCGTACTTCAGTTCCGCCAGGTCGGCCACGGTCTTGACCCCGAACGCCTCCTGCAGCAGTTCGCCGTCGCGGTCGGAGACCCCCTTCAGCGCGGCCACCGGAGCGGCCAGGATCTCGGGCAGACTCTTGTCCGCCCAGGTCTTGTCCAGCACCTTGTCCAGGTCGATCGAAGCCATCTGTGTCGTCTCCAAGAACGCGAGGCCCGGATTGCGCGAGCCTTCTACAGGCGAGTAGAAGCATAAGGTGATCGGAGGCGAGGGGGGACGCGGTCAGGGCGGGCGCGCCGGGAAAGACCGAAAACAGATTCTTGTGCCGGCCGGGCGCCGGTGTCCCGGAACGCGGCGCGTACTCCCGCCGGTGTACGCGTTCGCCTCGAAACGCTCTTGCGGTGAGGCTGTGAGCCGTTCTGTCCCCTGGCGCCGCCTTCGCATCCCCTGGCCGCCGTCCCCGCCGTTCGCGGATGTGGCGATCGCGGCGGTCGTCGCGGTGTTCACCGGTTCGGACGCGGCGGTCAACGATCCCGGCCACCGGCAGGCCGACGCGGTGACCTGGCTGCTGTTCGCGGTCTCGACCGGCGCGCTGCTGGTGCGCAGCCGGTGGCGGTTACCTGCCGGGCGGCGCCGTCCTCGACGGGTCGTACGCCCAAGGGGAGCCGCTGCCCGCGCTGTTCGGCATCGCGGCTCTGTTCTCCGTCGTCGGCGTGCTCGGCCTGGCGATCGGGACGTTCGTACGTCATACGGCCGGTGCGGTCGCCGCCGTGGTCTCCGTGCCGCTGCTGCCGTCCCTGTCCGGGCCGCTCCTCGGCGGCCTGCGGCGATGGGTCGCCGGAGCTGCTCCGACCGCTGCGCTGGAGAAGCTCACGCAGACGTCCGACGCGAGTCCGGAGGCGGTCGGCAGCCTGGGAGTCCGGCCGTCCCTGGCGCTGGTCACCGGGTGCACCGCCCTCGCCCTGGCCGGAGCGGCGCTGGTCCTGCGGAGGCGTGGTGTCTGACCGTCGGCGCTTCACCCTGACCGCGCGCCCGCCTCGGGCGCGACGCCCGGGTCCGGCCCCTGACCCCGGACGGCCGGGAACGGCGCGGCCGTCACGACTGCTGGCCGGTGCTGTACCCGTCCGCCGGCGAGGGCGACCACGAGACCCGGGCGCGGGAGCACGAAGTCCACAGGAAGCCGTCGCTGCGCCGCACCCGGGACCCTTCCGGGCCGTGGCCTCCTGCAGCGGCTTCGCGTGTCCGCTCCAGCACCCGCACGCGGTACGGGCGGGCATGGCCTGTCAGGGTCTCGACCGGCAGACGTCGTGGGCGACCCGGTCGCCCGGTGTGCGAGCCGGCAGGCGCACGCCCCTACTGCCTGGCCGGACGTCTGCGGGGCGCCCGCGTGCACCTGTCCAGCGGCGCCGGGGCCACGGGAGACGCGATGCCCCGGCGCCTGCTGCGAGGGAGGCGGCCGGTCACAGGGACCAGCCCAGGACCGGGCCGGCCTCCGCGCCGCCCCGCGCGCCCACGCTCTCGACGTCGCGTTCCGCGAGGTCCAGCAGTTGCCGGCCCAGGTCGCGCAGGGCGCGGCCCGCCGCCAGTTCGTCGCCGATCTCCGGGACGTCCGGGTCCGCCGGGTTCCGGTGGGCGGTGCCGTGACCGGTGAGGGTCGTCGTCCCGGTCTCGAGGGTGGCGCGTGCCTTCGTCGTTCCCTCCTCCTCGAAGAGGTGGAGGCGGGTCTTCCATTCCAGCGTGTGCGACATGACTGCCTCCTCAGCCGGGGTGGCCCGGGGTGTGCCGGCCGTTCCACGTCCACCGTCCGGCTCCGGCGGGCGCGGGGCACCGGGCCGACGGTCCCGGGAACGTGCCGTGGGACCGGGTACCCCCGAAATCCGCGGCACCCGCGGCACCGGTGCCGGTCACGGGCGGGCGCCCCGGTCCCCGGGCTCCGCGGGTGCGGGGACCGCCCCGGCCGAACGCGGCCGCGTGTCGTCGACCCGGTACGACAACTGGTCGACGACCGCGACCACCCCGTCGAGGCGGCTCGCCGCACGCACCGCCACGTCGCTGTCGCTGCGCCGCTCCACCTGGCCGGTCAGGGTCACCACCCCGTCCTCGACGGTCACGGCGAGGGCCCGGGGCGTCAGCCAGAGGGCCGTCCCCAGGACGTCCCTGCGCACCGCGCGCTCGATGCCGCCGTCGGTGCGCAGCACGGCCTGGAGCAGGTCGCCACGGGTGACGATGCCGACGAGCCGCCCTTCGTCGTCCACCACGGGCAGCCGTTCCACGCCGTGTCCGGTCATGATCCAGGACGCCTCCGTGACGGTGGCGTGCGCCCCCACGGTGACGGCGGGGGCCGACATCACCGCGCCCGCCGTACGGGGCCGGCGTCGGCCGAGCACCGTACGGAGCAGACGGCGGCCCGCCCTGCGCGGCCGGACCCGCCACGAGCGAGGGGCGTCGTCCGGCCCCGCCGTGCGGGAGCGGGGGCGCGAGAGGTCGGACGTGGAGATCACGCCGATCACCCGGTCCTCGTCGTCCGTCACCGGAAGGCCGCCGACGCGGTGCTCCGCGAGTGCGCGGACCACGTCCCCGAGCGGGGTGCCGCACGCGGCGGTGACCACGTCCGTGGTCATGACGGCGCCGACCTCGGTGGCCTTCATCGCTGAACCTCCTCACCGCGCGGGGTGTCGCCGGCGGGACGGACCCCCGCCGGGAGCGGTCGCTTCCAGCCTCCGGCGGCCGCCGTGCGGATTCCAGGGCCCCAGGGGGCAGGGAACAGGGCCGATCGGCCCAGTTGTCCGCGGTGTCGTCGTTGTGAACGGCCCGCCGGCCTGCCCCCGTCGGCCCCCGCGCCCCGACCCGCTCGGGGCCTGTCGGGCCCAGGCCCCGGGCCTGGCCGGACCCTCGCCGCGCCGCTCCGCCCGGCGAGGGCCCCGGCCCGCGGGCGGCCCTACCGGTGCCGCGTCCGACCACGCGACGGGAAGCGGCCCACCGGCGGGGCCCTGCCGCCCCCCGCCGGGCGCCCCCGGCCCTGCGCCCCGCAGATGGCCCACGCGGCCCTGTCGGGACCCCGGCCCCCCGGGGAAGCTGAGGAGGGCACCCACCCGCAGGCACACCCCAGGCACACCCCAGGCACACCCCCAGACATCCCGGAACCACCCGACGCGGAAGGACACCACGATGTCCGTCGACACGCACCAGGCCTCCGCCCCGCTCGGCGAGGACGAGCTGAGGACACTGGACGCGCACTGGCGCGCCGCGAACTACCTGGCCGTCGGCCAGATCTACCTCATGGCGAACCCCCTGCTCACCGAGCCGCTGCGCCCGGAGCACGTGAAGCCGCGGCTGCTCGGCCACTGGGGCACCTCGCCCGGTCTGAACCTCGTCCACACCCACCTGAACCGGGTGATCCGGGCCCGTGACCTGGACGCCCTGTGCGTGTGGGGGCCCGGGCACGGCGGGCCCGCGGTGCTGGCCGGGTCCTGGCTGGAGGGGTCGTACACCGAGACGTACCCGGACATCACCCGGGACGCGGCGGGGATGGCGCGGCTGTTCAAGCAGTTCTCGTTCCCCGGCGGCGTCCCCAGCCACGTCGCCCCCGAGACTCCCGGCTCCATCCACGAGGGCGGCGAGCTCGGCTACTCCCTGTCCCACGCCTACGGCGCCGCGCTGGACCACCCGGACCTGGTGGTGGCCTGCGTGATCGGCGACGGCGAGGCGGAGACCGGTCCGCTGGCCGCCTCCTGGCACTCCAACAAGTTCCTCGACCCCGTCCACGACGGCGCCGTCCTGCCGATCCTGCACCTGAACGGCTACAAGATCGCCAACCCCACCGTGCTCGCCCGCGTCCCCGACGACGAGCTGGACGCGCTGCTCCGCGGCTACGGCCACGACCCCCTCCGGGTGACCGGCGACGACCCGGCCGCCGTCCACCGGGCGATGGCCCGCGCCATGGACACCGCCCTCGACCGCATCGCCGCCCTCCAGCGCGCCGCGCGCGAGGACGGCGCGACCGGACGCCCCCGCTGGCCGATGATCGTCCTGCGCACCCCGAAGGGCTGGACCGGACCCGCCGAGGTCGACGGACAGCCCGTCGAGGACACCTGGCGCTCCCACCAGGTGCCGCTGCCCGGCGTCCGCGACGACCCCGGACACCTGCGGCAGCTGGAGGCGTGGCTGCGGTCGTACCGGCCGGAGGAGCTGTTCGACGAGGACGGCCGCCCCCGGGCCGACGTCCTGGCCTGCGTCCCCGACGGCGCCCGCCGCCTCGGCTCCACCCCGTACGCCAACGGCGGGCTGATGCTGCGCGAGCTGCCGCTGCCGCCGCTGGAGCGGCACGCCGTCCCCGTGGACAAGCCGGGGGTGACCATGCACGAGCCGACCCGTGTGCTCGGCGACCTCCTCGAGGACGTCATGAGGGCCACCGCGGACCGGCGCGACTTCCGGCTGGTCGGCCCCGACGAGACCGCCTCCAACCGCCTGCAGGCCGTGTACGCGGCCAGCGGCAAGGCGTGGCAGGCCGGCACGCTCGACGTGGACGAGGACCTCGACCGGCACGGCCGGGTGATGGAGATCCTCTCCGAGCACACCTGCCAGGGCTGGCTGGAGGGCTACCTCCTCACCGGCCGGCACGGCCTGTTCTCCTGCTACGAGGCGTTCGTGCACATCGTCGACTCGATGGTCAACCAGCACATCAAGTGGCTGCGCGTCACCCGCCGCCTGCCCTGGCGCGCCCCCATCGCCTCGCTGAACTACCTGCTGACCTCGCACGTGTGGCGCCAGGACCACAACGGCTTCTCCCACCAGGACCCCGGCTTCGTCGACCACATCCTCAACAAGAGCCAGGAGGCGGTACGGGTCTACCTGCCGCCGGACGCCAACACCCTGCTGTCGGTCGCCGACCACTGCCTGCGCAGCCGCGACTACGTCAACGTGGTCGTGGCCGGCAAGCAGCCCTGCTTCGACTGGCTGTCCATGGAGCAGGCGCGGACGCACTGCGCGCGCGGCGCCGGCATCTGGGACTGGGCGGGCACCGAGACCGGCGACCGGGAACCCGACGTGGTGCTGGCCTGCGCGGGCGACGTCCCCACCCAGGAGGTGATGGCGGCCGCGCAGCTGCTGCGCCGGCACCTGCCCGGGCTGGCCGTGCGGGTCGTCAACGTGGTCGACATCGCCCGTCTGCTGCCCCGCGAGGAGCACCCGCACGGCATGTCCGACTTCGAGTACGACGGCCTGTTCACCGCGGACAAACCGGTGATCTTCGCTTACCACGGCTACCCGTGGCTGGTCCACCGGCTCGCCTACCGCCGCACCGGGCACCAGCACCTGCACGTGCGCGGCTACAAGGAGATCGGCACCACGACCACGCCGTTCGACATGGTGGTCCGCAACGACCTGGACCGCTACCGGCTGGTCATGGACGTCATCGACCGGGTCCCCGGCCTGGCGGTGCGGGCCGCCGCGGTACGGCAGCGGATGGAGGACGTCCGCCTGCGCCACCACGCGTGGATCCGCGAGCACGGCACCGACCTGCCGGAGGTCGCCGACTGGACCTGGGACGGCTGACCGGGCCTCACGCTCCCCGGATCGGCGAACACCCGCACGGGGTGCTTTGCGGGTCCTTTACAGTTGGCGTAGAAGCAGCCATTCTGCTTCCACACATCCTCGTACTGTTCGAAAAGGAGCGACGGTCCCCCGATGGGTGATCCTCCCAGTAGTAACCGTGCCACCACCCGCAGTCCGCGTCGTGCGGCCCGACAGGGAGCGGGGGTGGCACGGTGACCGAGGTCCTGCTGCTCCTGCTCGCCCTGCTGCTGACGCTGGCCTGCGGGGTGTTCGTCGCGGCCGAGTTCTCCCTCACCACCGTCGAGCGCGCCGAACTCGAGCGCGCAGCCGACGCCGGTGAGCGCGGTGCGGCCGGGGCGCTGGCCGCCGTACGCCGTCTGACGGTCCAGCTGTCCGGCGCCCAGCTCGGCATCACCGTCACCTCCCTGGTGATCGGCATGCTCGCCGAGCCGTCCCTCGCCGCCCTGCTGCGCGACCCGCTGCGGTCGGCCGGCCTCGGCGGCGCCGCCCCGACCGTGGCCACGCTGCTCGGTGTGGCGCTGTCCACGGTCGTGCTGATGGTGATCGGCGAGCTGGTCCCGAAGAACTGGGCCATCTCGCGTCCCGCGGCGGTCGCCAAGGTCGTCGCAGGACCGCAGCGCGCCTTCACGGCCGCCTTCGGCCCGTTCATCAACCACCTCAACGGCACCGCGAACCGCTTCGTGCGCCGCTTCGGCCTGGAACCCGCGGAGGAGCTGGCGTCCGCCCGCACCGCCGAGGAGCTGGGCGCGCTCGCCCGGCACTCCGCCGCCGAGGGCGCCCTGGAAGCGGACTCCGCGGAGCTGTTCGTCCGCACCCTGCACCTGAGCGAGCTGACCGCCGAGAACGTGATGACCCCGCGCGTCGACGTCTGCGCCCTGGAGGTGCACGCCACCGCCGCCGACGCCGCCGTGCTCAGCCACGCCACCGGCCTGTCCCGCTTCCCGGTCTACCGGGACAGCCTCGACGAGGTCGTCGGCACCGTCCACATCCGGGACGTGCTGGCCCTGGAGCCGGAGCGGCGCGCCACCACGCCCGTCACCGAGCTGACCACGCCGCCGCTGCTGGTCCCCGACAGCCTCCCCGCCGACCGTCTGCTGGAGCGCATGCGCGCCCACCGCGCCATGGCCGTCGTCATCGACGAGTACGGCGGCACGGCGGGCGTCGCCACCGTGGAGGACATCGTCGAGGAGGTCGTCGGCGAGGTCCGCGACGAGCACGACCCCGTCGAGGTGCCCGAGCTGGCGCCCGCACCGCCCACGGCCGACGGCCGCGCGGTCTGGGAGGCCGACGGCGGTCTCCGTCTCGACCGGCTCACCGACCTGGGGCTCCCCGCCCCGGACGGCCCGTACGAGACGGTCGCCGGACTGATCGCCACCCGCCTGGCCCGCATCCCCGTCGCGGGCGACTTCGTGGAGGTCGACGGCTGGGGGCTCGACGTGCTGGCGGTCGAGCACCACCGCGCCGACCGCATACGCGTCACCGCCCCGGCCGTCCTGCCGGCCGCCGAGGTCATGGAGGAGGCCCGATGACCGTCCTGCAGCTCGCCATCGGTGTCCTCACCCTGCTGACCAACGCGTTCTTCGTCGGCGCGGAGTTCGCCCTGATCTCGGTGCGCCGCAGCCAGATCGAGCCGCGCGCCCTCGCGGGCGAGAAGCGCGCCCGGCTGACCCTGTGGGCGCTGGAACACCTGTCCGCGATGATGGCCACCGCCCAGCTCGGCATCACGGTGTCCTCGCTGGTGCTCGGCGCGGTCGCCGAACCGGCCATCGCGCACCTGCTGGAGCCGCCCTTCGAGGCGGTGAACGTCCCGGACGCCCTGGTCCACCCGATCGCGTTCGTCATCGCCCTGACCCTCGCCACGTATCTGCACATGCTGATCGGCGAGATGGTGCCGAAGAACATCGCGCTCGCCGCGCCGGTGCCCAGCGCGCTGCTGCTGGGCCCGCCGCTGGTGTGGCTCACCCGGGCGCTGCGGCCCTTCGTGTTCGGCATCAACGCCTTCGCCAACGTCCTGCTGCGGCTGCTGCGGGTCGAGCCGAAGGACGAGGTGGAGTCGGTGTTCACCGACGACCAGCTGGTCCGGATGGTCGTCGACTCCAGCGAGGCGGGACTGCTCACCCCGGCGGACGGGGAGCGGCTGCGGGACGCGCTGGAACTGGGCACCCGCCCGGTCGGTGAGATCCTCGTCCCGGCCCGGCGGATGCACACCGTCGACCACACGGTCACCCCGGCGCGCCTGGAGCGCGTGGCCGCCGAGGCGGGCCTGTCCCGTTTCCCGGTCACCGGCCCCGACGGCGCGCTCCTGGGCTACCTGCACATCAAGGACACCCTCGGCGTGACCGAACGGGACCGGCCGTTCCCGCCCACCGCGCTGCACAAGGTCACCCGGGTCCGCATCGACACCCCGCTCGACGACACGCTCACCGCGCTCCGCGCGGAGGGCAGCCATCTCGCCGCGGCCGTCGGCGAGAACGGCAAGGTCATCGGCTTCGTGACGATGGAGGACGTCCTGACGGAACTGGTCGGCCCGGCGGCCCCGGCCCCGGCCTGACCTCCCGCGCCGCCGGCACCGGCGACACCCCGCGGCCCCGGCCGGACACCTGTCCGGCCGGGGCCGCGGCCACGTGCGCCGGCGGTCACCCGTCCATGCGCCGGCGACGCTCGTTGTGCCAGGCGATCGCGCGGCGGATGTCGGGCTCGTCCAGACCCGTGCGGCACGCCAGTTCGGTCATGCCGAGGACCGGCGGACCGGACGTCAGGACCCGGCTGATCTTGCCCGCCCAGAGTTCCTCCTGGACGAAGGGCCGTCGCCGGTAGGCGGCGCGGATCAGCTCCAGGTGCGCCTCGCAGCACGCGGTGACGCGGCGCAGACCGTCGTGCAGCGGATCGTCGGGACGCACGGCCGAGGAGTCCGCCACATGACCCCGCACCGCCTCCTCCGGCGGGAACGTTCTCGCGCACAGATCACACAACTCCGGTGCGACGGGGGCGGATCGACGTGCGTGCTTCCTGCGTTTCCACATGGAGAGCTCCCGGTGGCCGACTGCGCTCAGCGTACTGCGCCGGGCCCGCTTCCACCCGGCGGCGGACGATGTCACCCCCGCCCCCGGCCTACGGCACACCCAGCTCGAAGAGGACGTACCCCGCGTACGACCCGGAGGCCACCGCCGCCGTGCCCAGCACCGCGGCCAGCACGGGCCCGCTCAGCCGGCGCATGGCCAGGGCGAGCGGCACGTACAGCGGGAACAGCGGGAGCAGGTAACGCGAGACGTTGCCGAAGTACTGCTGGGTGGCCATCACCATCAGGTACGACAGCACCGTGTACACCACCAGCACGGCCGGCGGGCGCAGCCGCACCAGCAGCACGGTCAGCACCGGCACCAGCAGCACCACCCCGACCCCGATGATGTCCTCCATCGGCATGGCGAACAGGTAGTCGAAGTGCCCGACCGGCACGGAGGTCAGCACGTCGAGGCTGTGCCGTCCGTAGTCGAAGGTGTGGCCCCAGGCGCCCTCCTGGAGCTTGGTGTAGCCGCCCCAGTCGCCCATCCGGTGCCCCACCCAGGCCAGGTAGCCGGCCGTGCCCAGCGGGGCGATCGCCGCGGCGGCCAGCGGGCGCCGCCAGTCCTCCCGTCGCCGGACCACCGCGAGCAGTCCCGCGACGGCGAGCGCGGCGGCCAGGGCGACCGCCGTGGGCCGGGTCAGCCCGGCGGCGAAGGCCAGCACCCCGGCGGCCGCCCAGCGGCGGGTCGTCACGGCCCAGCAGGCCCAGGCGGCCAGCGCCGTGTACAGCGACTCGGAGTACACCGCCCACTCCGCGCCGGACCCCGGCCACACCGCCCACAGACCCACGGCGACCAGCCCGGCCCGGCGCCCGCCCAGCCGCGCGGTCACGGCGTGGATGCCGAGCGCGGCGACGAACGAGCACACCACGGAGACGGTCATCCCGGCGCCGTACGGGCCGAGTCCGGTGACCTCCACGACCAGCCGCATCAGCGCCGGGTACAGCGGGAAGAACGCCGCGGAGTTGCCCTCCAGGGTGATCAGTCCGGTCGCGCCGGGGACGGGCTCCAGGGCGGGGTCGTAACCGTGCAGGGCGATCTGCTGGTACCACCAGCCGTCCCAGCTCCCCAGCACGTCCCACGGGCGCGCGCCGCCGCCGAACCTGACGTGCTTCTCCCGGAAGTCGCCGGCGGAGTCCAGCAGGACCAGGAACACGGTGAAGCCCGTCAGCTTGAGCACCCCGTACACGGCGAGAACGGGCCCGAGGCGGGAAGCGAGGCGGCGCAGCCGCTCACGGGAGGAGCCGGGCGCGGGCGGGGACGGGGCGGCTGCCGGCCCGGGCCGGCGGGTCGTCGTGCTGCTCATGAGGCGGGGATCCCTGTCGTACGGCGGGAGCGGCGGCCGGGGAGGACGCGGGCGCGCAGGAGGGGGAAGCGGAGCAGGGCGGCGGCGAGGTTCGCGGCGGCCAGCACCGGCAGCTCGGCCCGGGGACCGGCGGCGGGCAGGGCGTGGTGGAGGACGGCCAGCGCACCGCCGGTGAGGGCGAGACCGGCCAGGAGGGCCGCCGGCCCGCCGAGGTGATGGGCCGGCGGCCCCGCGCGTCCTCGCACGCCGAAGGTGAAGCGCCGGTCGGCGGCGGTGCTGAGGACGGTGCAGAGGAGCAGGGCGAGCGCGTTGCCCGCCTGGGCTCCCGCGGCCGGCCGCAGCAGGGCGTACAGGGCGAGGTGCAGCAGTGCGCCGACGGCTCCTACGGCGGCGAACCGGAGCAGCCGGGCGGGGCGGCCGGGCGGCGGGACCGCGGAGCCGGCGGCCGTGCCGGCGCCGCCCAGCGCGGCCAGTGGCAGTCGTCCGCGGGCCAGCGCCCGGCCCAGCCGGACCATGCCGCGCAGGTCCGCGAGCGCCGTGGGGAGGAGATCGACCCGGCTGTCGGGATCGTCCACCCAGTCCACCGGTACCTCGTGGATGCGCAGCCCGGCCCGCTCGGCGATCACGAGCAGCTCCGTGTCGAAGAACCACTCGCGGTCCTCCACCAGCGGCAGCAGCCGCTCGGCCACCTCCCGCCGGACCGCCTTGAAACCGCACTGCGCGTCGGTGAACCCGACGGAGAGCGCGCCGCGCAGCAGCCCGTTGTAGCAGCGGGAGATGATCTCCCGCTTCGGCCCGCGCACGACCCGGGAACCCCGGGCCAGCCGGGTGCCGATGGCGAGGTCGGAGTGGCCGGAGATCAGCGGCGCGACGAGCGGGAGCAGCGCCGCGAGGTCGGTGGACAGGTCCACGTCGAGATACGCCAGCACCGGGGCGGGGGAGCGGGACCAGGCGGTGTGCAGGGCGCGTCCGCGTCCCTTCTCCTCCAGCCGCACCCACTGGGCGCCGGGCAGTTCCCCGGCCAGGCGGGCGGCGATCCACGGGGTGCGGTCGGTGCTCGCGTTGTCGGCGACCGTGATCCGGAAGGGGTACGGGAAGGTCTCCGCGAGGTGCGCGTGCAGCCGGCGGACGCAGGGCTCGAGGTCGCGCTCCTCGTTGTGCACGGGCACGACCACCTCCAGGACGGGCCCGGGGCGGTGGTGCTCGGGGCCGAGGGGCGGTGCGGACCGCCGGACGGTTCTCATACGGGTCCCTTTCCGGCGTACGCCTGGGGTCGCGGTGATGAGGTGTCGGAGTGATATGGGCATGCCAAGCAAGCCCGTCGGGTGGTCCGTGGGCAGGTCGGGCGGGCCCGGGGCCCGCCCGGGGTCATCCGCTCGGCGGGGGAGAGGTCGGGGTGCCGCCGTGGCCGGGTTCCGTGGTGACCGGCCCGGTCGTCCCCGGCGGGGGACCGCCCGGTGCGCCGGGCTCGGACGCCCGGGTCGGCGGCGGTGACGTGCTCGGCTCCGTGGCGCCGGACGGGGCCCCGGTCGGCTCGCCGGACAGCGAGGGGGCCGTCGACCCGGTCGCCGGCAGGGGCAGGTCGGCCGGTGCGGGCCCGGAGCCGAGGCGGGGCAGCAGCGCCAGACCGACGCTCAGCCCGGCCACCGCGAGGGCGGAACCGCCCGCCCGCACCAGCATCCGCGTCCGGCGACGGGCCCGGATGCCCTCGTACAGGCGTGCCCGCTGCCGCGGTTCGAAGGGGGCGGGGGTCCGGCCCTCGCGCATCATGCGCGTCAGCTCGCGCTCGAAGTCGTCCATCGCTGCTCCCCTCACGTCACGGGCCGGGCGGAGTCGGACAGGATCTGCCGCAGCCGCGCCACGCCGCGCGACGCGTGGGAGCGGGCCGTGCCGACCGGGCAGCCGAGGGCCTGCGCCACCTGCCCCTCGGGCAGGTCCTCGTAGTAGCGCAGCACCACCGCCGCCCGCTGCCGGGGCGTCAGCAGGGCCAGCGCCGCTTCGAGGCGCGAGCGTTCGGCGACGGACGCGGACACGTCGCCCGGTCCGGGCCGGTCGGGCAGTTCACCCACGGGGCGCTCACCCCACCAGCGGCGGCGGGCCGACCGCGCGGCCAGCCGCACCATCACCTGGCGGACGTACGCCTCCGGCGCCTGCTCGGCGACCTTCGGCCAGGCGAACCACAACTTCACCAGGGCCTCCTGCGCCAGGTCCTCGGCGCGCTGGCGGTCGCCGCCGGTGAGCAGACGCGCGACATGCAGCAGCGCCGACCAGCGGGCGGCCACGAACTCGTCGAAGCCGTCGGCCCGAAACCGCTGCATCCCTTACCGCCCCGTGTCCGTACAACCCCTTGCACCTGGAAGAAGGCCCTGGGACCGGGGAAACGCTGCAGTACATCACTGTGACCCGCATCACGTCTTGTGAAAGGTGCGGTCGCGTGCGGCCGCAGCGGCGCCGCACACACGAAAAGGGCAGTGCCGAGAGGCACTGCCCTGCTGGTTCCCGAGCAGCCTGCCGAGAAGGCGGCCGACACGGCGACGGCCCCGGCGAACGCCGGGACCGTCGAGGTCAGTGGGCGCCGGGGCCGCCGCTGCCGAAACCTCCGCCGCCGCCCTCGTTCCAGCGGGGACGCCCCTCGCCGGTGCCGGTGCGGCTGCCCGCGTTGCCGTGGCCCTTCAGCTCGTGCGGGCTCAGTCGCTCCTCGGTCCGCGGCATCTCCTCCGGCTCCCGGTGCTCCCGCACCTCGCGGACCGGACCGCCCTCGGGCATCCGGGGCTGCTCCTCGGGCCGCGGCCGGCGCGAGTCGTTGTTACGGACCCGGCGGCTGCCGAACAGGAACATGCCGATCAGCAGGGCCAGGACCGCGATCCCGGCCACCACCAGACCGACGCCCAGAGCACCGCGTCCCGCCGCCAGGTCGGCTGTCTCCATCGCGTTCATCATGCCCTCGCGGGTACCCCGGGTCCCCGCCCCGAACCAGGCCGCCCCCGCCGGACCCGCCCGCGGGACGCCGCACAGCCCTGGGGATCGCCGGACCGACCGGGTTTGACGCCCCGCACGGGGGCAACCCGCGCGGTGTGACGACGACATCGCAGGAGGAGCTGTTCCGGTTCCTGGAGGACCGGTTCGCCTGCGCCCAGGCCTGCGCCGAGTGCGCCCGGGCCTGCGCGACCCGGGCCGGCCTCGTGGACCCCGACGGCGCCGAGAACCAGGAACTCGTACGACGCAAGGGCATCATGTGCGCGGAGGTCTGCGACGCGACCTGCCGTGTGCTGTCCGAGCAGAACCAGGCCGACGAGGCCACCATCCGCATGCAGGTTGAGTGGTGCCGCCAGGTGTGCCTGGAGAGCGCCCAGGTCTTCGACGGACACCCCGGAGCGGAACGGACCGCGGAGGCCTGCCGCGCCTGCGCGCGGGCCTGCACCGAATTCCTCGCCACCCTCGACTGACCCACCGTCCCGCCACGTCCCCGGCCGCCCCCGGCCCCGTGCGCACTCGGGCGGGTCGTCGCCCTGCCGGGTGAGACCGGGGGCCGGACGGACCACGACGGAGGCGGCGCGGTCCGGCCGGCTCGGCCGGGGCCGGACGCCCTCGCCGAGTCCCGCGAGGTGGCCGCCCTGCGCGAGCGGGTGCCCGGCGCCGGCCACCCGGACGTCCTGGTCAGCCGCCGCGAGGCCGCCGTCGCGCCGGGCCGGCTGGGCGACCGGGCGCACGCGCCCACCGAGTACCGGAGGGGGCCGTCGCCCTGGAGCGGGTGCTCGGCGCGGACCACCCCGACACCCTCGCCGCCCGCGAGGACGAGGCCCGCTGCCTGGAGCGTCCGGTCCGCCCGGGAGAGGCGGCGGAGCCGTACGGGCGGGTGGCGCCGCTTCGCGGGCAGGGTCCGGCCGGAGGCGCGCGGTCCCTTGCCCCGGCCGGGTCCGGCCGGTCGTCCCGGTCCCCCGGATCCCCTCTGGCCGCGGGCGATCGTCACGTGTTACGAAGAACCATGACCGCAGCGCGGGACGCCCGGACGTATGACGCCGTCGTCGTCGGCGCAGGCCACAACGGCCTCGTCGCCGCCGCCTACCTCGCCCGTGCCGGGCGCTCCGTCCTGGTGCTGGAGCGGCTGGACCACACCGGCGGCGCGGCGGTCTCCACCCGCCCCTTCGCGGGTGTCGACGCACGCCTGTCCCGGTACTCGTACCTGGTCAGCCTGCTGCCCCGGAAGATCCTCACCGATCTGGGGCTCGACGTCCGGCTCTCCACCCGCACCATCTCCTCGTACACCCCCGCCGAACGCGACGGCCGGCCCACCGGTCTGCTCGTCGGCGGCGGCGAGGAACGCACCCGCGAGGCGTTCGTCCGGCTCACCGGCTCCGACCGCGAGCACCGGGCGTGGCAGGATTTCTACGACCTGACCGGCCGGGTCGCCCGCCGGGTCTTCCCCACCCTCACCGAGCCGCTGCCCACCCGTGAGGAGCTGCGCCGCGCGGTGGACGACGAGGAGGCCTGGCGGATCCTCTTCGAGGAGCCCCTGGGCGTCGCCGTCGAGGAGCGCTTCGCCGACGACCTGGTGCGCGGCGTCGTCCTCACCGACGCGCTCATCGGCACCTTCGCCGACGCCCACGACTCCTCACTGAAGCAGAACCGCTGCTTCCTCTACCACGTCATCGGCGGCGGCACCGGCGCCTGGGACGTCCCGGTCGGCGGCATGGGCGCGCTCACCGACGCGCTCGCCGGCGCCGCCCGCGCGGCCGGCGCGGTCATCGCCACCGGCCACCAGGCCGTACGCGTCGAGACCGACGGCCGTACCGCCGAGGTCACCCACCGCACGGCCGACGGCGAGGGCGTCGTCACCGCCCGGCACGTCCTGGTCAACGCCTCTCCGAAGGAGCTGGCGCGGCTCACCGGCGACACGCCCCCGCCGCCCGCCGAGGGCGCCCAGCTCAAGGTGAACATGCTGCTCGAGCGGCTGCCCCGGCTCCGCGACAGCTCCGTCGACCCGCGTGAGGCGTTCGCCGGCACCTTCCACATCGCCGAGGGCTACCAGCAGCTGGCCACCGCGCACGCCCAGGCCGCCACGGGACGGCTGCCCGACGCGCCGCCCTCGGAGATCTACTGCCACTCGCTCACCGATCCGTCGATCCTCGGGCCCGACCTGGCGGCGCGGGGCTGTCAGACCCTCACCCTGTTCGGACTGCACACGCCGGCGCGGCTGTTCGAACGGGACAACGACGCGGTGCGCGAGGAACTGCTGAAGTCGACGCTGGCCCAGCTCGACGCCCACCTGGCCGAGCCGATCGCCGACTGCCTCGCCACGGACGCCGACGGCCGCCCGTGCGTCGAGGCCAGGTCGCCGCTCGACCTGGAACGCGACCTCGGGCTGCCCGGCGGCCACATCTTCCACCGCGACCTCTCCTGGCCCCACGCCCAGGACGGCACCGGCCGCTGGGGCGTGGAGACGGTCCACGCCAACGTGCTGCTCTGCGGCGCGGGCGCGGTGCGCGGCGGCGGGGTGAGCGGGGTGCCGGGGCACAACGCGGCGATGGCCGTGCTGGAGGCCGGCCAGGACTGACGGCCCGGCCGGCCGTGGTCCGGCCTCAGCCGTCCTCCCGGCTCCAGCCCTCCGCCCGCAGGCGCGCCGCGTCCGCGGGGCGGGCCTCGTCGAAGAGCCGGCGGCGGCCCCTCTCGACGCGCAGCCGGTCGACGTAGGCGCCGCGCCCGACGTACAGCCGGTCCGTCGTGTACCGCCAGCGCACGACGAGCCCGGGGGCGGCCGGCAGATCGGCGGTGAGGTCGTGCCAGACGCGGCCGGACCAGCCGGTGGCCGTGCCTGTCGGGTGCTGCTCGGGCGCGGCGCCGCGCCGCCGCGTCGTGAACGGCACCCGCTCCCACGTCGTCCCGCCGTCCGCCGAGGACTCGAGGACCAGGACGTCGGCCCGCGGTTCGGTGTCCCACCACAGCGCGCAGCTCAGCCGGGCCGCGCCGGAGGAGGTGTCCAGCGCCGGCAGCGCGAGGGTCGCCGTGGCCGCGCTCGCCATCCCCGAGAACCACGCCGCGCGCCCCCGGGCCGGCCGCACCGGCACCGCGCGGGCCAGCTGGTCGGCGACGGCCACCCGGGGCGCCGAACCGGACCGCCAGCTGCGCACCGGGTGCACGGAGTTGCCCAGGACGACGAGGAAGGAGTCGGTGGTCGGGTCGAGCACCAGCGCCGTGCCGGTGAACCCGGTGTGGCCGGCCGTGCGGGGCGTGGCCATCGCGCCCATGTACCAGTGCTGGTAGAGCTCGAAGCCCAGGCCGTGCTCGTCGCCCGGGAACGCGGTGTTGAAGTCGGTGAACATCAGCTCCACCGACTCCGGCCGCAGGATCCGCTCCCGGCCGCGGACACCGCCGTCGAGCAGCGTCCGCGCGAGGACCGCCAGGTCCCACGCGTCGGAGAACACACCGGCGTGGCCCGCTACCCCGCCCAGGCTGTACGCGTTCTCGTCGTGCACCTCGCCCCACACCAGCCCCCGGTCCAGCCCGGACCACGGCGTGCGGGCGTCCTCGGTGGCCGCGATCTTCGGCTTCCAGGACGCCGGAGGGTTGTAGCGGGTGCGCCGCATGCCGAGCGGCTCGGTGATCTCCTCGCGCAGCAGCACGTCCAGCGGGCGCCCGGTGACGTGCTCCAGCACGAACTGCAGCGAGATCAGGTTCAGGTCGGAGTACAGGTACGCGGTTCCCGGCGGGCTCGCCGGCGCCTCGTCGTAGACGCGCTGCACCTTCTCCTCGTACGTCGGCGCCGCGTACAGCGGGATCCACGCGCGGAACCCCGAGGTGTGCGTGAGCAGCTGCCGGATCGTCACGTCCTGTTTCCCGGCCCGCCCGAAGTCCGGCAGGTACGAGGCGACCGGCGCCTCCAGCGTCAGCCGGCCCCGCTCGATCTGCTGCACGGCGAGGACGGAGGTGAACAGCTTCGACACCGACGCCAGGTCGAAGACGGTGTCCTCGGCCATCGGTATCTGGTGCTCCGCCGGGAACTCGACGCCGGTGTCGGTCTCCTCGTCGTACGCCTGGTAGCGCACGGCCATGCCGATGGGCTGGTGCAGCGCGACCGTGTGCCCCCGCCCGGCGAGCAGAACGGCCCCCGCGTACCAGGGGTGTTCCGGGGAGGGCTGGAGGAACGCCTCGGCGTCGGCGACGAGTTGCCGCAGCGGACCGGGCAGCAGCCCGGCCCGCTGCGCCGACCCGTGCCGCAGCGCCGGGCGACCGCCCCCGCGGGACGCGGCCGCCGCGGCCGCCGGATCCGCGGGCAAGGAGGCGAACGCCAGCCCCCCGCCCAACGCCAGCGCTCCCACGCCCACGTGCCGCCGACTGATCCCTCTGCCGTCCGTCATCCGTCCACCCTCCCGGGTCCAGCCCCGAGCCGCCTGAAAGTAACTTCCGGACATCGCCGCGCGAGATGAAACTTTCGTGTCAGGGGTGCGGGTTGTCAATGGCTGTGGACAACGGGCGAGCGGGGCCGTACGAGGGCCGCCGCTCCACCCGCACTACTCTGGCCGGAGTGGTCCGTGGAGAGGAGTGGTGGATGTGGTGCGGCGGAACGAGACGCGGCGGGCCGCGCTGGTGGACGCGGCGATCGAGGTGCTGGCGCGGGACGGCGCGCGGGGACTGACCTTCCGGGCCGTGGACACCGAGGCCGCCGTGCCCCCCGGTACCGCGTCGAACTACTTCTCCTCGCGTGACGACCTGCTCACCCAGGCCGGAGCCCGGGTCTACGAGCGGCTCCAGCCGGACGAGGAGACCGTCGCGCGGCAGCGTGCCGCGGGCCGGGACCGGGAGACGTACGCCGAGATCATGCGCGAACTGGTGGGCCGTGTCGCCTCGTTCCGCACCGGCTACCTCGCCCTGCTCGAACTGCGGCTGGAGGCCATCCGCCGGCCCGGACTGCGCACCGTGCTCACCGAGCGCGTCCGGGCCGACGTCGAGGCGAACGTCCGCCACCACGAGGGCTCCGGCCTCCCCGGTGACGCCACGGCCGTCAAGCTGCTGTACCTCGCCCTGAACTGGCTGATCGTCGAACAGCTCACCCTGCCGGACGTGTTCGCCCCCGAGGAGCGGGAGCGGCTGGTGGCGGCCGCGGTCGAGCGGACCGTGACCGACGGGCGGTAGGCCGAGCCACCCCGGGCCGGGTCTCAGCCGCGCCGCTCCCGCAGGTCCACGATGCGCCGGATCTTGCCCACCGACCGCTCCAGCGACTCCGGATCGACGATCTCCGCCTCGACCGAGACGCCGATGCCGTCCTTCACCGCCTGCACGATGGACCGGGCCGCCGCCTCCCGGGCCGCCGCGTCCGCGTCCGGGCGGGCCTCCGCACGCACCGTCAACCGGTCCGTGCGGCCGCGCGTGGTCAGCCGCAACTGGAAGTGCGGCGCCACGCCCGGGGTGCGCAGCACGATCTCCTCGATCTGCGTGGGGAAGAGGTTCACCCCGCGCAGGATCACCATGTCGTCGCTGCGTCCGGTCACCCTCTCCATGCGCCGGAACACCCGTGCCGTGCCCGGCAGCAGCCGGGTCAGGTCCCGGGTCCGGTACCGGACGACCGGCATGGCCTCCTTGGTGAGCGAGGTGAACACCAGCTCGCCCCGCTCGCCCTCGGGCAGCACCTCGCCCGTGACCGGGTCGACGACCTCCGGGAAGAAGTGGTCCTCCCAGATGTGCAGCCCGTCCTTGGTCTCCACGCACTCCTGCGCGACACCCGGGCCGATCACCTCGGACAGGCCGTATATGTCGACCGCGTCGATCGCGCACCGCTCCTCGATCTCCCGGCGCATCTCCTCCGTCCACGGCTCGGCGCCGAAGACGCCCACGCGCAGGGAGGTGGAGCGCGGGTCGACGCCCTGCCGCTCGAACTCGTCGAGCAGGGTGAGCATGTAGGACGGGGTCACCATGATGACCGACGGCTCGAGGTCCTGGATCAGCGTGACCTGCCGTGACGTCATGCCGCCGGACGCGGGGATCACCGTGCAGCCGAGGCGTTCGGCGCCGAAGTGGGCGCCGAGGCCGCCCGTGAACAGGCCGTACCCGTACGCGATGTGGGCGGTGTCGCCGGGCCTGCCGCCCGCCGCGCGCAGCGACCGCGCGACCATGTCGGCCCACATGGACAGGTCGTTCTCCGTGTAGCCGACGACCGTGGGGCGCCCGGTGGTGCCGCTGGAGGCGTGCAGCCTGCGGATCCGCTCGCGCGGGACGGCGAACATGCCGTACGGGTAGTTCTCCCGCAGGTCCGCCTTGGTGGTGAAGGGGAAGCGGGACAGGTCGGACAGCGAACGGCAGTCGTCGGGGTGGACGCCCGCCTTGTCGAAGGACTCCCGGTGGAACGGCACGTTCTCGTACGCGTGCCGCAAGGAGTTCCGCAGCCGCTCCAGCTGGAGGGCCCGCAGACCGTCGAGGTCGAGCCGCTCCGCCGGGTCCAGCAGGTCCGCCGCCTGAGTCATCAGGACCTTCCCTCCACCCGTCCTCCTGCCGTCGACCGATCATTCGGTCGTGTGTCACGGGCCCCAGTAACGCAGCCGACCGCCCTCCGGTGCAAGAGCCCGGCCTGCACTTTTCCGACGGCGCGATCCGAGGACGCGACGACGACGCCCTGAGGGGCGCGGGGAACCGCGCGAGCGAGCCCCATCGCCCCGCACCCGCCCCGCGACCGTCATCCGCACCCCCTCCCGCACCCCCCTGGCGTGGCCTGTCCGCAGGACGGACCGATCGCTAGGCTGGCCGCGGACGACGGCAACCGGGAGGAGCACGGACGTGGCCGAGAGCACCACCCAGCAGCGCCCGCTCACGGGCTGGGACAAGCCCGAGCTGGACCTCAGCAACGCACAGTGGCAGTCCGGCAGCAGAGGTCTGGGCGACGTCCAGATCGCCTTCGTGGAGGGCTTCATCGCCATGCGCAACGGTGGCCGCCCGGAGAACCCCTCCCTGATCTTCACCCCCGCCGAGTGGGGCGCCTTCGTGTCGGGCGCGCGCGAGGGCGACTTCGACCTGACCTGACCCGATCGGCGGCGCGCCCCGCCCCACGGACGTGTGCCGCGCGCTTTTCCGGACACGTGATGCGCAGAGAGCCGCGCCGGACCGCACGGGGAACGGCGCGGACCCGATGCCGTATCCGGAGGCGAGACACATGAACGACCAGCCGGTGGTCGCGGCGGTGGACGGATCCCAGGACGGACTGCGCGCCCTGGAGTGGGCCCTGGACGCCGCCCGGCGGCGCGGGGCGACGCTGCGCGTCCTGCACGTCCGCGCGGACCTGCCCCGCACCCGGCCGGAGGCGCGGGACGCGGGGCCGCCCGGCGCGGACGAGGACCCGGTGCTCGCACAGGCGCGCGCCCGGGTGGACGGACTGGGCGGCACGCCGTCCGTCGAGTACGTGGTGACGGAGGGCGTGCCGGGCGCGCTGCTGCCCGAGGCAGGCGCGGAGGCCCGGCTGCTGGTGCTCGGCTCCCGGGGCCGCGGCGGCTTCGCCAGCCTGCTGCTCGGGTCGAACTCCCTGGCCGCAGCCCGTGACGCCGTGTGCCCGGTGGTCGTGGTGCCCCGGCCCGGCCGCGACGGCGAGGAGGACGCGCCGCCCCGCCCGGACGGCCCCGTGGTCGTCGGGGTGAACGCCGACGGCCCCGACGCGGCGACGCTCGGCTTCGCCTTCGCGGAGGCCGCCCTGCGCCGCACCGGGCTGCGGGTCGTCACCGCGTACCCGTGGCCGCTGCAGACGATGATGCTGCCCGGCGAGGTGCCGCCCGCGCAGGCCGACCAGGAGGCGATCGAGCACGAGACGCGCGTCCTCGCCGACGGCTTCCTCGCCCCGTACCGGGAACGGCACCCGGAGGTCGCCGCCGAGGTCGCCGTGGAGCCCGGCGACGCGGCCGGTCACCTGGTCGGCGGGTCCCGGGACGCCTCGCTGGTCGTGGTGGGCCGCCACCGCCGCCGCCTGTTCGCGCCCGCCCGCATGATGGGTTCGGTCACCCAGGCGGTCCTGCTGCACGCGCACAGTCCGGTGGCGGTCGTTCCGCCCGTTCCCGGGGAGGAGTGAGCCGGAAGACGCCGGGCCGGACGGCCGGGAGGCTTCCGCCCGGCCGTCCGAACCGGGTTCCGGCCACGTACCATGGCGGCATGTCGTTCCTCCGCCGCCGTAGTGCCACACCCGCCGGGCCCGATTTCGACGTACTGGCCATGGACCCGGGCGACTGGCCCGGCAACCTGGGCGCGGGCCTGCTGCCCGCCCCCGACGGAACCTGCCACGGCGTCTTCCTGCGCTACGACCTGTTCGGCGGCCGCGGTCCCGCGATGATCATCGGCAATCTGCCCGAGGGCTCCCCGGCCCGTGACGTCCCCGAGGGCGAAGTGCCCTTCGAGGTCGGACAGCTGCTGCTGGCGCTGGAGAACGACGAGGAGGTCACCGTCGTCTCCACGGAGGAGGTGCCGGTGATGCAGGGCGACAATCTGCTGATCGTGCGCCGCGTCAAGCTCTCCGAGAGCCGGATCTCCTGCGTGCAGTTCGACCGCAGCGACAACGTCCTGGTGACCATCGCCGCCTGGGACCGCCCGATCACCGACGACCTGTACGCCCTCCTCAAGCCGCTGCCGGCGGAGCTGTTCCAGCAGGGCTGACCTCACCCACGGACGACGACGGGCGCCCCCGGACCGCACCGGTCCGGGGGCGCCCGCCGCATGGCGCACGCTCCCGCGCTACGACGACGAGACCGTCACGTCCGCCGCCCGCACGAAACCGACCCGGTGGCCGAACTGGATCTCGTAGTACTGCTCCTCGCCGCGCACCACCCGGTGCGAGGCCGGGTCGAAGGTCACCGCGTAGTAGTACTCGCCCGGCACCTTGCCGCCGGTCACGTACTTCTGCCCCGCGAGCACCCTGTACGGCAGCGCCGACACCGCCTGCACCGGCACCCCCGCCGGGTAGGCCGCTGCCTCCGGGTACGCGCGCCCGTACACGGGCACGGAGTCCAGGCCCTCGCGCGGGGTGACCACCCTCGCCCTGGCCGGCACGGCGACCGGGTTCTCCGCCGGGTTGCGGAACCAGGCCTTCTGGCCGAGGTACCAGATCGCGGTCCAGTCGCCCCACCGGCCGGCCACCGCGTACTGCTGGCCCGTGGACACCCGCGAGGACAGGTCGTTCACCCCGGTGGTCGGCGCGGAGCCGAGGCCGATGTCCTTGATCAGCGGGGAGTCCACGTCGTGGTCGGAGTACAGCCGCACCGCGCTCGACCCGTGCGGGGCGCAGGGCTGCCCGGCGGTCCCGCAGCCGGTGAACACCGGCCGGTTGGCGGCGTAGTCGGGCCGGATGGTGACGGCCCCGGAGTCCTTCCTGCCCGTGGCCCTCAGCGGGCTGCCCAGCAGCTCGAAGTAGTGCCGCCAGTCCCAGTACGGGCCGGGGTCGGTGTGCATGCCCGGGATGGTGGCGGTGGTGGTGCCCGGGACCGTGTCGTGGCCGAGGATGTGCTGCCGGTCCAGCGGGATGCCGTGCTTGTCGGCCAGGTACCTCACCAGCCGGGCCGAGGACCGGTACATCGCCTCGGTGTACCAGGCGTCGGGGTCCGTGAGGAAACCTTCGTGCTCCAGGCCGATCGACGCCGCGTTGACGTACCAGTTGCCCGCGTGCCAGGCGACGTCCTCGGCCTTCACGTGCTGCGCGATGTGGCCGTCGGTGGAGCGCAGGCTGTACTGCCAGGACACGTAGGTCGGGTCCTGGACCATGTGGAGGACGCCCTCCCAGGCGCCCTCCGTGTCGTGCACGACGATGTACCGGATCCGCTGCGAGGCGGGCCGGTTCCCCAGGTCGTGGTTGCCGTAGTCGCCCTCGCCGAACTCCTCGTACGGCGCCGGGATCCACTCGCAGGACACCGTCCTCGGGCACTCCGTGCCGGCCGCGGAGCCCTGGCGCAGCCCGGCGCGGTCCAGCGCCGAGGTGTCGGGCGCCACGCCGGGGCGGGCGTCCAGGACGACTTGCTGCCCGGCGTCCGTGACCCGCTCCTCGCCCTCCCGGATCACCGCGAACACGTCGTTCGCGTACGCCGTCGCCGAGGCGCGGTCGTCGGCGCCGGAGAACAGCGCCACCGCCCCGTACCAGTCGGCCGGGTCGTCACTGGCCGGCGCGCCCAGCCGACGCTGCGCCTCGGCCAGCAGGGCGGCGCCGCCCGCCACGTTCGCCGCCGGGTCCTCGCGCAGCGTCCCGGCGCTCAGGCCGGTCAGCCGGGCCGCCCTCGGCAGGGTGGTCAGCCGGTCCGGCAGCTCCGCGGTGTCCAGGCCGAGCTCCGAGGGGCGCAGCGCGGGACGCGCGTCGTCACCGCGCGGGTCCTCGGAGCCGGTCGCGTGGTGCCCGGCGGAGGCGAGCGCGGCGCGGGCGTCGGTCAGGTGCATCGGCCCGTAACCGCCGGTGACGCTCGGGGCGCCCCCGTGCGCGTCCCAGCGGGACTGCAGATAGGAGACGCCCAGCAGGACGCTCTGCGGGACGTCGTACGCGGCAGCGGCGGAGGCGAACGCCTGTTGCAGCCGGGCGGTGGCCGGCGGGGCCGGGTCGGGCGCCGCGCCCAGCAGGGGCAGCGTCAACGCGGCCGCGGCCAGGGCGCCCACAGCGCCCCGGACGGCGCGTCGTGACGGCCCGGCCGCACGGCCGGGCTCGGTGGCGAGTTCTCGCACTGCAGCCTCCTGGGGACGGTCGGGTGACCCGTCAGTGGTACCGGCAGGCCGATGATCCGTCAATCATGCCCAGGAAGGCGCGAATTCCCTTGTCAATCGCGGTGTGCGCAGTTTCGTGGCGGTCCGCGGCGGGACCTGCGGCGCGTCAGCGGTCTACACCGGTGGCGCGCCCGGCGGCGTCTGCGCCGTGGCCGCACGTCGTCCCTTTCTGGACGGCTCGGGAGCGGCGGCCCGAGAGGGACCGCCCGACAGCGACGGCCCGACTGCCCGCGGCGGTCGTCGCCTGCGGGCAGTCGCACGGGCGTCGGCGGGGCGGTCGTGCCGCGCGGGTCAGCGGGTGCCGACCGCGGCGCGCACGGCCCGCCGGGCCAGCTGGCAGTCGTCGTGCAGCCGGCGCAGCAGCAGCCGCTGCTCCTCACCGGACGGCACGCCCCCCGGCCGGCCCCCCGCGGGCGCCGGCACCGACTCGTGCATCGAACGCTGCACGGCCGTCTCACAGGTGCGGATCTCCCGGGTCAGCACCAGCATCAGGTTCACCAGGAACGCGTCGCGCGAGGCGGGGCCCGCCGCCTGGGCGATCTGGCTGATCTGGCGCCGGGCCGCGGGCGCGTCCCCGAGCACGGACCACAGGGTCGCCAGGTCGTAGCCCGGCAGGTACCAGCCCGCGTGCTCCCAGTCCACCAGCACCGGACCGGCCGGTGAGATCAGGATGTTGGAGAGCAGCGCGTCGCCGTGGCAGAACTGTCCCATGCCCTGCCGCCCCGTCGCCAGGGCGATGCCGTGCAGCAGCTTCTGCAGGTCGCCGAGGTCCCGGTCGGTGAGCAGACCCAGCTCGTGGTACCGGTTGATGCGGGCCGCGTAGTCCAGCGGCGCGTCGAACGTCCCGGCGGGCGGCCGCCAGGAGTTGAGCCGGCAGATCGCGCCGAGTGCCGCCCTGATGTCCGCCCGGGGCGGCGCTTCCACCGGGTGCCGCTGGAGCGCCACCACCCGTCCGGGCAGACGCTCGACGACCAGCGTGCAGTTGTCCGGATCCGCTGCGATCAGCCGGGGCACCCGCACGGGCGGACGCTGCCGGACGAACGAGCGGTATGCCGCTATTTCGTGCCGGATGCGCTCGCTCCACGCGGGGGAGTGGTCCAGTAAGCACTTGGCGACCGCCGTGCTGCGGCCCGTGGTGCCGACCAGGAGGACCGACCGGCCGGTGCGGCGCAGCACCTGGACCGGCGCGAACTCCGGACAGATGCGGTGCACCGACGCGAGCGCCGTGCGCAGCTGCGCGCCCTGTGCGCCGGACAGGTCGAGCCTCCCGCTGAGCGGCTGGGTGCCCGGTCCCGCGAGGCGCCGTGCGTTGCCCGCGCCGAGCACCGGGTTCGCCGGCCGCGCGGGGGCGAGGTAGGGGCCGCTGTCCGACGGACGCGGACGCAGCGGCCGGGGCGGGGCGGACACGGAGGACGATGCTGCGTACATGGGTGATACAGATCCCTTCGTGTGCCTGCGACGTCAGCGCACCACCCAACCCGGCCGCCCGGCCGCACCCTGGGGGAATGCCCCTGCGGCGACGGGGTCGTGGTGGCGCGTTCCTACTCGACACCCGAGGGCCCCTGGCACACCATCTGGCGGACCCTGGCGAACCCTGGCGAATAGTCGCCCGGCATGGCCCACGGGGCTACTGTCAACTCAGCCGAGAACCTGGGGGCTTGACGTGAGCGGACGACCCAACACCCGGCTCGCGGACCTGTTCGGCCTGGCCGGCTGGTCCAAGGGCGAACTCGCGAGGCTGGTCAACCGGCGGGCGGCGGCCATGGGCCATCCGCAGCTGGCGACCGACACCTCCCGGGTGCGGCGGTGGATCGACATGGGAGAGATCCCGCGCGATCCGGTTCCGCGGGTGCTGGCGGCTCTGTTCACCGAGCGTCTCGGCCGTGTCGTGACCATCGAGGACCTCGGTCTGGTCCGGCACGGGCGTACGGGGAAACGGCCACGCGCCGGGAGTGCGGAACATCCCGACGGAATGCCGTGGGCGCCCGAGCGGACGGCCGAGGTCCTCACCGAATTCACGGGAATGGACCTCATGCTCAACCGACGCGGCCTGGTGGGTGCGGGCGCCGCCCTCACCGCGGGCTCCGCACTCAGCAGCGCCATGCACGACTGGCTGCACACCGATCCGGCCCTGACCGCAGACGCCCCCCGCCTGCACGATCCCCTGCACGCCGAACCCGCCGGGTTCGACCGCTACGAGGCCGCCCCCATCGGGTCGCAGGAGATCGAGGAACTGGAGCGCTCCGTGGAGGTGTTCCGGGCCTGGGACGCCGCCCGCGGCGGCGGGCTCCAGCGCAAGGCGGTCGTGGGGCAGCTCAACGAGGTGGGCGGCATGCTCGCCTACCGCCACCCGCCCCATCTGCAGCGGCGCCTGTGGGGTGTCGCCGCCAACCTCGCCGTCCTCGCCGGCTGGATGTCGCACGACGTCGGCATGGAACCGACGGCGCAGAAGTACTTCGTCATCGCCGCCCACGCGGCACGGGAGGGCGGCGACCGCCCGCGCGCCGGCGAGGCGCTGTCCCGCGCGGCACGCCAGATGGTGCACCTGGGCCGGCCCGGCGAGGCACTGGACCTGATGAAGCTCGCCCAGTCCGGCTCGGGCGACCAGATGCTGCCCCGCACCCGCGCCATGTTCCACACCATCGAGGCCTGGGCGCAGGCGTCCATGGGCAAGGGCCAGGCGATGCGCCGCACCCTGGGCCAGGCCGAGGACCTGTTCGTCTCCGACAAGGGGGACGTGCCGCCGCCGGACTGGATGCAGCTGTTCAACGAGGCGGACCTGTACGGCATGCAGGCCCTGGCGTACCGGACGCTGGCGGAGTTCGAACCGGGCGCGGCCGTCCACGCCCAGCACTACGCGGACAAGGCGCTGGCCCTGCGGGTGGACGCCCAGCAGCGGTCGAAGATCTTCGACTTCCTGTCGATGGCCTCCGCGTGCTTCATCGCCGACGATCCCGAGCAGGCCGACCGGTTCGCGCGGCTCGCCCTGGTGTCGATGGGCCAGAACTCCTCGCGCCGCACCTGGGACCGGCTGCGCCAGATGTACCGGCTGACCGCCGAGTACGCCTCGTACCCGAGGATCCAGGAGCTGCGGGAGGAGATCGAGGTGGCGCTGCCCCACCAGTGGGGGAAGGGCGGCAGCGCCAAGGCCTGAGGTCACGCGCCGCCAGGCGACTCCGCCCTCGTCATGAGGCCACCCGCGCCACCAGCACACAGGCGTGCTCGGCACGCTCCCCTTCACCGACCTCCCGTACGACCTCCCGGACGCAGTCCTGGGCGGAACGGCCCCCGGCGAACCGGGGCGCCAGGGAGAGGAGGCGGTGGACGGCGGCCGTCCCGGTACGCCCGGGCACCAGGCCGTCGGTGTACAGCAGGAGCAGGTCGCCGACCTCGAGGGTCTCCTCGGCCTGCCCGTGTCCGGTGCCCGGGGCGGCGCCCAGCAGCGCCCCCCGCGGTGCGTCGAGCGCCCGCCCCGCCCGGCCGCGGTAGAGCAGCGGGGCGGGGCTGCCGGCCCGCGCCCACACCGCGGTGCGGGTGTCGTGCCGGTAGCGCAGGCAGACGGCGCCGGCCAGGGTCGGCTGGGCGGTGGTGTCGAGCAGCCGGTCGAGGCAGTCCAGCAGGGGGCCGGGTGCGGTGCCGGCCAGGGCCATGCCCCGGACGGCCCCGAGCAGCAGGGCCACGCCGGACGCGGCGCCCACGCCGTGTCCGGTCAGCTCGCCGACGCCGAGCAGGGTCGCGTCGTCGGACAGTTCGAGGGCGTCGTACCAGTCGCCGCCGACCGATGCGCGCCCGGAGGGGGGCAGACGGGCGGCGGCCACGTCCAGGGCCCGCGGGCCGCGCCGCGGGAAGCGCAGGGACCCGTGCCACGTCGGCAGCACGGCCTCCCGCAGCTCGACCGCGAGCCGGTGCTCGCTCCGCGCGGCGGCGTGCCGGTGCCGGTGCAGCGAGTCACGGGTCTCGCTCACCGCCCTCCGGCAGCGGCGCAGTTCGCTGACGTCGCGCAGGACCGCCCACATGGAGACGGTGCTGCCGTCGGCGCCGAGCACCGGTTCGCCCATCATGTGCACGGTCCGTATGCCGTCGTCCGCGTGCACGACGCGGAACTCCCCGTCGATGGGCCGGCCGTCGACCAGGCAGCCGGTGACCATCTCGGTCAGCCGCGGCCGGTCCTCGTCGAACACGAGGGAGGGCAGTTCGTCGAGGGTGAGCGGGGGAGCGGCCGGGTCGCGGCCGAGGATCCGGTACAGCTCGCCGGACCAGCTCACCTCGTCCGTGAGGAGGTGCCATTCCGCGCTGCCCACCCGGCTGAGCAGGGAGGCGCGGGGCGGGTCCGGCGGCGCGGGTGACTCCTCGGCCGGGACGCCCGGCGCGGGCGGCGGGTCGTCCCGCAGCTGCGCCAGGTGCTCGTCCAGGTCGTCGAGCTGGTGCATCGCCAGGTCGTACAGCGCGCGACGCCAGCGCTCCCGGGGGTCCCCCGCGTCGGCCGGGGTGTCGCGGCGCACCGCGTCCACCTCGCCCTTGAGCCGCCGGGTCTGCGAGATGAGCGCGTCGACCGGGCCGCCTCCCGGCGACCGGGCGGCGGGGCGGTCCGCGGGGAGAGAGGACGGCATGACGCACTCCGATGCGGGACGGTACGGCCTTCGGGCGGAGAGGGACCGTCACGACTGTCGCACAGCCCACGACGGCCTGTGAGGGATTCGGCGACACACGACGAGGTGGTGTCACCGGCATATGTCACTGTCCCGCGGAGTTACCGCGAAGTAGCCATCCGGGACCCGCTCGACACCCCAAGTCCCATGATACGCATGTGACATGACGGTGCGTCAGACACTCGGACCGGCTCACTCACGGGTTCGGCAGCCGGGTGTCTGTTCGAGGGGGGGGTGCGGTGGCCGATCCGCACACCGCCCGCCCGTCAGTAGCGCAGCACCGCCGCCATGCCCTGCGCGTCGGCCAGGCTGCCGTCCGGCACGAAACGCACCTCGGCGCCCGTCTCCAGGCACTGTTCGACGATCTCGTCCACGATGTCCTCGCGGGCGTCGAGGTCGCCGTCCTCGGCGACGATCAGATGCTCGCCGTCGTCGCGGACCGTGATCCGGTAGTTCTCCTCGACGGCCAGCAGCCGGATCCGCCCTTCGCGGGCGCTCTGCCACAACTCGTCGACACCGGCCGCGAACTCCTTGCGGCCGCGGGCGGACTCCAGCTCGCGCGCCACCTCCTCGGCGCGCTTGCGGTCCTGCTCCTCGAGCACCGGCCGCACCGCCCGCCACACCATCTCCGGTGTGCCGTGCGCCAGTCCGCCGCGCGGCACCTGCACGGCGTCCTTGCCGGCGCCGCCGAACTCGCACAGCAGTGACAGCGCCGCCGGCTCGCCGGTGACGTACAGCGGCCTCGGGTGGGCGCGCACCAGGGAGGTCAGCGCGGTGGCCGTCTCCTTCAGGAAGCGGCGGGTGTCCTCGTCCCGGTAGTTGCTGGGCTGGTCGCCGACCCTCTCCTCCCGCTCCGGGTCGAAGTTCGGCTCCTCGCGCACCAGCGGGAAGCCGCCGGCCCGCTCCTCCGTCACCCGGTCCGGGCCGCCGCTCCACAGCGTGGCACGGTCGGCGGCGACGGACAGCACCCAGAACGGGCGCTCCGCCGTCTGCGCGGAGACCAGGTTGCGGGTCAGGAAGGTGTCCGAGAGCACCACGCGCTCCGGGACGCTGCGCGCCAGCGACCACACCTGGTGCTCGCCCGAGGCGGCGAAGATCACCAGGCCGTCCTCGGCGTGCGCGAGATCGACCTCGGCCAGGGCCCGGTCCAGCTGGGCGGCCACGTCGGCGCGCCGGTCCCGGGAGACCGCGGGGTCGGACTCCAGCTTCTTCTTCGCCTCGGCCACCATGCCGCGCAGCCGCAGCGCGTCCTCGGTGTTCAACGGATTGCGGCGGTTGGTCGGCGTCAGCACCGACACCGCGGGGTAGGGGCGCGGCCGGCGAAGCCCGGCGAGGGCGGAGGGGCTCAGATCGTGCTCCATGACAGCACCATAGGGCGGAATCCGAGGCAGGGCATTCGGTGCGAAGCGACCGTCGGGCGGACTCGGGCCGCCGCGGTCGGGGGTGCACGCTGGAGGGGGAGGCGACCGCCGATGGCGCGCTCGGTCGTGGAGCGGGACGGGGGCGGGGGGACCGTCACCGTCCGGCTGTCGTGGCGGGAGGCGCTGCTCGCGCGCCGCCGCGCGGTACGGGTGCCGCTGCCCCGGGTGGCGGCGACCGGGGTGGAGCCCGACTGGTGGCGCGCGTTGCGCGGCACACCGGTCGTCGGCCGCTGCCGGCCGGGACGGTTCTGCGTGGGGGAGCGGGAGCACGTCCTGGGCCGCGACTTCGTCGCCGTGCGGGCGGGCGTCCCGGTGGTCGTCCTGGACCTCCGGCCCCCGTCGCCGTGCGTACGGATCGCGGTGTCCGTGCCGGACGCGGGGCGGGTCGCCGGGACACTGCGGCCCGGCGGGGACGCGGACGAGGAGCGGGGCCCCGAGGAGGCCTCCGGGTGAAGGGGGCGAGGGGGCCCGGTCCGCGTCAGATCCGGTTCTCGTCCTCCGCGCCGCAGGAGCTGCCGCTCGGCGGGAGCGTGCCGTGCAGCAGGAAGTCGTCGACCTTGCGGTGGACGCACTCGGACGAACCGTAGCCGGTGTGGCCCTCGCCGCGGTTGTCCAGCACCACGGCCGACGGGCCCAGCCGCTTCGCCGTCTGCTCCGTCCAGTGGTACGGGGTGGCCGGGTCGCCCCGGGTGCCCACCAGCAGCATCTTCGGGGTGTCGAGGTCCTTGACCTGCTCGCGGATGTAGTCGGTCCCCTTGGGCCGGCCGTGGCACAGCACCACCTGCGCCAGCCGGTACGGCCCGAACACCGGAGACGCCTCCTCGTACGTCTCACGCAGGCGCGTGAGCTCCCCGGCGAGGTGTTCCGCGTCCGGACGGTCGGGGTCGTCGGCGCAGTTCACCGCCATCAGCGCCGCCGGCAGGTTGTCCAGCGGCACGTCCTCCGCGTCGGCGAGCGGCTCGTCCGGGCGCGCGGGGGAGGGGGCCGTCCCGCCGGACGCGAGGGACTCCACGCCGCTCGTGTCGCCGTCCTCCACCAGCTCGGCGAGCGCCCGCTGCAGCAGCGGCCACATCTCCTTGGCGTAGAGGCCCTGAGCGATGGCGCCGGCCAGGTCCTGGCCGGTGAACTCGTAGCCGAAGGCGGACGGCACCGGGGTGTCGTCGAGGGAGCGGACCAGCTCCACGACCTGTGCGCGGGCGGCGCGCGCGTCCTGTCCGAACGGGCAGGCGAGTTCCTCGGTGCACCAGGTGAGGAAGTTGTCCAGCGCCGTCTGCTGCCCGCGGGCGCTGGCGAGCCCCTGCTCGGCCAGCGGCTCGGTCAGCGTGTCCACACCGTCCAGCGCCATCCGGCCGACCTTGTCGGGGAACCGGGCCGCGTAGACCGCGCCGAGGCGGGTCCCGTAGGAGAACCCGAGGTAGTTGAGCTTCTCGTCGCCGAGCGCCTGACGCATCACGTCCAGGTCGCGGGCCACGTCCACGGTGCCCATGTGGGCGAGGACCGGCCCGGAGTTCTTTTCGCACTCGGCCGCCACCTCGCGCAACTGCCGCAGCGCGTCCCGCGGATCGCCCGTCTCCTCGCCGTCGGTCGCCTCCAGCGCGCGGCTGGTGGCGTCGGTCCCGCAGCTCACCGGGGAGGAACGGCCCACGCCCCGCGGGTCGAACGACACCACGTCGTAGTCGTCGGTCAGACCGAGGAAGTCCTTGCGGCCCTGGGCGAGCCCCTGCACCCCGGAGCCGCCCGGACCGCCGAAGTTCAGCAGCACCGAGCCGCGGGGGTCGTCGGAGGACGCGCGGTAGCGGGCGAGCGCCAGCTCGAGGGTGCCCTTGCCGGGGTCGGCGTAGTCGAGCGGCACGGTGACCGTCCCGCACTGGAGGTCCTCCGGCACCTCCGTGCCCTCGCAGGCCGCCCACGCGATCGTCTGGTCGTGGAAGCGGCCGAGGTCCGGCTCGTCGCGGCCGGTGGCCGTCAGGCCGGTCGCCAGCAGGACCAGCCCGACCGCTCCGGCCGCCGCGCCACGCCGGAAGGAGGGCGGCAGCGCGTTCGCGCGGTCACCGCCCCGGAGCCGCTCGGACAGCTCGCCCAGCATCGAAGCCTCCCAAGGCGCCCCGACCGGCGCCCTCGCCCACCATAAGCGGGTCCCGCCGCACCCGCCCGTCGGACGCGCGGCGCCGGCGGCGGTCCCGCGTCCGTGTGTTCGGGCACCGGGGGTTCGACGGACTTTGCCGGGGGTTCGAACGCCGGGACCCCCTGGGGGGTGAACCGGATGCGGCATACGGAGGAGCCATAACCCGGATGCCACGCCCGCGTTCTATCCGGTGGCGGGCGAACGCTCGCGACCAAGTCTGGAAGGGCAGGGAACCTATGCGAAGGGTTACCCGAAACGGTGTGATCGCCGTCGCCGCCGTGTCCGGCGCGATGGCCATGGCGATGCCGGCGTACGCCGATTCCGGGGCGGGGGGCGTCGCGGCCGGATCGCCCGGAGCGGTGTCCGGGAACTCCGTGCAGCTCCCGGTGCACGTCCCGGCGAACGTGTGCGGGAACACGGTGAACGTGGTGGGCCTCCTCAACCCGGCCGCGGGCAACGCCTGTGTCAACGAGGACGTCCGGCAGGAGGACGCGTCCCGCGGCTCCGCGAAGGGCGCGTCCGGTGCGTCGGGCACCTCCGGTGCGTCCGCCGAGAGCGACGCGCAGGGCTCGCCGGGCCTGCTGTCGGGCAACGGCGTGCAGCTGCCGGCGCACGTCCCGGTCAACGTGAGCGGCAACAGCGTGAACGTGGTCGGCATCGGCAACCCGGCCACGGACAACAGCTCCGTCAACACCCCCGGCGAGCGTCCGGCGGAGCCCGTCCCTGATCGGATCGTGCCGGCCCGCACCCTTCCCGCCCCCGTGCCGCGGCAGGCGGCCCCCGCGGAGCAGGTCGCGCTCGCCGAGACGGGCGCGGACCGGACGGTCCCGGTGCTCGCGACCGGCGCCGCGCTGTTCCTGGGCGGGATCGCCCTCTACCGCCGCGCCCGGCTCCGCACGGGCGGCTGACCGCCCGGCGGAAACGCTCCGCCGCCCCGGGTCCGCCGTGCCGGACGGCCCCGGGGCGGCTTTCGTCAGTCGCTTCGCCGGTGGAACCGCCGGTGCAACGCCGCGATGTCCCCGGTCAGTTCAGGCACCGGCCCCTCCACGGCCACACCCGGGGCGACCGCGGAGACCGGCAGGGTCCGCACGGGCGGCTCGGGCACGCCCAGCTCCGCCAGCCAGGCCGCCAGCTGCTCGGACGAGGCGACGTACACGATGCGTCCCAGGCCCACCCAGGCGTGGGCGGCGGCGCACATCGGGCAGTGCTCCCCGGAGGTGTAGACGGTGGCGGCCGCTCGCTCCCCGGGCGTCATGTGCGCCGCCGCCCAGCGCGCCAGCTCGAACTCCGGGTGCCGGGTGCGGTCACCGGACGCCACCCGGTTGTGGTCCTCGGCGAGCACCGTGCCGTCCCCGGACACCAGCACCGAGCCGAACGGCTCGTCGCCCGCCTCCAGCGCCTCGGCGGCCAGTTCCACGCAACGCCGCAGATACGGCAGTTCGTCGTCCCGCACAGCCATGGTCCCGTCTCCTCCGGCGGCTCGGTCGTGAGCCACCCTAATCCCGTTGCTCCCGTGACCGGCGGCTGATGCACTCCTGGCATGCATGCCTCCACCACACCGGCCCTGCTCGCCCTCTACGACCGCGAGATGCGACAGGGAGCCCGTCCCGAAGGCCCCGACGACCACGTCGAACGCGTCGGCCGGGTGGTGCGCCGCACCGCCCCCGCGCACGGCTGGAACGGCGTCGTCTGGTCCGGGCTCGCCTCGCCCGGCGAGGCGGACGCGGCGATCGCGGAGCAGATCGCGCACTACACGGCTCACGGCCTCGCCTTCGAGTGGAAGCTGTACGCCCACGACACCCCGGCGGACCTCGGCCGGCGGCTCACCGCGGCCGGGTTCACCCCGGAGCCGGACGAGACGCTGATGGCGGCGGAGACCGGCGGGCTGTCCCTGAACGTGGACGTGCCCGACGGCATCCGGGTCGTACCGGTCACCGACCGGACCGGTGTCGACCGGGTGGCCGAGGTGCACGAACGGGCCTTCGGTGACGACGCGTCCCGCCTGCGCCGCCGGCTCCTCGACGCGCTGACCGCCACCCCGGACGCGGTCGTCGCCGTCCTCGCCCTGGCCGGCGAGGAACCGGTGAGCGCGGCCCGCCTGGAACTGACCCCCGGCACGACGTTCGCCGGGCTGTGGGGCGGCGGCACCGTACCGGAGTGGCGGGGCCGCGGCGTCTACCGCGCCCTGGTCGCCCACCGCGCCCGCGTCGCCGCCGCCCGCGGCCGCCGCCACCTCCACGTCGACGCCTCGCCGCAGAGCCGCCCCATCCTGCGGCGCCTGGGCTTCACGGCCCTGACGGTCACGACGCCGTACGTGTACGAGCCCGCCCCCGGGCCGGGGCACGGGCGGGGAGGACACGGCCCGGGTCCGGCTCCGCACCGACGCGACCGCCGGTAGGGGCCGCTCGACGCGGGGCCGGATCAAGGGGCCGTGGCGGCCGGCTCCGGGCCGACAGGAGCGGGACCGCGCGGATGCCGGCGGAGCCGGCCGCACGGCCGTGCATCGCCGCACATGCGGGAGCGGTGGCCGTCCCACCGGGCGTGCAGACCACGGCCCGCGGGACGGCCACCGCTCGCACGGAGGCGCCGCGCCTCAGCGGCCGGCCTTCGTGCGGTCCAGGGCGGCCACGCCCACCGCCGCGAGGCCGATCTGGATCAGCCACTCCACCCAGTCCACACCCTTGGTGTCCGCCACCCCGAACGCCGCCGCGAGGGCCGAGCCGATGAGGGCGGCGACGATGCCGACGAGGATCGTCCACAGCACTCCGATGCGCTGGCGGCCCGGGACGACCAGTCGGCCCAGGACGCCGATGACGACGCCGATGACGAGGGCGCTGATGATGCCGTCGATCTCCATGTCTCCCCTTTCCGTGTCCTCCGCTGAGGTGCGTCTGCCCGCTGCCCGCGGCGGCAGTCGTCGAAGGCGCCGGGCGACGCGGCACACGCGCGGAGAAGGGGCCGGTCCGCGGGGCGCGCGGACCGGCCGGGGGTGAGGGAGTCCTCGTGGGCTCTACGACGACCGCGACGACTTGGAAGCGGCCCTGGCCGCGGTGGCGGCGCAGGCGGTGCCCAGGATCACGGTGAGGGCGCCGATGATGAGGTTGTTCCAGATCACTCCGGCGTCGGGGTCGGTGCCCACCACCCATGGCGAGATGATCATCCAGATGCCCAGCGCGCACATGGCTCCGCTGAGGCCGTACATGCGCGAGGGGGCCGCGGTGAATCCGAGGGCGAGCAGGCCGATCGCGATGCCGACGATCAGGTTGTGCGCCACGAGCGACGGCTGGCTCGTCGTGTAGTGGAGGACCCACGGGGACACCGCGCAGTAGAGGCCGAGCAGGAACACCGGCCCGTCCACGAAGGCCACGTCACGGCTGCCGAGGACACGCTCGTACCGTGCGCGCATCTCGGGTGCGTCCGGATGGCTGGAGAGATCACCGCGCTGGTGTGAGACGTTGGCCATGGTCCTCTCCTTTGACTAGCAGGCCTGACCGCGTCTGGGTGCGGTATGCGGGAAGCGCCGCGTATATCCCATTGTGCGCTTATTTCCCCTTTATGTGTAGTCGGACGCCGCCCCCTCACCGTGCCTGGTCACCGACGCGGGAGCAGATGGGAACGCCGCTCCGCTCTTCAGGACGGTGTGGTCCGCGAGCGTCCGCGCGCGTGGACCGGAGCCGGCCTCGCGGGACAGCGGCGGGATCCCGTGGCCGCCGAGGAACCGGATGTCCTTGCCGGGGCGGACCGGGCCGCCGGACGGCGTGCCGGGCCGCCGGGTGATCATGACGCCCCGGCCGGCGACGCGAGGGCGGGGCGCCGCATGCCGCGGCCACGCGTCCGAGGGGCGCGTGGGCGTGTACGCGCCACTCTGACTGGTCTGGACCCTTGACTGGTACAGACCAAAGCGCTTGAGTGTGCTCCACACCCCCCACCACGGCCGCGCCCACGCCGTGACCGGCCCCGCCGGCGCGTGCGGGCGAGGTCTCGCCCCGGCATGTCCTCGTCCCGGGAGCGGCCGTGTTCCGCGAAGGAGTTGATCCCTTGTCGAGACGTCGTATCGCCGCCGTGACCGCTGCCCTCGTCCTCGCCGGCAGCGCGCCCCTGCTGCTCCCCGCCGCGACCACGACCGCCTCGGCCGCCACCGCGGCCGCGTGTTCCAGCTACCCCGCCTGGGTCGCCGGACAGTGGTACGAGGCGGGCGCGATCGTCCGCTACACCGACGGCAAGGCGTACGTGGCCGAACACGCCAACCCGGGCTACGACCCCACCATCAGCACCTGGTACTGGGAGCCGTACGCCTGTGACAACGGGCCCGGGACGCCCGTCGGGAACTTCGTCGTGACCGAGGCGCAGTTCAACCGGATGTTCCCGAACCGGAACCCCTTCTACACGTACAGCGGCCTCACCGCCGCGCTCAGCGCCTACCCCGGCTTCGCCAACACCGGCAGCGACACGGTGAAGAAGCAGGAGGCCGCCGCGTTCCTCGCCAACGTCAGTCACGAGACCGGCGGCCTGGTGCACGTCGTGGAGCAGAACCAGGCCAACTACCCGCACTACTGCGACTGGAGCCAGCCGTACGGCTGCCCGGCCGGCCAGGCCGCCTACTACGGGCGTGGCCCCATCCAGCTGAGCTGGAACTTCAACTACAAGGCGGCGGGCGACGCGCTGGGCATCGATCTGCTCAACAACCCCTGGCTGGTGCAGAACGACGCGGCCGTCGCCTGGAAGACCGCCCTCTGGTACTGGAACACCCAGAGGGGGCCGGGCAGCATGACCCCGCACGCGGCCATGGTCAACGGGGCCGGATTCGGCCAGACGATCCGCAGCATCAACGGCTCCCTGGAGTGCGACGGGAGGAACCCGGCGCAGGTGCAGAGCCGGGTGACGAAGTACCAGCAGTTCACCGGGATCCTCGGGACGACTCCCGGCGGCAACCTGTACTGCTGACGCCGGCGGCCGGGCGTGATGTCATGCACCTGACCGTTCTCCGGGGCGCGGCGCGCCCCGGAGAACGGTCCGCCCCCTCCGGACGAAGGGAACCGCATGCGCACCCCCCACGCCCTGCTCGCCACCGCCGTCACGACCGCCGCGCTCGCCGCGGCGGTCGCGGCGCCCGCGCCCGCGGCGGTCGCCGACACCGTGCCGCCGCCCGGCACGTACTACGTCCAGAGCGCCGTCACCGGCCTCAACGCCGCCGACGCCTCCGGGACGGTCGAACAGCATCGGCCGCGCGGGAACGAGGACCGCCAGCAGTGGTCCCTGCGCCCCGACGGCGCCGGACACCTGCTGGAGAGCACCGACAGCCCCGGCGTCTGTCTCGGACGGGCCGGCGACCGGGCCCGCACCGTGTCCTGCGGAGCCGCCGAGGCGCGCTGGCAGCTCACCCCGCTCGGCGCCGACCGGTACGCGCTCGCCGCACCCGGCACCGGCGGGCGGCTCACCGTCGCCCCGAAACCCGCCGGAGCCACTCACCCCGCGCCGCTGTCGGTCGGGGGCGGTGACGGCGACCTCGCGTCCTGGTACCTCACCCCGGTCGACACGCCCGGCGGCCCCGTGCCGCCGCGGGAGCGGCGCACCCTGGACCAGGTCACGTTCCTCACCGCGCACAACGCCTACGCGAACGGCGTCGACGGTGGTTTCGCCCCGCCCCTCATCGACCTCTTCCCCAACCAGAACCGTGGCGTCCAACAGCAACTCGCCGACGGCGTGCGCGGGTTCATGCTGGACATCCACCAGACGCCGGACGGCGCCATCCTCTGCCACAACAGCTGCACCCTGGTGCGCAGACCCGTCGTCCTGTGGGTGGACCTCCAGCGGATCACCGACTTCCTGCGCGCCCACCCCGAGGAGTTCGTCACCGTCTTCCTCGAGGATTACGTCGAGCCGGGCGTCCTGCGCGCCGAACTGGACCGGGTGCGGGGTCTGTCGGACGTGCTCTACCGCCCCGACCGCACCGGGGTGCGCGAGCACGGCTGGCCCACGATGGGCGAACTGGCCGCCGCCGGACACCGGTTGCTGATCTTCACCGACCACAGCAAGGAGGCGGACCGGTCGGCCGGGCTGACGCGGGACAGCTTCGGTGTGATGTACCAGCGGGAGTGGACCGTCGAGAACCACTGGTCCATGGGGCCGGGCGTGGGCGCCTCCGACTGGTCCTGCCACAGCCGCTGGTACGACGCGAACACCACGATCCCGCTGACCCGCACCGAGCCCGGCTTCCGGCCCCTCTTCGTCATGAACCACTTCCGGGACGCCGCCGTCGCCTCCACGGCCGCCACCGACAACGCCAAGCTCGCCGACCGCGCCCGCCGGTTCTGCCAGCCGGCCGCCCGCAAGAAGCCCACCTACCTCGCCGTCGACCGCTACGACCTGGGGAACCCCGCGGCCGCCGTCGCCGCGCTGAACACCTACGCCTACCCGTGAGGCGTCACGTCGGCCCGCCCCGGACCGGACGCCGGGGCGGGACTGGCGCATACGGCAGTTTTACGTATAACCTCTCCGGTCAACCCCTGCGAGAGGTGACGATGAGACGCATCGCCCTGGTCACCCTCGTCGTCCACGACTACGACGAGGCGATCCGCTTCTACACCGAGGCCCTCGGCTTCCGGCTCGTCGAGGACGCGCCCCGGCCGGACGGCGGCCGCTGGGTCGTCGTCGAGCCCGGCGCCGGGCACACCGGCGCCGCGCTGCTGCTGGCCCGCGCCGCGGGGGAGGAGCAGCGGGCCCGGGTGGGCGACCAGACCGGCGGACGCGTGGGCTTCTTCCTGCACACCGACGACTTCGCCCGCGACCACGCCCGCATGACCGCCGCCGGGGTGACCTTCCTGGAGGAGCCGCGCCACGAGCCGTACGGCTCGGTCGCCGTCTTCCAGGACCTGTACGGCAACCGCTGGGACCTGCTCCGGCCCGCCGTCTGATCCACCATGCCGAACCACACGCCGAGGAACCGCCAGCCATGTCATCTACGCGCATAGACGCCGACACGATCCGCCGCCTCCCCAAGGCGGTCCTGCACGACCACCTCGACGGCGGCCTGCGCCCGGCCACGGTCGTGGAGCTGGCCGAGACCGTCGGCCACCCGCTGCCCACCACCGACCCGGACGAGCTCGCCGCCTGGTACGTGGAGGCCGCGAACTCCGGCGACCTGGTCCGCTACATCGCCACCTTCGAGCACACCCTGGCCGTGATGCAGACCCGCGAGGGCCTGCTGCGCACCGCCGAGGAGTACGTCCTCGACCTCGCCGCCGACGGGGTCGTCTACGGCGAGGTGCGCTACGCCCCCGAGCTGAACACCCGGGGCGGGCTGACCATGCGCGAGGTCGTGGAGACCGTCCAGGAGGGTCTGGCCGCCGGCATGGCCAAGGCGGCCGCCGCCGGCACGCCCGTCCGGGTCGGCACGCTGCTGTGCGGCATGCGGATGTTCGACCGGGTCCGCGAGGCCGCCGACCTGGCCGTCGCCTTCCGGGACGCCGGGGTCGTCGGCTTCGACATCGCCGGCGCCGAGGACGGCTTCCCGCCCGCCGACCACCTCGCCGCCTTCGAGCACCTGCGCCGCGAGAGCGTGCCGTTCACCATCCACGCCGGCGAGGCCCACGGACTGCCCAGCATCCACCAGGCCCTCCAGGTGTGCGGCGCCCAGCGCATCGGGCACGGCGTGCGCCTCACCGAGGACATCCCGGACCTCGAGGGCGGCAAGCTCGGCCGGCTCGCCTCCTGGGTCCGCGACCGCCGCATCGCCCTGGAGATGTGCCCCACCTCCAACCTCCAGACCGGCGCCGCGACCTCGATCGCCGAGCATCCGATCACCCCGCTGAAGGACCTCGGCTTCCGCGTCACCGTCAACACCGACAACCGCCTGGTCTCCGGCACCACCATGACCCGGGAGATGACCCTGCTGGTCGAGCAGGCCGGCTGGACGGCCGAGGACCTGCGCACGGTCACCCTGAACGCGGTCAAGAGCGCGTTCCTGCCGTACGACGAGCGCGCCGCGCTGATCCGGGACGTCGTCCTGCCGGGTTACGAAGCGGCGCTCTGAAACAGCCCGCGGACGTAGGCGGCCTGTCCGACGTGCTGGAGATCGTCGGACAGGACGCTGACCAGCCGCACGCCCAGGGTGACCGGCGGGTCCCAGTTCTCGTCGACGACGCGTCGCAGGTCCTTGGCGGTGAGCGTCCGCAGGGCGCCCAGGGTCTGCTCGTGCACGGCGTCGTGATAGCCGGTCAGCAGGTCGGCCGACTCGACGCGGACCTCGGCGACCTGCGCCGGGGTGTGCCCGAACCCGGTCGCGCCGCGCGGCAGGCCGAGCCCGAACCGCTTCTCCCAGCCGTCGGCCGGCCACACCTGCTCCAGCCCGAAGGCGTCCGCCACGTGGTCGTCCTGGATCCGGGTGAGGTGCCACACCAGCCACGCGATGCTGTTGGCGTCCGGCGCGGGCCGGGCGGCGAGCTCGTCGGGGCCGAGACCCTCGACGGCGGCGTGGACCTCTTCCCGGACGCGGCCGAAGCCGTCGATGAGGATGTCCTTGGCATGCATGGCTCCAGACTCGCTCACCTTCCGGCGTCACGCGCCCCGGTGTCCAGCAGCTCCATCAGCGCCCGCGCCGCCGGGCTGGTCGCGCGCGGCGACGGCACCAGCGCCACCGTCTCGTACGCCGCCTCGCCGGTGTCCTTGAGCGGCAGGGCGGTGAGGGACGGGCGCTTGTGCCGGAAGTGCCGCGGCACCACCGCCACGCCCAGGTTCTCGTCGACCAGGTCGAGCAGGCTGTGCACGTCGTTCACCTCCAGCGCCACCGTGCGCCGCACGTCCGCGACCGCGAAGGCCGCGTCGGTGGCGCGGCGCGGGCCCCAGTCGGGGTGGAAGTCGACGAACACCTCGCCGGCCAGCTCCTGCGGGGTGACCGGCGCCCCGGCGCGGGCGAGCCGGTGACCGGGGTGGCACAGCACGGTCATCGGCTCGCCGGTCAGCGGCACGGCGCGCAGCTGGTCCGGGTCCGCGTCGGTGCGGTAGGCGAAGGCGAGGTCCAGCCGCCCGGCCGCGACCTCCTCGGCGAGCGCGGCCGAGCCCCACTGCCGCAGCCGTATCTCCACGTCCGGGTGGCGCCGTCGGAACGCGGCGAGCAGCCCGGCCACGTTCACCCCGGCGATGCACTGCTCCGTCCCCACCGCGAGGGTGCCGCGCAGCACGCCCTGCACCGCGGCCACCGCCTCGTGCGCGGCCCGCACCTGTGCCAGGATGCGTTCGGCCTCCGCGAGCAGCGCCCGCCCCGCCTCGGTGAGCGTCACCCTGCGGGTGGTCCGCACGAACAGCGGTGTCTGCAGCTCGCGCTCCAGCGCCCGGACGGACGCCGACAGGCCCGACTGGGAGACCATCAGCCGTTCCGCCGCACGGGTGAAGTGCCGGTCCTCGGCGACGGCCACGAAGTGCTGGAGATGGCGCAGTTCCATGATTGAGAAGCGTAGCCGCACAATTCCATCGGATTCTTCTGTTGGACCGCTCCCCGCAGGTCACGACAGAGTGGACGGGCGGTTCGACGAACCGCCGAGACGAACGCAAGACGAACGCCAAGACGTGGGACAACCCCTCTGGAGTCGCGTTGTACACCGCACACCCCGACCGTTACGCGGACATGCCCTACCGGCGCGCCGGACGCAGCGGCCTGAAGCTGCCCGCGCTCTCGCTCGGCCTCTGGCACAACTTCGGTCCCGACCGCCCGGCCGAGACCCAGCGGGCCATCCTGCGCCGCGCCTTCGACCTGGGCGTCACGCACTTCGACCTCGCCAACAACTACGGCCCGCCGCCCGGCGCCGCCGAGTCCGTCCTTGGTGAGGCGCTGAAGGCCGACTTCGCGCGGTACCGCGACGAGCTGGTGATCTCCACCAAGGCCGGCTACCTGATGTGGCCCGGCCCGTACGGCGAATGGGGTTCGCGCAAGTACCTGCTGTCCTCGCTGGACCAGAGCCTGAGCCGGATGGGCCTGGACCACGTCGACATCTTCTACTCGCACCGCTTCGACCCGGACACCCCGCTCGAGGAGACGATGGGCGCCCTGCACTCGGCGGTGCAGCAGGGCAAGGCGCTGTACGTCGGCGTCTCCAACTACAACGCCGAGCAGACCCGGGAGGCCGCCCGCATCCTCGGCGAGCTGGGCACCCCGCTGCTGATCAACCAGCCGCGCTACTCGATGCTGGACCGCCGCCCGGAGGACGAGGGCCTGATGGACGCCCTGGACGAGCTCCAGGTCGGCTCCATCGCCTACTCCCCGCTGGAGCAGGGCCTGCTGACCTCCCGCTACCTGGACGGCATCCCCGAGGACTCCCGGGCCGCGAGCGACAGCCCCTTCCTGAACACCGACGCCCTCACCGAGGAGCTGGTGGGCCGGCTCCGCGCGCTGGCCGACATCGCGTCCGCCCGCGGCCAGAGCCTCGCGCAGATGGCCCTGTCCTGGGTGCTGCGCGGCGGCCGCCTCACCTCCGCGCTGGTCGGCGCGAGCAGCCCGCAGCAGCTGGAGGACAGCGTCGCCGCCACCCGCGACCTCGACTTCTCCGACGAGGAGCTGACGCGCATCGACGCGATCGTCAGGCAGTGACCGCACGTCACCGGCCGCCGTCCCCCTCGCGGGGCCGGCGGCCGGGCCACGGCCGTCCCGGCCCGTGCGTCCCGCCCCGCGGGCCCGGCCGCACACCGGTCACCTCGGGCGATGTGCGCACCCGCGTCGTTTCGGCCAGGAAACGCCTTGCATATGCCAGGAGACTGGCCGGAAACATATGGTGACAGTGTTTCAGCGGTGAACATACTCGACACGAGAGCGCTTCACACCGCGCGACGGCGCCCTCACGCACAGCACGCGAGCCACGGAGCGGGCAGCCGGCCCGGAACCGGCGGGCGAGCACGCAGCGGGGGAGGGAACGTGCACGACGAATTCCTGTGCCACGTCACGGCGTACGGGGTCTGTGACGGCCGGCGTATCGGGGTGCCCCTGGGCACCTACCGGGCGCCGACCCTCGCCCTCGCCCTGTGGTGGCTGCGTGACCGTGCCCTGTGGATCGCCGAGCGCCTCGACCCGCAGCCCGAGGCCGAGCACTTACCCTCGGGCGCGCTCGTCCCCGTCCCCGACGGCGTGCCCGATGTCCCCACCGTGCTGCGCACCTGGTGCGGTGACGTCGAGCGGCAGGAACAGGTGGCCGAGACGCTCGCCGCCGGACGCATGGTGCGGGTCGCCACCGGCGACGACACCACGGAGTACGAACTCCTCGCCGAATCGGTGGACGCCCTGCGGATGCAGCGCGCCGCCCGCGTCCTCGGCGTCCCGGTCGCCTGAGACCGGACCGTCCCTCAGCGCTTCCGCCGCCCGGTTCCCCGCACCGCCCACGCCCCCGCGAAGCCCGCGACCAGGCCCCACAGCAGGGCCAGCCCCGACGCGCCCCACAGCCGCGGCTCCAGCAGCACCTGCCCGGACAGGCCTTCGCCGAGGTCGCCGATGCCGAGCACCGACAGGCCGATCCTCGCGGAGACGCGGGCCGTCGAGCCGATCGTGAGCACCGCGAGGGCCAGCGCCACCGCCAGCCGCACGGCGTGCTGCCAGGGCGGCACCCCCGCGGGCGAGGCGGCCGCCATGAAGCAGGCCGCGCCCGCCACCAGGACCGCGGCGGCCACCAGCAGCCACCACCAGCGGCCGCCGTCGTGCTCCACGAGCGAGCCCAGGTTCAGCTCGGAGACGTCCGGGGTGCGCAGCACCTCGTCCAGCACCCGCGGCATGGGCAGCCCGAACGGCCCCTCCACCCTGCCCTCCCAGGTCGCCCCCAGCCCGATGGTCAGCGCCGGCCAGGCCACGTTGGGCAGCCCCAGCAGGATCACCGCGAACGTCTCGGCCGGACGCCCCCGGGTGGCGGCCACCACCAGCGCGACGACGAGCGCGACGGCCACGGAGGCGAGCAGCAGCCCCACCACCGCGCGTGCCGCGGGCCGCGCCCCCGCCCGGAACCGCGCCGGCCCGGGCGGCAGCGGCGCACCGCGTGACATCAGCAGCGCCACCATCAGCACGCCCGCCAGCCACACCAGGCCGGTCAGCACGGTCGGCAGCACGTCCGCGGCGAAGCCCGCCACCGGCCGCACCCCGAACAGTTCGCCCAGGTCGCCGAGCAGGTCGTCCCCGAGGGGGACCTCGAAGGTGCGCCGGGCGGCCAGCGCCAGACCGAGGACCGCCGGCAGCCACAGCACGGCGACCCGCGCCGCCCACCCCGCCGGCCCGGGCGCGCCCACCGCCGTGCGGCGGCGCAGCGGACGCAGGAAGCACCAGCCGAGCACCAGCGCCCCGGTCAGGGTGACGGACAGCGGGATCACCGTCAGGCCGCCCTCCGCGTCGGCCAGACCGCCGGCGTCCCCGGAGAGCCGTACCGTGCCGCCCACGGCGAGCACCAGGACGGCGGCGAGCACCGGACCGAAGGCGCCCTCCGGGAGGCCGGCCGCTCCGGCCGCCCAGAGCCCCAGCGCCGCCACCACGCCCATCGCGGCCAGTGAGCCGGCCACCGTGACCAGGGCGGGCACCCAGCCGTGGAACGGGGACCGCGGAGGAGGGGAGTGTGCGCTCACGTGTGCACGCTAAGCAGCGCCTGCCCCGGCCGCCCGCCGGGAGGTCCGTCCGCGCGGGTCCGCCGCCCCCGGTGGACCCGCGTGTGCGCCGCCCCGGCGTTCCGTGGCCGCCGCCCAGCGCCACCGCGGGCAGGGCGGTCAGGCTCCGTACGTACGGCTGTCGGCCCGTGCACGGCGCCCCCTGCGCGCCGGTCAGGCATACCGGTTTCCCCGGCGGGGAAATCGAACACCGATCAGCAGGACTGCCCCGGCCGACTCGGGGTACCAGGACCGGTGCGCATCGTCCGGCCGACCCGGCGTCGCAGAGGGAAACGCATGACCTATCGCTTGGACGGGGTAGTGATACCGACTGGTTTCGACGTGCCCGTGGAACCGCTGCGGCGGGCGGCACACTTCACCGGCGAGCAGGGCTGCATCGCCGAGGCGCGGCACTTCGCCGCGCAGTTCCTCGAGCAGCTGAGGACCGAGTGGTGCGCCACGGTCGACGCCAAGGCGGAGGGCGCCGTGCTCCTGGTGGTGAGCGAACTGGTCACCAACGCCGACCGGCACAGCGACGGGCCGTACATCCTGGAGCTGGAGGGCACGGACACCACGCTCACGGTGGCCGTCTACGACAGCAACGGCGCCCTGCCCCGCGTCTTCCCGCGCGACCCGCAGCGGATCGGACGGCACGGACTGGAGATCGTGCGCGCGCTGGCGCGGGACGTCGGCGTGGAGCGCGTACCGGTCGGCAAACGCGTTCGCGCGGTGATCGACCTCACCGGCGGCTGAACGCCACGGCCCCTTTCTCCCTCGCTCTTCGCGACAGCGCCCCTGGGCCGGTTCAGGACCGTCAGGGGCGCCTTCGGCGTGCCGCGGGGGCGTCAGGCGCAGCCCAGCTCACCGAGCATGCCGGTCCGCAGCCGGGTGATGATCCGCTTGATCAGACGCGACACGTGCATCTGCGAGCAGCCCAGCCGCTCGCCGATCTCCGCCTGCGTGGCCTCCTCGACGAACCGCATGTGAAGGATCTCGCGGTCGCGGTCGCTCAGCTCGGCCATCAGCGGGGCCAGCGCGTGGAAGTCCTCCACCAGGGCCAGCCGCTCCTCCTCGACGCCGATGAAGTCGGCGAGGACGGCCTCGCCGTTCTCCGGGCCGTCCCCGGTGAGCGCGGCGTCCAGCGAGGAGGAGTGGTAGCCGTTCGCGGCGATCTGCCCCTCGACGACCTGCTGCTCGGTGATGTTCATCAGGGTCGCCAGCTCGGCCACGGTGGGCTCGCGGTCCAGCCGGCTCGACAGCTCCTCGCGGGCCTTCGCCAGCTCCACGCGCAGCTCCTGCAGCCGGCGCGGCACGTGCACGGCCCAGGTGGTGTCACGGAAGAAGCGCTTGATCTCGCCCACGATGTACGGCAGCGCGAAGGAGGTGAACTCGACCTCGCGGGACAGCTCGAACCGGTCGATGGCCTTGATCAGGCCGATCATGCCGGTCTGCACGATGTCGTCCATGTCGTCGCCGCGGCCGCGGAACCGCCCGGCCGCGAAGCGCACGAGGGACATGTTCATCTCGATGAGCGTGTTGCGCGCGTACTGGTACTCGTGGGTGCCTTCCTCCAGCTCCTCCAGACGCCGGAAGAACTGCCGGGAGAGCGCGCGTGCGTCGCGGGGCGCGACGGCGCGCGGGTCACCGGGGCCGCGAAGGTCCTCGCCCTCGGTACCGGCGCTGGTGTGCCCGTCCACGGTCCGCTCCTGCGACCGGATCACGGCGGTCCTCATTGCCCACTCCCCACGAACGTCATGGCTGCCACGAGACCGGGACTTCCGGGTACCCCGGGCCCGCGGACCTATGCCCGTCGGTTTTCTCCGCGACCGGAAGGCACCGGGCCGCTCGGGGAGACGCGGTGCGCACCGGCCGTCACGCCTGTCGTCCGATGGTACGGCGGCCGGTGCGGCACGGCACCACCGGGGTGGAGGAATGCCCTCCGCTTTTCGGTCCCCGTTCGGCGGGACGGCACCGTGCCGGACGCGCTTCACTCAGGGCGGAATCCCGCTCCCTTGCCCCCGGGAGCGGGATTCCTAGGCTGAGGACGTGACCGATCACGCGCCGAACGATGCCCGCGTCCTTCCCCCGCGACCCGGCCCGGCCGCCTCCGGCCCGCCGGGCGCCCCGCCCGCCGCGCCCAGGGAGCCGCTGTGGCGGCACCTCGTCGGCGACGTGCTGCGCGCCGAGCGGCAGGCCCAGGAGCGGACCCTCAAGGACGTCGCCGAGGCGGCCCGGATCTCCATGCCGTACCTGTCGGAGGTGGAGCGCGGCCGCAAGGAAGCCTCCTCGGAGGTCCTCGCGGCCGCCGCCGGGGCGCTCGGCCTGGGCCTCGGCGACCTGCTCGCCCGTACGCACGCGGAACTGGTCCGGGCCACGGCACGCCGGTCCGCCGTCCGCACCCGCTCCGTGCGGAACGGCTCCGCGCGCGACGGGCTCTGCCTGGCCGCCTGAGCGGGGTGCCGCACGGCCCGGCGGCCGCTCAGACGAGGGCCGGCCGCCGGGTCAGCACCTCGTCGGCCAGGCCGTACGCCACGGCCTCCCGCGCGGTGAACACCTTGTCGCGGTCCATGTCCGCCCGCAGGGTCGCCACGTCGTGGTGCGTGTGCCGGGCCAGCACCTCCTCGACCTGCGCGCGGATCCGCGTCATCTCCTTCGCGCGCAGCGCCAGGTCGGACGCCGTCCCCCGCATCCCGCCGGCGGCCGGCTGGCCGAGCAGCACCCGCGCGTGCTCCAGCACGAACCGCCGCCCCGGGTCCCCGCCGGCCAGCAGCACGGCCGCCGTGGACGCCGCCTGCCCCACGCAGAACGTGGAGACCGGGGCCCGTACGAACGTCATGGTGTCGTAGATCGCCATGAGCGAGGTGTACGAGCCGCCGGGGGAGTTGAGGTAGACCGCGATCTCGCTCTCCGGGGCCTCCGACTCCAGGTGCAGCAGCTGCGCGACGACCACGTTGGCGACGCCGTCGTCGATCTCCGAGCCCAGGAAGACGATCCGCTCGGCCAGCAGCCTGCTGAACACGTCGTAGGACCGCTCGCCGCGCGCGGTGCGCTCGACGACGTTCGGAATCGTGTACGTCCCCATCACCGCAGTCCCATCCTGGGTCGTGAGGCCGCCGGGCGGACGTCGTCCAGCGAGTCCAGCACCCGGTCGACCATTCCGTACGCACGGGCCTGTTCGGCCGTGAACCAGCGGTCCCGGTCGCCGTCCCGGGAGAGGGTCTCCGGGGTCTGGCCGGTGTGCTCGGCGGTGATCCGCTCGATGGTCCGCTTGGTGAACTCCAGGTTCTCCGCCTGGATCTCGATGTCGGCGGCGGTCCCGCCGAGGCCGCCCGAGGGCTGGTGCATCATGATGCGCGCGTTCGGCAGGGCGTAGCGCTTGCCGGGCGCGCCGACGCAGAGCAGGAACTGCCCCATGCTGGCCGCGAAGCCCATGGCCAGGGTGGAGACGTCGTTGGGGATCAGCCGCATCGTGTCGTAGACGGCCAGTCCCGCGTGGACCGAACCGCCGGGGCTGTTGATGTACAGGCTGATGTCGGTGCGCGGGTCCTCGGCGGACAGGAGCAGCAACTGCGCGCAGACCCGGTTCGCGGACACCTCGTCGACCTGCGTGCCGAGCAGCACGATCCGCTGGGCGAGCAGCTGGGCGGCGAGGTGGTCGTCGAAGCGGCTCGGCGGGGTGTCGCCGTCCTCCGCCCGGGGAGGGGCCGGCCGCGGGCCGGCGGTGAGGGGTGACATGGACGCTCCCGTGATGGCTCGTCGGAACACGGCCGGACGGCCGCGTGCGTCCACTGTCGGCCCGCCGCGCCCGCCGCCGGGGGAATCTCTGCCCGCGGCAGATCCGCCCAGGGCGGAGCGGATCCGGGCGGCCCGTGACGGCCGATGCGCGCACCGATGAGTTTCGCCGGCGCGGACGGTCTGCACCGGTGACCGCGTATCCACGCGGGGACCGCACCCGGGAGGTACTCATGGACACCGGCGGATTCACCACCTGCCTCTGGTTCGACGGCCAGGCCGAGGAGGCAGCGCGGTTCTACGTCTCCGTCTTCGGCGACTCCGGGCTCGGCGAGGTCGTCCGGAACACCGGCGCCACCCCCGGCGGTGAGGACGGTTCCGTCCTCACCGTGGAGTTCACGGCCAACGGGCAGAAGTTCGTCGCCCTGAACGGCGGGCCGGAGTTCCGCTTCACCGAGGCGATCTCCTTCCAGCTCGACTGCGACGACCAGGCGGAGATCGACCGCTACTGGGAGAAGCTGGTCGAGGGCGGCGGCGAGCACGGCCCGTGCGGCTGGCTCAAGGACCGCTTCGGCGTCTCCTGGCAGGTCAACGCCAAGCGGCTGACGGAGATGATCGGCGACCCGGACCGGGAGAAGGCCGACCGGGCGTTCCGGGCCATGATGACGATGGGCAAGCTGGACCTCGCGGAGCTGGAGAAGGCGTACGCGGGCGAGGCGTGAGGACGGCCGGGGGCCGGGCACGCTCCCGGCACCCGGCCCCTCCGCCCACCCCGTCGCGTCCCCGGGGCACCTCCCCGTGGTGCCTCTTCGTCGCCGTCAGGGACACCTCCGCCACCGCTGACCGCATCCGCGACCACGGCGGCGAACCGCTCATGGAGCCCGTGCGGGCGGCCGGCCACGGCACGACGCGTCCCGCCCGCGACCCCGGCGGGGCGCTGCGCCTCGGGCCCGTGGACTCGCCGTTCGGGCGGTTCGCGGCGGTCGGCGGCCGGCGGGGCGCGGACTTCTCGGCCGTCGGCCTCACCGCCACGACGGGGGAGATGCCGAGGACCACCGCCCTCGACGGAGCGGAACCGGGTCACCCGCCCGGCCATGGCATGATCGGGCGCATGGGTGAACGTGTGGTGGCCGCGTGCGACGGGGCCTCGAAGGGAAACCCCGGGCCCGCCGGCTGGGCCTGGGTGGTCGCCGACGACTCCGGGACTCCGGACCGCTGGGAGGCCGGCGCCCTCGGCACCGCCACCAACAACGTCGCCGAACTCACCGCCCTGGAGCGGCTGCTGGCGGCCACCGACCCCACCGTGCCGCTCGAGGTGCGGATGGACTCGCAGTACGCCATGAAGGCCGTCACCACCTGGCTGCCCGGCTGGAAGCGCAACGGCTGGCGCACCGCGGCCGGCAAGCCGGTCGCCAACCAGGAGCTCGTGGTCCGCATCGACGGGCTGCTGCAGGACCGCCCGGTGGAGTTCCGCTACGTCCCCGCCCACCAGGTCGACGGCGACCGGCTCAACGACTTCGCCGACCGCGCCGCCAGCCAGGCGGCCTCCGCCCAGCAGGACGCCGGCAGCGCGCAGGGCTCCCCCGAGCCGCCGCCGTCCGCCCCGCGCCCGGCGGGCGGCACGGCCCGCCGCGCCTCCGGCGGCGCCAGGACGTCCCGGCGCCCCGGCGGATCCTCGGCGCGCACCATCAAGGCCAAGTTCCCCGGGCGCTGCCCGTGCGGACGGTCGTACGCGGCCGGCGAGCCCATCGCCAAGAACGACAAGGGCTGGGGCCACCCCGAGTGCCGGACGGCCCTGACCGCCTGAACGGCCCGGACGGGGGAGCCGCCGGTCGCCCGTCCGGGACGGATGACACACTGACCGTCATGGAAGAGCGCACTTTCGACAGGTCGGGACAGCACGCCTCCGTGATCGGCCTCGGCACATGGCAGCTCGGCGCCGACTGGGGCGACGTCGACGACAAGGACGCCCTCGCGGTCCTGGAGGCCGCCGCCGAGTCGGGCGTCACCTTCTTCGACACCGCCGACGTCTACGGCGACGGGCGCAGCGAGCAGACCATCGCGTCGTTCCTCAGCGGACGGCCGGACCTGCACGTGCTGGTCGCCACCAAGATGGGCCGCCGCGTCGACCAGATCCCGGAGAACTACGTCCTGGACAACTTCCGCGCCTGGAACGACCGCTCCCGGCGCAACCTGGGCGTCGACCGCATCGACCTGGTGCAGCTGCACTGCCCGCCCACCCCCGTCTACTCCACCGACGAGGTCTTCGACGCCCTCGACACCCTCGTCGAGGAGGAGCGCGTCGCCGCCTACGGCGTCAGCGTGGAGACCTGCGCCGAGGCGCTGACCGCCATCGCCCGGCCGAACGTGGCCAGCGTGCAGATCATCCTCAACCCGTTCCGCATGAAGCCGCTGCGCGAGGTGCTCCCGGCCGCACGCGAGGCCGGCGTCGGCATCATCGCCCGCGTCCCGCTCGCCTCGGGCCTGCTGTCCGGCAAGTACACCAAGGACACCGTCTTCGCGGAGAACGACCACCGCACCTTCAACCGGCACGGCGAGGCCTTCGACCAGGGCGAGACCTTCTCCGGCGTGGACTACGCGACCGGTGTCGAGGCCGCCGCCGAGTTCGCCGCGCTGGCCCCCGAGGGGTGCACCCCGGCCCAGCTCGCGCTGCGCTGGATCGTCCAGCAGCCCGGCCTCACCACCGTCATCCCGGGCGCCCGCTCGCCCGAGCAGGCCCGCGCCAACGCGGCCGCCGCCCGGCTGCCGGAGCTGTCCGACGCCACCCTCACCGCGATCGCCGACCTGTACGACCGGCGGATCCGGGAACAGGTGGAGGGCCGCTGGTAGCGGAGCGGCGGGCCTCCCCGGAGGGGCGGGAAGCGCGGGAACGGCCGGTCAGGACTCGAGGAGAAGCTGCCGCTCCTGCTCCTGGTCGCCGGCGGCGGCGCCCTGGTCGCGGGTCGTGAAGGACCGCGACAGCGCGTCGCTCGCCCGGAGCACCGCCTCCGGGGTGCCCTGCACGGTGACGGTCACCGGCTCCGACAGGGGCCGTGTGTCCGTCCGCCCCGCGCCCGTGCCCCGGCCCTCACCGCCGAACGTCGCGATGCGGACGGTGGCGTCCGTGTCCGAGGGCCGCTCCTGCGGCGGCCCGAAGGCGCCCTCCAGCGCCCCGACGACCGCCCGGGCGTCGTCGGCGTCCCCGCCGCTGAGTGTCACGGTGAGCTGGGTGTCCGACATGTGTCCCACTTTCCTCCGGCCTGGTCGTGTCGCCGACCGTGTAACCGTGCACCGCGCCCGCCAAACCGGCGGGGGGAGCAGGGTCCCTTTTCGGGGAAACCGGAGGGGGAGACGACCGAAGGAGGCACCGTGCCGGACGCGGAGCGGGGCGAGACCAGACGCCGGGGGCGGAACGAGACCGAGGACGAGAGAGCGGACCGGATGTGGACCGAGCTCATCCAGGAGGTCCGCGTCGCACAGATGGGCGTGCAGATCCTGTTCGGCTTCCTTCTGACGGTCGTGTTCACCCCGACCTACGAGGACCTGTCCGGCACCGACAAGACCATCTACATCGTCACGGTGGTGATGGGCGCCTGCGCGACCGGGGCGCTGATCGGACCGGTGTCGCTGCACCGGCTCGTCAGCGGACGGCGCATCAAGCCCAAGGCGGTGCAGTGGGCTTCACGGCTCACCCTGCTGGGACTCGCGCTGCTGCTGGTCACCACCAGTTCCTCGCTGCTGCTCATCCTGCGGGTGGCCACCCACGACGACTTCGTGCCGTACCTGGTGGCCGGGGTGGTGTGCTGGTACCTGCTGTGCTGGTTCGCGCTGCCGATGTGGGCCCGCCACCGCCACACCACACGCTGACCCGCGCGGGGCGGGTTCCCGTTCAGCTCCCGGCGAAGACGTCCGCGAGGAAGTCGTCCACGCGGACCTCCTCGCGGCCCGGCGGCACCATCCGGTGGGTCTGGGCCAGGAACTCCCCGACGGCCTCCGCCCAGGCGAACACCACCGCGTGGTGCCGGCCGCCGTCGGCGCGCGCCTCGCCCAGGAACTCCATGCGCAGCTCCCGCCCCACCCCGCGGGCCTCCGGGCGCAGCCGCACGTCGCCGATGCCGACCGGACGGGTCAGCCCGTCGGCGACCATCTCCCGGTCCAGCTGCCAGCGCGCCAGCACCCGGCCGTCGAGGGTGAAGACGGCGGTCATGGCGAACGGGTCCGTCGGGTCGTAGCTGAGGTGGGCGAGGACGGGAAAGCGTTCCGTGTCGCCCGCCTGGAGCTCCACCACCAGGGTCTTGTGCACGAACGAGTTCACGAGGCGCCTCCGGGACGTAGCGACGAGCGGCGTAGAGCCCTCTAGTACCCCGGATCTCCGCGAGATGCTCAGCTCTCCGGGTGAATCCCTCACCGGCCGGGGGCGGACGGCCGGCCGAAGGCCTCCCGGAGCGCCGGCAGCAGCGTCTTCTCCGACCAGTCCAGATACGCCGGCTGCGACTCGCCGCCGATCTGCACCAGGGCGATCTCGGTGAACCCGGCCTCCGCGTACGGGCGTACCGCCTCGACGAAATCCTCCGGGTCGCTGCCGCACGGGATGGACGCGGCGACGTCGTCGGGCCGCACGAACTGGGTCGCCGACGCGAAGGAGTCCGGGTGCGGCAGCTCGGAGTTCACCTTCCAGCCGCTGCCGAACCAGCGGAACTGGGCGTGCGCCCGCTCCACCGCCGTGTCCCGGTCCGGGTCGTAGCTCACCGGCAGCTGGCCCACCCGCGGCTTGCCCTCGCCGCCGTTCCGGTCGAACGCCTCCAGCAGCTCCGGCTTCGGCTCGGTGGCGATCACCAGGTCCGCCAGGCGGCCCGCGAGGGCGCACGACCGCTTCCCGGAGACCGCGATCCCGATCGGCGGCGGCTGGTCCGGCAGGTCCCACAGCCGGGCCGACTCCACGTCGAAGTGCTCGCCCCGGTGGTTCACATGGCCGCCCTCGAACAGCGCGCGGATGATCTCCACCGCCTCCTCGAGCATCTGATGGCGCACGTCCACCGGCGGCCAGCCGCCGCCCACCACATGCTCGTTGAGGTTCTCGCCCGACCCCAGCCCCAGCCGGAACCGGCCGCCCGACAGCAGCTGCATCGTCGCCGCCTTCTGCGCCACCACCGCCGGGTGGTAGCGCATCGTCGGACACGTCACGTACGTCATCAGCGGGATCCGCGAGGTGGCCTGCGCGGCCGCGCCCAGCACGCTCCACGCGTACGGCGCATGGCCCTGCTCGGCCAGCCACGGGAAGTAGTGGTCCGAGGTCACCGAGAAGTCGAAGCCCGCCTCCTCGGCGCGCACCACGTGCTCGACGAGCTCACGCGGCCCGGCCTGCTCGGTCATCATCGTGTACCCGATTCGCACCATGACGTCCGGGTCCCCCACGGCGACCGGCGGAAACGGTGGATCACCCGTCCGTGAGCCGGGCAGGATGCCCCCATGACCCAGCGCCCCCTTCCGACCGCCGCCCCCGCGACCCAGGGCGTCGACGCGTCCGGCGTCCACGCCTTCCTCGACGCCCTCGAGGCCGACCCGGACATCGAGCCGCACGGACTGGTGATCGTGCGCCACGGCCGGGCCGTGGCCTCCGGCTGGTGGGCGCCCTACACCCCCGCGCGCCCGCATCTGCTGTACTCGCTCAGCAAGAGCTTCACCTCGACCGCCGCCGGGCTCGCCGAGGCGGAGGGGCTGATCGACCTCGACGCCCCCGTGCTGTCGTACTTCCCGGAGATCGACGCCGACATCACCGACCCGCGCAGCCGGTCGATGCTGGTGCGCCACGTGGCGTCCATGGCCAGCGGGCACGACCACGAGACCGTCGACGAGGCGTTCGGCGCCGACCCGGCCGAACCGGTGCGCGGCTTCCTGCTCCAGCCGCCGCAGCACGACCCGGGCACCCTGTTCACCTACAACCAGCCCTGCACCTACACCCTCGGCGCGATCGTGCAGCGGGTCACCGGGCAGACCCTGGTCGACTATCTGCGGCCCCGGCTGTTCGACCCGCTGGGCATCGGCGAGGCGCTGTGGTCCCGGGACCGCGCCGGGCGTGACATCGGCTTCGCCGGCCTGCACACCACCACCGACGCGATAGCCCGGCTCGGTCTGCTGTACCTGAACGACGGCGTCTGGCAGGGCGAGCGGCTGCTGCCCGAGGGCTGGGCCGGGCGCGCGACGCGCGCCCACATCGCCACCGCCGGGGCCATGGGCGCAGGCGACCGGCCCGACTGGGACCAGGGGTACGGCTACCAGTTCTGGCGGAGCAGGCACGGTTTCCGAGGCGACGGCGCCTACGGCCAGTTCTGCCTGGTGCTGCCCGAGCACGACGCGGTGATCGCCGCGACGTCGGCCACCGAGCAGATGCAGCGCTACCTCGAGCTGGTGTGGCAGCACCTGCTGCCCGCGTTCGGCCCCGCACCGCTGACCGGGCGGGACGCCGAGGACGCGGCCCTGCGCGAGCGCATGGAGCGCCTCGCCCTGCCGGCGACGGACGGCGCGCCCGCCCCGGCCGGGCGGACCGGCGACTGGTCGGGGGCCGTGTTCGCCCCGGAGGGCGGGCTCTGCGCCGGGCAGCCGAAGCTGACCGCCGCCGGGCTCACGGCGGACGACGACGGCGGCTGGACGCTGACCCTCGACGAGGACGGCCACCGGCTGGCCGCCCGCTGGACCGGCGCGGACTGGACCGTCACCGAGGGAGCGGTGCCGGTGGCCGTCACCGGCGGCTGGACCGGCGCGGACACCCTCACGACGGACATCGCCTTCCTGGAGACCCCGCACCGGCTGCGCGTCACCTGCTCCCTCGCCGGCCGCACCTTCCGCGCGCACTGGCTCACCACCCCGCTGGTCCCCTGGCCCCTGCGCGCGCTGCGCGCCCCGCGCGGCTAGCCGCCCGCACCGGGCCGGAAGGTCCGCAGGACCGTGCGCAGCGCCTCCTGGTTGCCGGTGCTCGTCCAGCCGGCGGCCGGGGCGGTCCAGCGCAGCGAGAAGCCCCGTCCGCCGCCCAGCAGGAAGCCGCGGCCGAAGGTGCGCACACGGGTGCCCTCGTACGTGGTGGTCCACTGCATGTCGGCGGCCTCGCGGCCCTGGTACGTGGTCGCCCGGACGGCGCCGATCCGCTGGTAGGCGCCGGTGCGTTCGAGCTCCGGCTCCACCGTGTCCCGCCACACGGCGACCGGGTCCGGCCCCACGCGCTCACTGTAGGTGACGGCCAGGGTGCGCGGATCGTCGTCGGAGCCGAACGTGACGCGGTACGACAGCCGGGTGGCGCGCGAGGTCCGCTGCCGCTCCCAGCCCTCGGGCAGGGCGACGGAGAAGCCCTCCGGCGCCCGGTGGGCGCGGTAACCGGGGGGCAGGGCGCCGGGGCCGGCCGGGGGCCGCGAGGCCGTGCCGGACGGGTCCGGCGAGGCGGTTCCGGGCGAGGGCGGGGCGCTCGGCGCCTTCCCGGCACCGGTCCCTTCCGCCGCCCCGGCCCCTCCGGCCGTCGCGGACGCCGACGCCGTGGGGCCGCCGTCGGCACGGTCGTCGCCGGGCAGCCCCGTCGTGGCCGTGACCACCGCGCCGACGAGCACGCCCTTCCGCTTCCGCCCCCGCCGCGCCGGCCCGTACGCCTCCTCCGGCGCCGGACCCGCGTCGGGGGCGTCGCGCAGCACCCGGGTGAGCGCGTCCCGGACCGCCTGGCGGCTCGGACGCTCCCGGGGCTCCTTGCGCAGCAGTCCCGTGACGACCCCGGTGAGCGGCCCGCACCGCACCGGCGGGCGCGGTGGCAGCCGGTCCACCCCGCGCAGGGTGGCCGCGACCCTGCCCCGGTCCCGGAACGGCGGGCGTCCCTCCAGCATCGTGCAGAGGATCGCCCCCAGCGCCCACAGGTCGGCGGCCGGGCCGGCCCGCTCGTTCCGCGCCTGTTCCGGCGCCGCGTACGACGGGGCGGTGAGCCGGGGCGCCGACGTGGTGCCGGCCACCCCGTAACCGGCGACGACCACCGGGCCGGTCTCGCGCAGGTGGAGCTGTCCGGGGCTCAGCTCGCCGTGGGTGACGGCCTCCGCGTGCGCCGCGTCCAGCACGTCGAGCAGGTCCAGGGCGACGCGCGCCGCCCGCGCGGGCGCGAACGCGCCCTGCTGGAGGAGGACCTCGTCCAGCGGGGTGCCGTCGATCCAGGGGGTGACCGTCCACAGGCAGCCGCCCTCGACGACCGCGTCGACGACGCCGGCGATCCGGTCCGGGCAGAGCCGGGCCACGTTCTCGGTGGTCCGCAGGACACGGGAGGGCGCGCGGCGGACGCCCTCCGCGGCCTGTGCGGGCAGCCCGACCCGGGTGGCCAGGCACGGCCGTCCCGTCCGCAGGTCGTCGGCGTACCAGCTGACCCGGTTGGTCTCGCGGTGCGTGATCTCGACCAGCCGGTAGCGGCCGGCGACCGGCCGGCCGGTGGAGGCGTGCGCCCAGCCCATGGTGATCCCTCGTCGAACCGCTGACTTCGGTCCCCCCTGATACGCGGGGAAGGGGCCGGTGTGTTCAACGCCGGGCGCGACGTCTTTCGTGCGGCGCCGTACGCCGCCCTGCGCCGCCGGTCTCAGCGCAGGGAGAAGTGGTCCGTCCACGCCGCCATGTCGGCGGTGGTGGCGTTGCCGCCGCACACCACCAGCCCCAGGCGGGCGTCCTCGCCGACCCGTTCCAGGACCCGGCGGGCGGCCGGGAGCAGACAGCCCGCGGCCGGTTCCGCCCACACCTTGGCGTGGTCCGCCAGGTCCAGCGAGCCCCGCACCGCCTCCCGGTCCGGCACCACCAGCACCTCGGTGACCAGCTCCGCGACATGGTCGTACGTCAGCCGCGACACGGCCGGCGCGCTGAGGGTGGAGACGATCGACGTGAGCGCGACCGGCACCGGGCCGCCCGCCGCCAGCGCCTCGGACATCGCCTGCGCCCCCTCGGTCTCCACGCCCCACACCCGCACCCCGGGCCGCCGGGCGCGCAGGGCCGCCGCGACCCCGGAGATCAGGCCGCCACCGCCGATGCTGACCAGCACGTCGGTCAGCTCACCGGCGTCCTCGGCGAACTCCAGGCCCACGGTGCCCTGACCGGCGATCACCACCGGGTCGTCGAAGGGGTGGACCAGGGTCAGACCGTCCTGCCGCAGCTCGGCGGTGAGGGCGAACGCCCCGTCCATGTCGTCCGTCACCCGCACCGTGGCGCCCGACGCCCGCGCGATCTCCACGGCCCGCACGGGTGCCGAACGCGGCATCACCACGGTCGCCTTCACATCGAGCGCGGCGGCCGTCACCGCCAGCGCGATGCCGTGGTTGCCGCCGCTCACCGCGACCACCCCGGCGGCCCGCTCGGCCTCGCTCAACGCCAGCAGCTTCGCCGCCGCTCCGCGCACCTTGAACGACCCGGTGCGCTGCAGCAGTTCCAGCTTGACCGTCACCGGCACGCCGAGCAGTGCCGACAGTCCGGGGCTCGGCACGACCGGGGTGCGCACCACGTGCCCGGCGATCCGCTCGGCCGCGGTTTCGATGTCGGCGATCTCGATCACGACTGTCACCTCTCCGGCGCGGGGGGCGTGATCCGCGCCGTGCCCCAGCCTCACCCGGCGGACGGCCGGGGTCAACGGGATTCAGTGCTGCTGCGCCTTGTGCGGCGGCGCCTCGCTCGGCCGGACCACGACGTGCCCCTGCCCCTGGAGCACCAGCTGCACGGCCTCGCCCGAGCCGCCGCGCAGCATCGAGCCCAGCGACTGCGAGCGGTGCAGCGAGGTGGACAGGCCCGCCGTCCAGCCGACGATCGCGTCGGTGTCCACGTACACCGGGCTCTGCGGGGTCACCGGGATCACCAGCGGGCTGCCCTCGCAGACCAGGCCCAGCCGGCCGTGCCCGGTGAAGACGCTGTTGAACAGGCCGCCGCCGGTGATGCCGGCGCCCTTCACGGTGGAGATGCGGTAGGACAGCGTGGCGTCGAAGCACAGCACGTTGCGGCCGTTGACGGTGAACTCGTCGCCGGGCTCCACCTCCACGAGGAAGCAGCTCTGCGCCTCGTGCGCGAACCAGGCCTCGCCCTGCCCGCGCACCGCCATCAGCGGCAGTCCCTCACCGGTCACCGCGCGCTTGAGCATCCCGCCCACGCCCTGGCCCTTGCGCTCGAACCGGAGGTCGCCGCGGTAGGCGACCATCGCGCCCTGGCGGGCGAGCATCTCGCCGTCGACGGTGTAGCGCAGGCACTTGGCGTTCTCCACCGTCATGCCCGGGGCCGTGGCCGGCCGCACCATGTGCTCACTGGAAAACAGATCACCCTTCATGGGGCCATCCTCGCCCGGCTTCAGCCGCCACCGCCAGGAGCGTGCCCGTACGGCACGGCACGGGAGCGGGCCGTGCGGTCAGCCGCCGAAGAGCTGCGTCCAGTACGTGCCCGCCCGGCCGCCGCCCGCGAAGCCGACGCCGATGTGCGTGAACTCCGGCTTGAGGATGTTCGCCCGGTGCCCCGGACTGTTCATCCAGCCGCGCACCACCTCGGCGGCCGAGCGCTGCCCGCACGCGATGTTCTCGCCGACGGCCCGGCAGCGGGACCCCGCGGCGGCGGCCCGGTCCCAGGGCTTGCCGCCGTCCGGCGCGGTGTGCGCGTAGAAGTCACGCGCCACCATGTCGGCGCTGTGCGCCTGCGCGGCCGTGGTCAGCAGCGGGTCGCGGGACAGCGGGGGCAGCCCGGCCCGCGCGCGCTCGCGGTTGGTGAGGTCGACGACCTCCGCCGCCGTGCGGTCCAGGCCCTCCGGGGTGAGCGGACGCGCCCACAGCGCCGTCCAGTACGTGTCCCCGCCGCCCTCGCAGGAGGCCACGGCGGCGTGGGTGAACGCCGGGTCGCACACCGTGCGGCGGGCCGCCTCGTGGCGCAGGCAGTGGCCGACGAACCGGTCGACGGACAACGGCCCGGAGACCAGGTGCTCGCCGACGGTGAGGTACGGATACCCGGCGGAGACGACGCGCTGGTACACCGACACGCCGTCCGGGCCCTCGACGCCGGGACGCCCGCCGCGCGCCATCGACCGGGCGTGCTCCCGGGCCGCCGCGGCCAGCCGCCCGTCGTGCGTCACCGGCGGGGAGCCGGCGGCCTGCCGCGCGGAGTTGACCAGGGCCAGGAAGTCGTCCCCGGCGGACGGCGGGGCCGCCGGGCGGGGCGGGACGGCCGGGTGCGTCCGCGGGGCGGACCGGGCCGCCGTGCCGGGGCTCACCGGAGCCCTGCCGGTGACGACCGGGGCGGTGCGGGTGGACACGGCGCCTTCGTCGTCCTCCACGTCGACGCCGAAGTCCCGCGCGAGACCGGCCAGTCCGTCCGCGTACCCCTGCCCGAGGGCGCGCAGCTTCCAGCCGTCGCCGCGCCGGTAGATCTCCGCGAGCAGCAGCAGCGTCTCCCGGCCGGGACGCGGCGGGCGGAAGCGGGCCAGGGCGCGCCCGCCGGGGCCGGTGACCTCCAGCACGGGGGCCGGCAGGGCGCTCAGCGGGGTGCCGGGCTCCTCGGGACTGACGGCGACCGTGACCCGGGTGGCGCCCGCGCGCAGCGCCGCCGGGTGGACGACGAGCGTGTCGCCGCCGAGCCGCGCGCCCGGCGCGGACGGCTGGTTGTAGAAGACGAAGTCCGCGTCCCCGGCCACCTTCCGGCCGTCGTCCGTGATCAGCGCGGACACGTCGAACGGCCCCGGCACCCGGACGGTCACCGCACCGTCCGGGAGCGGGATGTTGCCGCCGGGGACCAATTCGCTCATGACACCGCCCTGTTCGTCGTCGTCCGACCGGTGTGGGGGTGTCCGGACAACGAGGGGCGCGGGCCCGGGGTTCCCGGCGCCGCGCGTCCGCGCGGCCTCGGCGGGCGGTGCCCCGCGTCCCCACGGCGTGATCGGATCCCCGGCGCGGCGGGCCGAGCCCGTGTCAGGGCCGGGCGCGCGTGCCTGCGCGGGCCCCGCGCGGGAAGGCGGGACCGCGGGGCGTCGTACGAGGTGACCGCGGTGCGGGGGCGGCGGTCCCGTAGGGAAGACTGGACCGCGCAGGAACACGACACCGGGAGGAACGGCATGACGCGCCCGATCACGGCAGGGATCGACGGCACCGAGGAGAGCCTCGCCGCGCTGGCCTGGGCGGCCAGGGAGGCGGTCCGCCGGGGACTGCCGCTCACAGTGGTGCACGCCTGGCGGTTCCAGTCGAACGACGCGGTGGACACCGGGGACCGGGCCGCCCAGGAACGGTGGGTGCGGGAGGCGGCCGAGGAGGCGGTGCGCGCCGTCCGCGACCACCACAGCGGCCTCGACGTCACCACGGACGTGCTGGAGGGCGACGCCGTGGAGACCCTGACCGCCGCGGCGGCCGGCGCCGAGATGCTGGTCCTGGGCTCGCGCGGGCACGGACGGATCATGGGCTTCCTGGTGGGCTCCGTGGGCCAGCAGGTGATCGTCGACGCCCGGTGCCCGGTGGTGTTCGTCCGGGCCGGCGACAAGGCCTCCGACGAAGTGGCCGGGCACGAGATCGTGGTCGGGCAGGAGGGCGACCCGGAGGACAGCGCCGCCGCGCTCGGCTTCGCCTTCGAGACCGCGGCCCGGCGCGGCGCCACCCTGCGGGCCGTACGCGCCTGGACCCTGCCGCCGGTGTTCTCCTACAGCCCCGCCTCCCTCCAGCTCCTCGACGAGGCCGGTGGTCTGGAGCCCTTCGAGCGGAAGAACCTGGCGGCCGCCCTCGCGCCGTGGCGGGAGCGCTACCCGGACGTGCACGTCGTGGAGCACGTGGAGATGGGCAGCGCCGGGCAGGTGCTGCTGTCGGTGTCGGGCGGGACCCAGCTCATGGTCGTCGGCCGCCGCGCCCGCCGCTCCGCCGTGGGCGCCCGGATCGGCTCCGTGGCGGGAGGCGTGCTGCACCACGCGGACTGCCCGGTGGCGGTCGTCCCGCCCGCCTGACGCGGGTGCGGGCCCGGCTCACTCCTCCGCGGCCCGCAGCGGCTCCCGCCGCTTCGGCAGCACCTTGCGGATGTAGTCCTCGACGGCGGTCTCCAGACCGATGTCGTGCTGGGCCCGTTCGGACAGGTACCAGCGGTGCTCCAGCAGCTCGTGGTAGATCTGCGCGGGGTCCATCTGCCCGCGCAACTCGGGCGGCACGGACCGCACGGTGGGCCGGAACACCTCGCGCACCCAGCGGTGGGCGAGCACCTCCGGACGGGCGCCATGGGCGTCCCCTCCGCTGGAGCGAAGCCGAGAGCTCGGGGGAGGGCCGTCCGGGGCGTAGTCGTCCTGGGTGGCCATCCAGCTCTCCAGGTCGTTCAGCAGCCGCCTGGCCTGGTTCTCCTCGGCGTCCAGACCGGTCAGCCGCAGCAGCTGACGCTGGTGGTGCCCGGCGTCCACGACCTTCGGCACGAACGTCACCGTGTCGCCGTTGGAGGCGTGCTCGATCTGCATCTCGGCCACGTCGAAGCCGAGTGCGTTCAGCCGCCGGATGCGCCGCTCGATGTAGTGGTGCTTGCCGGCCGGGTAGACCGAGGTGCGGGTCAGCTCCTTCCACAGGTCCTGGTAGCGCCCGCAGATCTCGGTGCCGAAGTCGATCGGGTCGACGGAGGGGTGCAGCGCGCCGGAGGCCTCCAGGTCCAGCAGCTCGCCGCTGATGTTGACCCGCGCCAGGTCCAGGTCGTACTCCCGCTGGCCGCGCGTCAGTTCGGGGTGCAGGTCGCCGGTCTCGGCGTCCACCAGGTAGGCGGCGAAGGCGCCCGCGTCGCGCCGGAACAGGGTGTTGGACAGGGAGCAGTCGCCCCAGGCGAAGCCGGCCAGGTGCAGCCGCACCAGCAGCACGGCGAGCGCGTCCATCAGCCGGTGCATGGTGGCCGGCCGCAGCGTCGTCTCGAACATCGACCGGTACGGCATGGAGCCGCCGAGGTGCCGGGTGACCAGCACGCTCTCCAGCGGCTCCCCGTCCAGGCCGGTGCGGCCCGTCACCACGGCGAGCGGGTCCACCGCCGGTATGCCGAGCCGGTCCAGGTCGCGCAGCAGTTCGTACTCGCGCAGCGCGGGACGCCGGGCGAGTTCCTTCACCGCGATCACCTCGTCGCCGGCGCGGGCGTAGCGCACCACGTGCCGGGAGATGCCGCGCGGCAGCGGCACCAGGTACTCCTCGGGCCACTCCTCCAGCGGCAGGTGCCACGGCAGTTCCAACAGGAGCGCGGGGTGCTCCGGGTTGGTGGCGTTGATCTGCAGTGCCATGGCGGCGGTGTCCTCGTCTCGCGGCTGATCGTCGCTCCAGCCTATTGCGCGCGCTCGCGGGCCAGCAGGGCGGCGTCCCGCACCGGCCCCCGGTGGACCGGGCCGTGGCCGGGCAGCAGCAGGTCGCCGTCCAGCCCGGCCAGCACGTCCAGCGACCGCACGGCGGTGGCGCGCTCCCGGTGGAACATGTCCGTCAGCATCTGCGGGCCCTCGACGCGGGAGACGGGGTGCCCGCTGACCAGGGCGTCGCCGGACACCACCGCCCCGACGTGCGGGAGGTGGAAGGCGCAGTGCCCGGCGGTGTGGCCGGGGGTGTGCACGGGGACGGGCCGGCCCGGCAGGTCGAGCGGCTGCCCGTCGCCGGGGTCCGGGAACGGCCGGGGCGAGGTGACCGCCACGTTCGCCGTGCCGCCGGCGCGCAGGGCGTGCGCGGCCCACGGCAGCACGCCGGGACGCCAGCCGTTGCGCAGCACCCGTGCCACGGTCACCTGGTGCAGGAAGTCCCGCCGGGCGTGTGGCACCTCCTCCTCGTGGGTGTGGACCGGGGTGCCGTACGCGGCGCTGAGGAACTCGGCGGAGCCCAGGTGGTCGTTGTGCGCGTGGGTGATCAGCACGGCCGCCACCGCCTCCGGCGCGGCGCCCACCTCCGCGAGCGAGCCGAGCAGCCCCTCGCGGTCGCCGGGATAGCCGGTGTCGATCAGGGTCACGGCGTCCCCCTCGGTGAGGATCACCCAGTTCGTGTTCGTGCCGTGCACCAGATACGTGCCGTCCGCCACCTGCCGCACCGTCGCCTTCATGACCACCTCGCGTGTGTGTCGTCCCCTACCGGTCGCACGCGCACAGGAAAGCAGATCAGGGGCGGGCGCGGGCGGTGGTCCGGGCGGACCCGGTGCGGGGGAGGCCCGGCGGAGGAGGACAGGCCCCCGCCGGGGCCGGCCGAGCCGGGGTCCCGCCGGGGTCAGTTCACCCCGCGCGGGCGGAACTGGACGGAGATGCGCGGTCCGGCGGCCTTGGTGCTCTTGGGCACGCAGTGCTCCCAGGTGCGCTGGCACGATCCGCCCATCACGACCAGGTCGCCGTGGCCCAGCGGGCGGCGCACGGTCTCGCCGCCGCCGACGGGCCGCAGCAGCAGGTCGCGGGGCGCGCCCACGGACAGGATGGCGATCATGGTGTCCTCGCGGGCGCCCCGGCCGATCCGGTCGCCGTGCCAGGCGACGCTGTCCCGGCCGTCGCGGTAGTAGCACAGCCCGGCCGTGGCGAACGGCTCGCCCAGCTCCTCGGCGTAGTGGGCGCTCAGGGCGTCGCGGGCCGCGGTGAGGACCGGGTGGGGGAGCGGGGCGCCGATGCCGTAGTACGCCAGCAGCCGGGGCACGGACACGACCTGGTCGTACATCTGGCGCCGCTCGGCCCGCCAGGGGGCCTCGGCGGCCAGGTGGTCGAAGAGCGCGTCGGACCCGTGCAGCCAGCCGGGAAGCAGGTCGATCCAGGCGCCCCGGCCGAGTGCGGTGCGGCGCACCCCGTCGAGCGGGCCGAGCCGCGGCTCGTCGTCCTGGTCGAAGAGCGAGCCCTGGAGCGCCGGGAGGCGGTGCGTGCTCATGGGAGCAGCGTACCCAGAATCGAAAGTGTGTTCTAGGGTGCTCCGGGTCCGGCGGTCGCCCTGCTCCGGGGTCTGTCCGATACACCGCTGTATCGGATACGTTCCCGTACCGGACGGCGGGAACGGGGGAGGGCATGGCGGACACCGGCACCGGGCGCGTCACCGGGCGCCGGCAGCGCACCCGCGCCAACCTGCTGGACGCCGCCTTCACCGTCTTCGCCGCCAAGGGCTTCGGCCACGTCTCCATCGAGGAGATCTGCGAGGCCGCCGGCTACACCCGCGGCGCCTTCTACTCCAACTTCGCCGGCCTCGACGAGCTGTTCTTCGCGCTCTACGCCCAGCGCGCCGACCTGATCGCCGAGCAGGTCTCCGGCGCCCTCGCCTCGGACGGACCCGACCTCGACGTGGCCGCCGCCGTGGACCGGGTCTCCGAGGTGCTGCTGCTGGACCGCGACTGGCTGCTGGTGAAGACCGACTTCCTGGTGCACGCCGCCCGCGACCCCCGCGTGGCGGACACGCTGCTGGACCACCGGGCGCGGCTGCGGCGGGCCGTCGCCGACCGGCTGGAGCGGGCCCGCGGCCACACCGGACTGCCCGCCGTGCTCGGCGACGCCGAGGGCGCCGCACACGCCGTGATCGCCGCCTACGACGGCGTCACCGTCCGACTGCTGCTGGACCGGGACGTCGAACGCGCCCGGGTCTGGCTGAAACACCTGCTCACCGCGCTGCTCACCGGATGAAGTCTCCGGACGGACAAGGAAGGGACGGTCGCCATGGATGCCGACGTCATCGTCGTCGGAGCGGGCCTGGCGGGCCTCGTCGCGGCCCACGAACTCACCGGCAAGGGCCGCAGGGTCGCCCTGGTCGACCAGGAGAACGCCGCCAACCTCGGCGGCCAGGCCTACTGGTCGTTCGGCGGGCTGTTCCTGGTGGGGTCACCGGAGCAGCGCCGCCTCGGCGTCAAGGACTCCTTCGAGCTGGCCTGGAACGACTGGCAGGGCAGCGCCGCCTTCGACCGGCTCGACGACGAGGACTCCTGGGCGCAGCGCTGGGCGCGCGCCTACGTCGCATGGGCGGCGGGGGAGAAGCGGTCCTGGCTGGACGGCCACGGCATCACCTTCCTGCCCACCGTCGGCTGGGCCGAACGCGGCGACCTGCGCGCCGGCGGCCACGGCAACTCCGTGCCCCGCTTCCACATCGCCTGGGGCACCGGCACCGGCGTCGTCGCCCCCTTCACGCGGTACGCCCGTGAGGCCGCGCGCGACGGACTGCTGACCTTCCACCACCGCCACCGCGTCGACGAGCTGGTCCTGGAGAACGGCGCCGCGCGCGGGGTGCGCGGCACCGTTCTGGCCGAGGACGACGCACCGCGCGGCGTGGCCTCCAGCCGCGAGGCGATCGGCGCGTTCGAGCTCACCGCCCAGGCCGTGATCGTCACCAGCGGCGGCATCGGCGCCGACCACGACATCGTCCGGCGGTACTGGCCCGAGCGGCTGGGCACCCCGCCGCGCGAGATGGTCACCGGCGTCCCCGCCTACGTGGACGGGCGGATGCTCGACATCAGCGCCCGCGCGGGCGTACGCCTGGTCAACCGCGACCGCATGTGGCACTACACCGAGGGCATCCGGAACTGGGACCCGATCTGGCCGGGACACGGCATCCGCATCCTGCCCGGCCCGTCCTCCCTGTGGTTCGACGCCCTCGGCCGCCGGCTCCCCGAGCCCTGCCTGCCCGGCTACGACACCCTCGGCACGCTCGAGCACCTGCGCACCACCGAGGACATCGCCCCGTACGACCACTCCTGGTTCGTCCTCACCCAGAGGATCGTCGAGAAGGAGTTCGCGCTCTCCGGCTCCGAGCAGAACCCGGACATCACCGCCAAGGACCGGGCCGGGTTCCTCCGCGAACGCGTCCTCGGCAAGGGCGCCCCCGCTCCGGTGGACGCCTTCCTGCGCAAGGGCGCGGACTTCGTCACCGCCGCCACCGTCGAGGAACTCGTCGACAGGATGAACGCCCTCACCGACGAGCCCCTGCTCGACGCGGCCCTCGTCCGGCGCCAGATCGAGGCGCGCGACCTGCAGCTCGCCAACGCCTACAGCAAGGACGCCCAGGTGCAGGGCATCCGCAACGCCCGCCGCTACATCGGCGACCGCCTCGGCCGGGTCGCCACCCCGCACCGCATCCTCGACCCGGCGGCCGGTCCGCTGATCGCCGTGAAGCTGCACGTCCTCACCCGCAAGACGCTCGGCGGCATCCAGACCGACCTGGACTCCCGCGCGCTGGGCGCCGACGGCAGCCCGGTCGACGGGCTGTACGCGGCCGGCGAGGTCGCGGGTTTCGGCGGCGGAGGCGTCCACGGGTACAACGCCCTGGAGGGCACCTTCCTCGGCGGCTGCCTCTTCTCGGGGCGCGCGGCGGGGCGGGCGGCGGCCGCACAGACGGCGTAGCGGGTGTGGCCGGCGTGGCAGGAGGCGGGCCGGCCCACGGGCCGGTCCGCCTCAGTCCGTCAGCAGCCGCGCCAGCACCTCCGCGTGGCTGCGCTCCGGCCGCTTCGACGCGGTCAGCAGGGTCACCGTCCCCTTCCCGGCCAGCTCCCGCACCCGCTCCAGCAGCTCCGCCGCCTCCGGCGTGGCCAGCTCCGCCTCGTAGCGCTCGCGGAACTCCTCGAAGGAGCCCTCGCCCGCGTGGTACCAGCGGCGCAGCTCCGTGGAGGGGGTCAGCCCCTTCGGCCACTCGTCGACCCGGGCCGCCTCCTTCGCCAGGCCGCGCGGCCACAGCCGGTCGACGAGGACCCGCACCCCGTCGCCGGGCCCGGGCGGTTCGTAGGCGCGGCGCACGCGCACGCTCATGGTGGGCCCCTTCCGCCGGAGTCGCCGCGAGCCTACTGCGGCGCACGGGACCGGGCACGACGGCGGGAGCGGGCGGGACACCTGCATCGTTCCGGCGCGGTCCGGGTACTCCGTCCGCCTGGAACGCGACGCCGGGAGGTGACGGATGGAGGCCAAGGACGACCTGCCGGTCGTCGGCACGCTCGCCGAGCTCACCGCGCTGGTGGAGCGCGACCGGGGACTGTACGTCCGCTGGTCCCGGGGGCCGGCGATCGACCTGCACGCGGTGTCCAGCATCGACGACCTCACCGGCGTGGCCATGCCCGGACTGTCCGCGAACCCGCTTGACGTGGAGGAATGGTGGCGAGGCCGCTCGCTGGCCCTCTGGGTGGCGCGCCGGCTGTACGACTACGAGCACCTGCCGCGCGAGAAGGGCGCCGACATCCGGCCCTGGGTGCTCAAGGGGCGCGAGACCGGCCGCGGCCCGGACAACGAGCCGCTGGTCACCGATGTGCGCCCGCTGTGCTGGATCGCCGACGACGTCATCGAGGAGGCGCACACGGAAGTGGCCCGCCAGGAGCATCCCTGGGGGCCACTGCGCCGCGCCAACCGCTGACCGCCGGGCGCTCTCGCCCGGGGCCCGCGCGGATCACGCCCTCGCCGTCACACGGCACCGTCCGCCGCGGCCGTCAGGCCCGGCCCGACGAACGGCGGGCCGCGATGCGCCGCTTGAGCGCGCGGCGTTCCGTCTCGCTCGTGCCGCCCCACACACCGATGGACTGCCCGGTCTCCAGGGCCCACGTCAGGCACTGCTCCCGCACGGGGCAGCGCCGGCAGACCGCCTTGGCCTGCTCGGTCTGGAACAGGGCCGGCCCGGAGGCGCCGATCGGGAAGAACAGCTCGGGGTCCTCGGTCCGGCAGGCCGCGCTGTGCCGCCAGTTGTCCATCGAAAGTCACCTGCGTCCGGAGTCGATGCGCACCCTTTCGGATGCCTTGCTCCTTTCGGGTGACCTGTCGATCCGCCGCGAAACAGCGGGATCGGTGGAAACGGTCACTGCTCGCGCAGGCCCCACGGCGATCCGTACGCGGTGAGCAGGTCCAGGAACGGACGGGGCGGGAACGCCTCCGGGCCGAGCACACCCGCACCGGACCAGGCGCCGGTCGCCAGGAGTTCGAGCGCGACGACCGGGTTGACGGCCGTCTGCCACACCACCGCCTGGCAGCCGTACTCGCCCATCGACCACTGGTTGTCGACCACGTGGTACAGGTACACCTCGCGCGGTGCCCCGTCCTTGGTGCCCCGCACCCAGGTGCCCGCGCAGGTCCTGCCGTGCATCCGGTCGCCGAGCGTGGCCGGGTCGGGCAGGCAGGCCGCGACCACGTCCCGCGGGGAGACCCGCACCGGGCCGTCGGGGCCGGGCACGGTCACCGGCTCGGTGCGGTCCAGGCCCAGCAGGCGCAGCGTGCGGAGGGTGTCCGTGAACTCACGGCCCAGGCCGTACTTGAAGGTGACCCGGCGGGCGTCCACCCAGCGGGGGATCAGCAGCACCTCCTCGTGCTCCACGTTCACGCACTCCACCGGGCCGATGCCCTCGGGGAAGTCGAACAGCTCGGGTTCGCTGAAGGGTTCGGTGGTGTACCAGCCGCGGTCCTTCTCGTAGACCACGGGCGGGTTGAGGCACTCCTCGATCGTGGTCCAGATGCTGAAGGACGGCGCGAAGCCGTGGCCGTCCACCGTGAGGTCGGCGCCGTCGCGGACGCCGATCTCCTCGATCCGGTCGAAGAGTTCGTCGGCCGCGTACCGGGCGAACACGTCCGACAGGCCCGGCTCGACACCCATCCCGACCAGCGCCAGCAGCCCGGCCTCCTCCCACTCGGCGGCCTGCGCGAACTGCTCGTCGCCCAGCTTGGTCCCGCACTCCTCGTACGGCCGCTCGCCGTGCGGGCGGGACAGGGACATCGCCATGTCGAGGTAGGCGGCGCCGCCCGCCCGCGCCGCACGGAACAACGGCATCACGAAGCGGGGGTCGGTGGCGTTCAGCAGCACGTCGCAGCCGTGCCGCCCGAGCAGCGCCGTCACCTGCGCCTCGTCGCCGGCGTCGACCCGCTCGGCACGGAACCGGTCACCGTCCGCGCCCAGCGCCGCGACCGCCGCCTCCGCCCGGACCGGGTCGTGGTCGGCCACCACCATCAGCTCGAAGAACGGCCGCCGGGCCGCGATCCGGGTGACGGCGGTACCCACACCGCCCGCTCCCACCAGCAGTACGCGCATGACGGAGCACTCCCTTCCCTCCTCATGGATCCGCACGGATCCGGAACCTTCCGCAAGGCCCCTGGCGTGATGGAACGCCGCGCCGCGACATAAGGTCAATGGCGTTGGCACAAGGGCGGGGGAGCGGAAGGAGCGGTGATGGCCAAGCGTGTGGTCCCCGAGGAGCGGCGGCGACGGCGCAGGCCGACGAAGAGCGGGGTGGTGCTGTCGGAGCGGCTGATCGTCGAGACCGCGCTGCGGCTGCTGCGGGAGCACGGCAGCGCGGGCCTGACCGCCCGCCGGCTGGGACTCGCCCTGGACTGCGACCCGAGCACGCTCTACCGCTACTTCCGCGGCATGGACGACCTCACCCTCGCCATCGGCGACGCGCTGACCGGCCAGGCGCTGGAGGGCTGGCGGCCCACCGGGCGATGGCGGGACGACCTGCGCGCCCTGGGCCTGCGCGTCCACGCCGCCTACGTCTCCCACCCGCAGGCGGCGGTCCTCACCGCGAGCCGGGTGTCCGGCCGGGCCGGCGAACTGGCCGCCGACGAGGCGGTGCTGGACGTGCTGCGCACCGCGGGCTTCCCGCCGGCCGACACCGTCCGCGTCTACCACGCCTTCATCGACACCACGCTGGCGTTCGCCGCCCTCGACGCCGCCTTCCTGGCGCTGCCCGACGCGGCACGGCGGGCCGACGAGGACATGTGGCGCTCGACCTACGCCCGGCTGCCCGCCGCCACCCACCCGCGCATCGCCGAGACCGCCCCGCTGCTCGCCGCCCGCATGGTCGAGAGCGCCTACCCCACGGCGCTGGACATGCTGCTGTCGAGCGCGGAGCGGGACCTCGCCGGCCTCGGGGTCAGTGGTGCAGAGCCCGGGCCGCCGTCTTCGTGACCGCGTCCGCGACCGCCGCGAGGGCCGGGGAGTCCAGCTTCCACTGCTGCCAGTACAGGGGCGCGTCGACCGCCCGGTCCGGGGCGAACACCGTCACCCGGCCGGCCCGCAGCAGCGGCACCGCCTGCGCCTCCGGCACCATGCCCCAGCCGAGACCGGCGGCCACCGCCTCGGCGAACCCCTCCGAGGTCGGCACGTGATGGCGCAGGGTGCTCGCCCCGGTGCGGCCGCCCGTCAGCCGCCGCACGAACCCGTCCTGGAAGTCGTCCCGCCGGTCGAAGACCACCACCGGCGCCGCCGCCACCGACTCCTCCAGCGGCTCCCTCAGCAGCTCCGCGGCGAGCTCCGGGTGCGCCACCGGCAGGTAGCGCATCGTCCCCAGACGCCGCACCGAGCAGCCCGGCACCGGGTCGGGTGCGGAGGTCACCGCGGCCATCACCGTCCCCTCGCGCGGCAGCGCCGCCGTGTGGGACTCGTCCTCCCGGCGCAGTTCGAAGCAGAGCCGGGACCGGACGGGCAGCCGGACCAGGGCGTCCAGGAACCAGGTGGCGAGGGAGTCCGCGTTGACCGCGACCGACACCCGCGTGGGCTCCCCGGCGCCGCTCAGGCCCAGCTCCGCGTACGCGTCCCGCTCCAGCCGGGCCACCTGCCGGGCCAGCCGCACCAGCACCTCGCCGGACTCGGTGGGCCGCACCGGGCGGGTGCGCAGCAGCAGCACCCGCCCGGTGCGCTGCTCCAGCGCCTTCACCCGCTGGCTGACCGCCGAGGGCGTCACGTGCAGCGCGGCGGCCGCCGCGTCGAACGTCCCCTCGTCGACCACCGCGAGCAGCGTCCGTACCTGGTCCAGCGGAAGGCCCTCCATCACATCCGCTAACGATACGTAAGAATCCTGAGCTGTACTGCACCTGGCCCTTCGGCCTAGCGTCAATGCCATGACCAGCGCTTTCGCCACCGCCGCCGCCGGGTTCGGCACCGGACTGTCCCTGATCGTCGCCATCGGCGCGCAGAACGCCTTCGTGCTGCGCCAGGGCATCCGCAGGGACGCCGTGCTCGCCGTCGTCGGCATCTGCGCCCTGTCCGACGCCCTCCTCATCACCCTGGGCGTCGGCGGCGTCGGCGCGGTCGTGGTGGCCTGGCCCGCGGCGCTGACGGTGGTGGCCTGGACCGGCGGCGCCTTCCTCCTCGCCTACGGCGCCCTGGCCGCCCGCAGAGTGGTCCGCCCGGCCGGCACGGGACTGGAGGCGGAGGGCCGGGAGGCGGGATCGCGCCGCCGGGCCGTGCTCACCTGCCTCGCCATGACCTGGCTCAACCCGCACGTCTACCTGGACACGGTGTTCCTGGTCGGCTCCGTCGCCGCCGACCACGGCCCGTCGCGCTGGACGTTCGGCGTCGGGGCCGCGCTGGCCAGCCTGTGCTGGTTCGCCGCGCTCGGCTTCGGCGCCCGGCTGCTCGGCCGCTTCCTGGCCCGGCCGGCCGCCTGGCGGGCACTGGACGCCCTGGTGGCCGCCACCATGATCGTCCTCGGTGTGACGCTCATCGCGGGAGCCTGAGGACGGGCCCGCCCGGGGGCCTGCCATAGTGGGTGCCGGCCAACTAGATGTAAGTACCAACCAGGACGGTCGTGGACACCAGCGAGAGCAGCACCGAGCCCCGGACACCCGAAGCGGAGCGGGAGGAGAGCGGACCGCGCGGATGGCGCCGCTGGGCCATGGACACCCGTCCGCTGCGCCGCCCCGCCTACCGCCGGCTGTGGGCGTCCACCGCCGTCACCGCGGTCGGCAGCCAGCTCACCGCCGTCGCCGTGCCCAAGCAGATCTACGACATCACCGGCTCCTCCGCCTGGGTCGGCACCGCGAGCCTCGCCGGACTGCTGCCGCTGGTCGTGTTCGCGCTGTGGGGCGGCGCGATCGCCGACAGCATGGACCGCCGCAGACTGCTGCTGCTCACCAACAGCGGCATCGCCGTCACCTCGGTGCTGTTCTGGGCGCAGGCCTTCGCCGGACTGGAGTCGGTCTGGGCGCTGATGCTGCTGCTCGCCCTGCAGCAGGCCTTCTGGGGGCTCAACGCGCCCGCCCGCAGCGCCTCCGTCGCCCGCCTGGTCCCCGCGGACGAGCTGCCCGCCGCCAACGCCCTCGGCTCCACCGTGATGCAGACCGGCCAGATCGCCGGACCGCTGCTGGCCGGCGCCCTCATCCCCGTGATCGGCCTGGCCGAGCTGTACCTGCTCGACGCGCTCGCGCTGTGCGTCACGGTCTGGGCGGTGTACCGGCTGCCCGCGCTGCCGCCGCTCACCGCCGCCACGCCCGGGAGCGCCGGACTGCGCGGCATCCTGGAGGGCTTCCGCTACATCTCGGGACACGCGGTGCTGCTGCTGTCGTTCCTCGCCGACGTCGTCGCCATGGTCCTCGGCATGCCCCGCGCCCTGTTCCCCCAGCTCGCCGCCCAGACGTACGCCTCCTGCGGGGAGGGCTTCGCGCTGGGCCTGCTGTTCGCCGCGATCCCGGTCGGCGTGGTGCTGGGCGGCCTGTTCTCCGGCACGTTCTCCCGGGCGCGCCGGCACGGCTGGATGGTCATCGGCTCGGTGGTGGTGTGGGGGCTGGCGATCACCGGGTCCGGGCTCAGCGGCAGCCTGTGGCTCGCGGTCGCCTTCCTCGCCCTCGCCGGTGTGGCGGACATGGTGTCCATGGTGTTCCGCGGGGCGATCCTGCTGTCCGCCGCGACCGACGAGATGCGCGGCCGCATGCAGGGCGTCTTCACCGTCGTGGTGGCCGGCGGCCCCCGTCTGGCGGACGTGCTGCACGGCACCGCCGGGTCCGCCTTCGGTCCCCGCACGGCCGTCGCGGGCGGCGGGATCCTGGTCGTCGTGGTGATGCTGGCGCTCGCCGCCGCGATGCCGGCGCTGCGCCGCTACCGGGTCTGAGCCGCTGCTACAGCACCCCGCCGCGCCGCAGCGCGTACTGCTCCATCAGCTGGCCACGGGACACCTCCAGCCGGTGCGCGAGCACCTCGGCGACGCAGCGCACCAGCGACAGCCCGAGGTCGGTGTCCGCCTCGCACAGCCGCAGCACGGCCGTCGCGTCGAACTCGTAGGCGCGCACCGGGCTGAACGCCAGCGCCCCGAAGTCCCATTCGTAGGGCGGGAACAGCCAGGACCAGCCCAGCAGGTCGCCCGCGCCGAGCCCGGCGACGGTGATCCGCTGCACCTCGTTCAGCCGCTGGTCCAGCGAGACCGCGCCGGAGCGGATCACCCAGAACCGGTCGGCGTGGCCGCCGGACTCGAAGATGCGGGTGTCCTCCGGGAAGTGCACCTCCCGGGCCAGCCTCATCAGGCTCTCGCGCTGGGGGAGGGGGAGGGCGGTCAGGATCTTGATCGCTTTGGTCATGGGACGGGGCTCCTCGCCGGGACGCGGTCCGGGTGCTTTCCCTCCCTCCTCATTTCAGCCGCTGCCGCCGTTCGGGGCACCTCGGCGGACGGAACGGGTCCGTGAGCGCTCGGCCGGCCCGTGTCCGGGCATGAAACAGCCCTGGCTGGACGGGGGAAACCAGCCAGGGCCGCAAGCGGTGGTGTCCGGAGGAACCTGGTCGACTCCGTCACCACGATGAATGAACGATAAACCATTGACCAAAGGTTCGCGTAATCAGGAGGTGTTCACCGTTTGTGACCTCCTTCACCCGGCCTTCCTCACCCGGTCCCCAGGGCGGCGTCCCTGCCCTGGGCGACGACCCGCACGGTCTCCAGACCGGGGTCCGACGGGTCCGGCAGGTACATCCCCGCGTCCAGTCCGGTCCGCAGGTAGCGCAGCACGGGCTCGGTCAGCCGCTCGCCCGGCAGCACCGCCGGGATCCCCGGCGGGTACGGGGTGATCATCTCCGCCGCGACCCGCCCGGCGGCCTTCTCCGCCGGCACCTCCTCGGCCGGAGCGAAGAACGCGTCCCGCGGCAGCACCGCCTGCTCCATCCGCAGCGCGCCCGGCTCCGGCACCGCGACCCGAGGGCCGCGGCGCAGCCCGGGCGCCGCCCGCCCCAGCTCCCGCAGCGCCGACAGCAGCTCGCCGGCGGTCTCCCGGTCGTCGCCGTGGGTGATCTGCGCGCCGATGCGCCGGTGGTCGACCAGGTGGGCGTCGACCGCGCGGTGCTTCCGCAGCCAGTCCGCGGCCCGGTAGCCGGTGATGCCCGGTTCACTCAGGTCGATCACGCACGGCAGCGGGTCGAAGCCGTCCGCGAGACCCGGTCCGCAGTAGTCGTCCCGGCCGTCGACGTGCATCCCGTCGATCTCCTCGACGGCCGCCCGCACCTCCTCCGCCAGCGTCAGGGCCGACCCCATCAGCTCCTCGCCGCGCAGCGCCGTCTGCCGCCGCCAGCCGTCCAGACCCGCGTAGATCAGCACCGAGGGGCTGGTGGTGCTCAGCAGGTCGGCGCGCATGCCCAGCAGCGCCGGCGGCACGAGATCCCCCCCCGCAGGTGGAACACCGAGCCCTGCTCCAGGCCGCTGCCCATCTTGTGGATGCTGGTCACGCAGATGTCCGCCCCCGCGTCCATCGCCCACGACGGCAGATCCGGATGGAAGGGCAGGTGCGCGCCCCACGCCTCGTCCACGATCAGCGGGCGCGAGCGCCGGTGGCACACGTCGGCGATCTCCCACAGCGCCGCCGTCGCGCCGTACGGCGCCGGACTGGTCACCAGGGCGCCGCGCGCGTCCGGGTGCGCCTCGAAGGCCTGCTCGAACTCCGCGGCCGACGGGGGATGCGCCAGATGGCGTTCGGCGTCCCACCGCGGCTCCACCCACACCGGCTCGACGCCGGACAGGATCAGCCCCGACACCACCGATTTGTGGGCGTCCCGGCCGATCAGCAGCTTCTCGTGCGGCCCCGCGGCCGACAGCACCGCCGCCTTCACCGACAGGGAGCTGCCGCACGTGCTGAAGAAGGTGTGCTCGGCGTGCACCGCGTCGGCCATCAGGTCCTGCGCCGACTGCAGCACCCGGCCCCGGGTGAGCCGGTCGTCCAGACCGCCCGTCGCCGGCACGTCGCCCAGGAAGACGGTGTCCCCGAGGATCTCGCGCACCGCCGGATCGGCTCCCCGTGCCTGCTTGTGGCCCGGCGGCGTGAACCCCAGCCGTCCGCTGCGGTGGTGCTCCTCCAGTGCTTCCAGGACCGGTGCCCGGTGGTGATCGGCAGTCATGCGCCGCCGGGTGCCCGGCGCTCTCCGCGCCGGTCCGCCGCGTCCGGGTACGGCCGCGTCAGCCGGACGCGGCGTGCTTGCCCGGCGTCAGGATCTCGTCCAGCACCCGCAGCACCACTCCGTAGGCCACCGTGCGGACCTCGGCGTCCCGCGCGGCGCCGGGATCCCGCGGATCCTCCCCGTTCAGCCGCTCGCCCCGGGCCCGCCAGGACCGCTCCTCCTGTGCGGCGCAGGCTCGCGCCCGCTGGATGCGCCGCAGCAGTTCGTCCGAATCCACCACATCGGTCATGCGCCCCGGGTACCCCCGGTGAGCCGTGCGCATGACGGGCAGGCGGGAACAGGCGGGAAACGGTCCGAGAGGTTTGCCCGAACCGTGACAGGTGAGCCGAAAAGGGAGATCCGAGGCAAAACACCTGCCACCAGTCACCGACCCAGGGAGCCGCCCCATGAGCGAGGAGCACCTCATCGAACCCGTTGTCCGGCCGCCCGGCGACCGGCCCGCCGGGCAGCCGTGCCCGTCCCGGCCCGCCGAGGTGCGCGAGGCCGTCCTGCGGGCGGTGGCCGAACGCTGCCTGGCCACCCGTACCCCCTGCGACACCGACGCCCTGGCGGACGCCCTGCTCGTCGCCTCGGAACTCACCACCAACGCGATCCTGCACGGCGGGGGAGTCACCGGCTTCGAGGTCGACGTCGACGGCCCCGGCGTCCGCCTGTCCGTCAGCGACCGCAGCGACGCCCTGCCCGTCGCCGTGCCGGCCGCCGACGGCGAGGGACGGCGCCGCCCCGGCGGCCACGGCTGGCCCATCGTGTGCCGGCTGGCCCGCGACGTCCGGGTGTCCGACCTGCCCGCCGGCGGCAAGCGGATCACCGCCCTCGTCCCCCTGGTCTGAGGCTGGTCCGAGGCCCGGTCCGGGCGCCCGCACGGGACCGGCGGCAATTTCCGCGAAGAAGCGGAGTTTGTTCTACCGGGTCGGGGGCAATCGGAGGTTCGTGCTTCGGACCGGAGGCGCGCCGGCGGGAGTGGTACGACCGCTCCGGGACTCGGGATTCCTCCGTGCGTCCCGCGACGACCACCCCGCGGTAGATCCCTGAAACCACCGTTCGGGAGCTGAAACCGCATGCTCATTGACACGTCCGCCCCTCGTTCCGGCTCCTCCGGAACGACCGCCGCCGCGTCCCGTCGGCGGCACGACGACGCCCCCGACACCACGACGCTCTTCTCCCGACTGGCGTCCCTCGAGGACGGACCCGAGCGGGACGCGGTCCGGGACGAGCTCGTCACCGCCTGGCTGCCCATGGCCCACCGGATCGCCGGCCGCTTCCGCGACCGCGGCGAGTCCATCGAGGACCTGCGCCAGGTGGCGGCCCTCGGCCTGGTGAAGGCCATCGACCGGTTCGACCCGAGCCGCGGGGCCTTCGAGAGCTACGCCGTCCCCACCATCACCGGCGAGGTCAAGCGCCACTTCCGGGACCGCATGTGGGCGCTGCGCGTCCCCCGCCGGATCCAGGAACTGCGCAACAAGGTGCGCGTGGCCCGCCGCGAACTCACCCAGAACCCCGGCAGCCCCGAGCCGTCCGTGGCGGACATCGCCGCCCACACCGGGCTGACCGAGGAGGAGGTGTCCGCCGGCATGGAGGCGCTGGAGAGCTTCAGCACCCTGTCCCTGGACGCCGAACTCTCCACCGACGACGACGGCTACAGCCTCGCCGACACCCTCGGCGCCTCCGACTCCTCCTACGACGTGGTGGTCGACCGCGAGTCGGCCAAGGAGGGGCTGCGGCGCCTGCCGGAGCGCGAGCGCGCCATCCTCTACATGCGCTTCTTCGAGGACATGACCCAGAGCCGGATCGCCGACCGGCTGGGCATCTCCCAGATGCACGTCTCCCGCCTGATCAGCCGCAGCTGCGCCCGTGTGCGCGCCGACGTGCTGGGGCAGCGCCCCGGCCGCCGCGGCGGCGGACAGCCCACCGCCTGACCGACCCCCCGCACCGCCCGTCCAGGAGAGCGAGTCCCATGCTGAAGCCCCACCCCACCGTGCTGCGCCGCCTCGTCGAGGAGTACGAGACGCTGACGGCGGCCCCGACGACCGCTCCCGAGTCGCGGATCGCCGACCTGGCCTACACCCTGTGCGTGTCGACCGGCACCCGGGACGTGGGACAGGCGCTCGCCACGGCACGCGCGTGGCTGGCGCCGGACGGACGGGACACCGCCGCGACGGCCGTGCCGGCCGCCGTGTGACCCCACGCAGGAAGGGAACCCGAGGCCCATGAGCGAATCCGAGTTCACCCCGGAGCACCGCCCCGTGGACGTGTACCTCGACCTGCTGCGGGTGCGGATGGACACCGAGGACTACCGGCTTCTGCTCCGCCTGGTGGAGCCGGTCCTCGAGGCCATCGACGAGCACCGCCTGTCGGGCCTCGACCTCGCGCTGGACGACGGGGACGAGGAACTGCCCCAGGAGGTCCGCGACGAGGCCGCCCTGGTCATCGCCACGGCGGTCACCGGCCGCCTGGACAACGAGGTGGTCGAGCTGGAGGTCGACGACAGCGGGCCGGTCCGGGTCGTCACCGACGCGGAGACCGCCGCCGACCCCTCCCGGCTGGGCGAGATCGCCGGCATCATCCGCGACCGCCACCGCCAGAACGAGGAACTGCGCGGCATCGCCGAGGCCAGCGGCCTGCCCACCGACTTCTGACCACACCTCCCTCCCCCTCACCGCCGGGGCCGCGGATCCGATCCGCGGCCCCGGCGCCGTGCGTGGGGCGTGCCGCCGCGCGGCCGTGATCCGGGTGGCGTCGGCGGTCCCCGGGACCCGGCCGGCCACGGCGCGTTCGGGGCGAGGCGCCGGGCGGCGGTCGTCGGCGCACCGGATCCGGGCCTCAGCGCTCGGGCGTCACGACCGGTACGTCCAGGGGGCGGGCGAGACCGACGACCGCCTCGTCCAGCCGTTCCAGGTGGCGCAGTACGCGGCCGGTGATCCGGCCGTAGCGGGCGGCGTCGTCGTCCGCCAGCAGCGAGGCGATGCTCGGACCCGTCTCCACCGGCGCGGTGACCTCCTCGTCGGCGACCCGGGCGGTGATCGTCCCGATGTTGCGCACCGTGCGGCCCGCCGCGCCCCGCAGCCGGGGGTCCGCCGCGATCGACGGATGGGTCGGCAGCAGCTCCGCCGTCGCCGCCAGCGACCGCGCGTGGTACGCGCAGGTCTCCAGCAGCGCCACCACGTACCGGGCGGTGGTGCGCCGGGCCCGCAGCGGGGTGACCGGGTGGGTGAGCGGCTTGGTGGCCGAGCGCAGGTCGCCCAGCGCCTGGTCCAGCTCGCGCGCCTTGTCCAGCAGCTCGTCCGCGGGACCGCCGCTGAGCTGCGTCACGGCCGCGTCCGTCACGTCCGACAGCCGCTCCAGCACGGTCACCAGCAGCTCGTTGGTGCGCCGGTCGGTGCGCACCGGCAGCACCAGCGCCGCCGCCACCACCCCGCACACCGCGCCCAGCGCCGTCTCCTCCACCCGCAGCACCAGCACCTCCCAGCTGTAGGCGTGCAGCAGGGTGTACAGCAGGCCCAGCATCGCCGTGACGAAGAACGACATCAGCGTGTACGACAGCGGCGCCGTGTAGAACATGGCGAAGATCAGCACCAGCACCAGCACGAACGCCACCACGGTGTGCCCGCCGACCAGTCCGGCCAGCAGGATCCCGGCGACCACGCCGAAGACCGTGCCCAGCAGCCGCCGGTAGCCCTTGACCAGGATCTCCCCGGTGGAGGCCGTGTTGATGAAGACGATCCAGCAGGTCAGCACCGCCCAGTACCAGCGGTCCGTGGACAGCAGCTCGCCCCCGATGATGGCCAGCGTCGAGCCGACGGACACCTGCACGGCGGCACGGGTGGTGGGCCGCTGCAGGCCCTTCGTCTCCTCGTCCTGCTCCGTCTCCTCGGCGTCGATGGCGGCGTCCTCGGCGTCCAGCTCCTCCCGGGACCTGGCCGTCGCCGGACTGTCGTCCGACTCGTCCTGCGGGCCGTCCAGGGCGGTGCGCAGCCCCATGACCGCACGGGCCGCCTCACCGACGCCCCGGAACACGTCCCGCACGGGCGCCGAGGCCGCCGGCAGGTTCTCCTCGTCCCGGTAGCCGAGCAGGCGGTTGCGCACCTGGGCCACGCCCGTGCCGGCCGTCCCCGTCCGCAGCACCAGCGTGCGCAGTGCCCGCAGGTCGCGGCGGAGCAGCGCGGTCGCCTCCTCCGGGCCGGGCAGCCGGCGCACCTCCGGAGCGGGGGCGCCGGGCAGATGCAGGGTCAGGGTGTCCGCCCGCTCGGCGCTGCGGGCGGACAGCAGCAGCAGCCCCAGCCGCTCGGCGGCGATCTCCGCGTCGGCGACGCGCCGCTGCACCAGGCGCGCGGTCGGCTCGTCCGGGGTGCCCTCCTCCAGCCGGCTCTGGATCATCAGCGCCGTCTCGTGCAGCCGGGCGGTGCGCTCCCGCAGCTCCTCCAGCGCCTTGTCGGCCTCGTCGGGAGCGGCGTCCAGCAGCGCGATCTGCGCGGACACCAGCCGCGCCAGCCGGACCCGGAACGCCTGGCGCAGCCGTACCAGCAGTCCCGTCGGCGTCACCGGCACGACGGCGAACCGCACCAGGGCGCTGCACACGAATCCGACCGCCATGACCGCCCACAGCGCCGGGAGCTGCCCGGGCGACGCGCCCACGAACAGGGACATGAAGTACACCTGGAAGCCGATCAGGCCCAGCGCCATCCCCCGGTCGCCGAACCGGCGGCCGTACACCGCGCAGAAGATCAGGGCGACGGCGAAGACGTCGCCGATCACCATCCGTTCGCTGAGCAGCGCGCCCAGCGACACCGACACCAGCGCCACCGGCAGCCCCAGCGCCAGCGTGACCGCCTGCGCTCCCCGCCGCCGCTCCCGGATGGCGAAGGTGGCGGCCATCGAGGTCATCGCGCCCGCCACCAGATGGGTGACGCCGGCGCCGGCCGGGGAGAGCACGGCCAGGGTCAGCGCGATGGCCCCCACCGTCCGCAGCCCGGCGGTCAGCCGCAGCAGCCCGGGGTCGGACGCCGCCAGGTGGTCGCGCAGCCGTGTGCCCCACCGGCGTCCCGCCGCCATCACGCCCGCGCACGCTCCCCCGTCGTCACCGCTCCGTCCGTGGTCCCGGTTTCCGTCCGCCGGATCACCGAGCCGCCCGGCCCGCTTCCTCGACGTGCGCCCGCACCTGCTCCGGTGTCAGGTAGGCGTCCAGGTACTCGAAGTCGCGCAGGTTGCCCGGCCGGTGCGCCTGGAAACCGGTGCGCACGAAGTCGTCGCCGGCCACCGCGTTCAGCAGCCAGTTGGTCATGACGCGGGTCTTGGCGACCCCGGTGCGCAGCGCGGACCAGTGGTAGCCGCGGGCCACCACCTGGGCGGGCAGGCCGTGCAGCTCGTAGCCGAGCGGCTTGGACACCGCGTCGGTGCCGCCGAGGTCCACCACGAGCCCCAGGTCCTGGTGCACGTACGGCCGGGTCGGCCGGCCCCGCAGGGTGGCGATGACGTTCTCCGCGACGTGCCGGCCCTGCCGCAGCGCGTGCTGCGCGGTCGGCGGGCACACGGCGTCGTCGCCCTTGGCCAGGTCCGGCACCGCGGCGGAGTCGCCGAGCGCGAACACCCCGTCGTGGCCCGGCAGCCGCATGTCCGCGTTGACGGCGAGCCGGCCCCGCACGGTCTCCGCGTCGAGCGTGCCGATGAGCGGGCTGGCCACCACCCCGGCGGTCCAGATCAGGGTGCGCGTGGGCACCACCCGGCCGTCGGTGAAGGTGACCTCCTCGGCGCCCGCCTTGGCGATGGACACGCCCAGGGAGATCTCGATGCCGCGCCGGGTGAGGATCTCCTGCGCGCTGCGGCCCAGCTTCTCGCCCAGCTCGGGCATGAGCTTGGGCGCGATGTCGATCAGGTGCCACTTGATCAGGCCGGGGTCCAGACGCGGGTAGCGCTTGACGGCGGCGTGCGTCAGCCGCTGCAGGCACGCCGCGGTCTCGGTGCCCGCGTAGCCGCCGCCGACCACCACGAACTGCAGCCGCGAGGCGCGCTCCGCCGGATCGGTGCAGGCGTCCGCCAGGTCCAGCTGGGAGATCACGTGGTCGCGCAGGTAGGCGGCCTCGGCCAGCGACTTCAGCCCGAAGGCGTGGTCGGTCAGGCCCGGGATGTCGAAGGTGCGGGTGACGCTGCCGGGCGCCAGCACGATGTAGTCGTACGGCTCGTCGACGATCTCCCCGGCGATGGTCCGGATGACGCACACCTTGGCCTTGAGGTCCACGCCGATCGCGCCGCCCGGGATGATCCGGGTGCGGTACTTCTCGCTGCCCCGCAGGGAGAGCGCGATCGACTGGGGGGTCAGCACCCCGGAGGCGACCTGGGGGAGCAGCGGCAGATACAGCTGGTAGGACATCGGGGTCACCAGCGTCAGCTCCGCCTCGCCCGGAGTGAGCCTGCGTTCCAGCCGCCGCACGCACTCCACACCGGCGAAACCGGCGCCCACCACGAGGATCCTGGGTCGTGTCACGGTGTCCATCCCTTCGTGCGGCTTCAGGCGTTCCGCCTCGAACGTCGATGCCTGACGCGTGCCCCTCTTCAGCTCCACGATGCCCGCCGCGGCCCCGGACCGCACCGGGAGCGGTCGGGGCGGGGGACCCCGCCGCGGCCCGCGCGACGCCTCAGCCGCGCAGGTGGCAGAGGAGCAGACACACGTCGTCGTCGCGCTCGGAGTCGCTCAGCAGCGGATGGAGGACACGGTCCGCCGCGTCCTCCAGGTCCGTGTCCAGCTCCGCGCGGTCGAACGACGAGAGGACCGCGCCCAGTCGCTCGATGCCCGGGTCTATGCCCCGCGCGCGCCGCTCCACCAGGCCGTCGGTGTAGAGGGCCAGCGTCGAGCCGGGCGTCAGCCGCTCGGTGTGGTCGGCGATGTCCTGGCTCAGCGGGATGCCCAGCATCGCCCCCGGCTTCGCGTCCAGCGTGCGCACCCGGCCGTCCGGCAGCCGCAGCACCGGCGGCGGGTGACCCGCCGCGGCCCAGGTCAGCGTGTGGCCGTCCGGGTGGAAGCGGGCGATGACGGCCGTCGCGAACAGGTCCGGCTGGAGATGGCGCAGATAGCCGTGCAGCCGGGTCAGCAGCCGCCCCGGGCCGTCGCCGTCCACGGCGTAGGCACGCAGCGCGGTGCGCAGCTGGCTCATCATCACCGCGGCGTGCAGCCCGTGCCCGGTCACGTCGCCGATGACGGTGACCAGGCTGCCGTCCCGCTGCTGGAACGCGTCGTACCAGTCGCCGCCGATGTTCAGCCCGTGCGTGGCCGGCAGATAGCGCGCGGCCAGACCCACGCCCGGCGTCGACGGCAGCTCCGTCAGCAGCGCCCGCTGCAGCGTCTCCGCGATGTCCCGGTTGTGCTCGAAGCGGCGGGCGTTGTCCAGCGCGATCCCGGCCCGCCGGGCGAGCTCGATCAGCATCACCGCGTCGTCCGGGTCCCAGCGCTCGCCCTGCGGCGACAGCGTCAGCACGCCCAGCGGCGCCCGGCGCGGCGTCAGCAGCGGCACGCACAGCAGCGGCCGGTCCGGGGCCAGCGCCGACGGCGGCCGGTCCTCCACACCGGGCAGGTTGCCGGGGTGGTCGGCGGCGTACTGCGGACGCCCGGTGCGGGCGGCGAGCACCGCCGCGCCCGGGTGTGTCGCGGGCGCCGGCCGGCCGTCCTCGGAGTCGAACAGCCAGACGTCGACGCCGTCGGCGTACCGCGGCACCAGCAGCTCCGGCAGCCGGCGCAGGATCTCGTCATGGTTCAGCGACGCGGTCAGCACGGCGCTGGCGTCCGCGAGGAACGTCAGCCGCCGCCGCGCGTTCTCCGCCTCCGTGCGCGCCCGGCGCTCCGCGGCGAACGCCTCCCGCTGCGCCCTGCCCGCCGCGTCCAGTTCGGCGTGCAGCGCCAGGACCCCCTGGTTGGTCTGGTGCAGCTCCTCCCGGTGGAAGGCGACCAGCCCCTCCTGCTCGGCCAGCTCCTGAAGCACCACCGAGGTGTCCTCGTCGGCCCCCAGCAGCCCCTCGGACAGCACGGCCGCATCCTCCGGCACCGGGCACGGGTCGGACACCCGGCCCGGCTCGGGGCAGGGCACGCCCGTCGTCCACGGGGCGCGCTCCCCGGCGGCGTCCGGGGACGGCACGATCACCACGTGCAGCTCGCCCGGCCCGGCGTCCTCGCCCCCGGCCGTCTCCAGCGTGAGCAGCCAGGTGCCGCCCTTGGTGAGGCACTGCCGCAGCTGCCCGCTGAGGGCGGTGGCCAGCCGGGCCCGCGCCACGGTGGGCACGCCGCAGGCGGCGGCCAGCCGCGCCACGGCGATCCGGGCGCGGGCCGCGTCGGTGACGGTCGTGATGCGCCAGGCGCGCGTCATGAACGAGCCTCCGGGACGTTGGCGAGCACGGCCACGGCGGTGTCGTCCCGCACCGGGCGGGCCGCGCTGCCCGCGTCGCGGACCGCCACGCCGGCCGTCACGGCCGGGTCGGCCGGGGGCACACCGGTGTCCGAGGGCGGCGTCCAGCGGGACGACAGCCCGTCCGTGTGCAGGATCAGCAGACTGTCCGGGGTCCAGTCGACCTCGTCCTCGCGCACCGTGCGGGGCCGGTGCGCGCCGACGATCCCGGGCCGGGACAGCAGCGTCCGCCAGCGCCCGCCGTCCCGCAGCCGCGCGGTCACGTTGCCGATGCCCGCGAACCGCAGCCGCCCGGTCCAGGTGTCGAGCTGGGCCGCGGCGACCGCCGCGCCGCGGGTCCCGGACAGCGTGGTGTGCAGCCGCTGGAGCAGTTCGGCGGGCGGCAGCCGGGCGCAGTGGCGCAGCTCCTCCACGGCGGCGTCGGAGGCGCGGGCGGCCTCGGCGCCGTGGCCCAGCCCGTCCGCCAGCATCAGCGTCACCCGGTCGCCGGACCGCACCCACGACCAGGCGTCGCCGGACAGCTCGGCGCCCGCGAACGGCACGTTGACGCCGCCCGCGCGCACGCCGAGCGACCGCGTCGGGTCCTCGTCCGGGACGAGACCGATCGTGGCGGGCCCGACCCGGGCCACCGCGACCGTGCCGCGGCCGGGCACGCTGTGCAGGCCGAAGGCGTCGGCGACCCGCCGGCACGTTCCCAGACCCGCGCCGAGCGAGCCGCTGGTGGTGAAGCCGTCCTCGAACGCGCCGGGCACGTCGGCGATGCCCGGCCCGTGGTCGAGCGCGGTGATCTGCACGGCCCGTCCCGGCCGCCCCTCGGGCAGCACGGCGGGATCGACGACGTCGACGACCACCTCGCCGGCCTTCGCGTGCTTCAGCAGGTTGGTCGCCAGCTCGGTGGCGACCAGGGCGCACGCCGCCCGGCGCTGTTCGTCCAGTCCGGCCCGGGCCGCGGCCTCCTCCGCCGCCACCCTGGCGTCCCGCACCCGGGTCGAGTCGTGCACGGGCACGTACCACACGCGCGGCATCACGCACCTCCGCGCGGCCGGACCGGCCGGGACACCCACGAGGTGACCCGCACGGTGGTGCCCGCCCCCGGAGTGCTGTCGACCTGGAAGTCGTGCACCAGGCGCCGCGCCCCGCCCAGCCCCATGCCCAGGCCGTCGCCCGAGGTGTAACCGTCGCTGAGGGCCCGGTCGAGATCCGCGATCCCGGGGCCCTCGTCGGAGAAGGCCAGCCGCAGCCCGGCCGTCCCGTCGGCGGCGGTGACCCGTGACGTCTCCAGGACGCCGCCCCCGCCGTGCACCAGCGTGTTGCGGGCCAGCTCGCTGGCCGCCGTCACCAGCTTCGTCTGGTCCACCAGTCCGAAGCCGAGCCGGGTCGCGGCCTGCCGCACGTGCTGACGCACCCACGCGAGGTCCAGGTCCGACCGGATGGGCAGCCGCGCCTCGACGTCCGCGGCGGTGTCCATCACGGTCTCCCCTCGCCGCCGGACCGGATCGCGACGATGGGTTGCGCCAGCAGTTCCAGCGCCGCCTCGGTGGTGAGCGCGGTGCGCAGCTCCGGGAACGTCAGGCCCAGCTCCACCAGCGTGATCGCCACCGCGGGCCGCATGCCCGCCACCACGGTCCGCGCGGCCAGCAGCTCGGTCTGCGCCGCGGTCTCGGCCAGCACCCGGCCGAGGAAGGAGTCGACGATCTCCACCCCGGAGATGTCGATCACCACGCCGGTGACCCGGCTGGCGGCGATCGTCTCGGCCAGGTCCTGCTGGAGCTGGGAGGCCATGCTGTCGTGCAGGTCGCCCTGGAGGGTGACCAGCAGCACGTCCCCGAGCCGCAGCACCGGCACGTGTCCCGCGACCGGGCGGGCGAAGTGTTCGCTCACCGCCGGACCGCACCCTCGGCCGGGGCGTTCACGATGTTCGCGCCCAGCTCGTTCAGGCAGTACCCGAGCGCGTCGGCGAGGCTCGCGCGGGTCTTGACCGTGCCGAGGTCCAGTCCGAGGTGCACGATGGTCTGCGCGATCGCCGGGCGGATGCCGGAGACGACGCACTCGGCGCCCATCAGCCGGGCGGCGGCGACCGTCTTCATCAGGTGCTGCGCCACCAGCGAGTCGACCGTCGGCACGCCGGTGATGTCGAGGATCGCGAACCGGGCGTGCTGGTCGACGACCGCGTTCAGCAGCGTCTCCATCACCACCTGGCTGCGGGCGCTGTCCAGCGTCCCGATCAGCGGGACCGCGACGATCCCGTCCCACAGCTTGATCACCGGTGTCGCCACCTCCAGCAGCTGCAGCCGCTGCCGGTCGATCAGGGCCTGGTTCTCGCTCAGCGCGGTCTGCATGGTGACCAGCCGCAGGGTGCCCATCAGCACGCTCAGCGCGGTCGCGCACTCCCGCCGCCGCTCCGGGTCCTCCTGTTCCAGATCGGCCACCAGGAGGTTCTCCACCGGCGGCAGCAGCGCGGCCAGCTCGCTGGAGACCTGGGTGATGGACAGCCCCGCGCGGGACCGGGCCGCCCCCATCCGGGCGAGCTGCTCGCGGACCCCGGTGAACCCCGCGGCGTCCGGGTCCTCGATCCGCTGCGCGTCGGCCACCTGGGCCAGCGCGTCCACGATCACCCGGCCCGCGTCCACCGCCTCGTCGCGGGAGACGGTGAACACCGTACGGAACAGGGGCTCGTCCGCCCATCGCTGGGCGACCTGCTCCCGTCGCCGCCGCAGGAAGTCCCCGACCTCCCGGGCGGGGGTTCCGTGGGTCGCGTCCGCTTCGTGCTCCGGCACCTGTCTGCTCTCCTCCTCGTCACATGCGCCCGGACCCGTGCCGGGACCGGGCGGGTCGGCTTGCTCAGGCCTCGGGCTCGGCCGGGGCCGGCTCGTGCCGGTCCACGCGCTCCAGCGCCTCGTCGACGCTTCCCGAGACGGGCACGGTGATGCTGACGCCCGTCAGGTCGAGAATCCGGCGCACGGCCGGGGTGGGGGAGATGATGTGCACGCTCCCAGGCAGCTCCCGCGCCTCCTGGTAGACGCGCAGGATGATGTTCATGCCGGAGGAGTCCATGAAGGGGACCGCCGACAGATCCAGCAGGAAGTGCCGGCGGCCGTGGTGCAGCTGGTTGGCCAGGTGGTGCTGGAACTCGGTCGCCGTGTCGACGTCCAAGTAGCCCTCCACCGTGAGCAGCGCCACATCCTCACGGGGAAGTGTCACCTCTACGGACAACGGATCCTGGGCAATGGGCACGAGTACCTCCAACAAGGTGATCAAGCTCTTCGTCGCGCAGCCGCGCGTACCCCCGAATCGCCCCTTCATGCCTGTGCCCGCCCGATCGGCCGCACGGGTGACCTACCCCACCCTGATCCCCACGATGCAGGTGTCGTCGTCGGTGTCCGACCTGCTGTACGTGAGCAGCCGGTCCAGCCGCTGGTCGAGCGTGCCCGGCACCGTGGCCGCGGTGGTGAGCAGATGCGTCAGCGACTCCTCCACCGAGCGGTCCCGGCGCTCGATCAGCCCGTCCGTGTACATGAGGAGGTTGTCCTCCGCGGCGAGCTGCACCTCCCCCTCCTCGTAACGCGCCTCCGGCACGGCGCCCAGCAGCAGACCCTGCACCGGGGGCAGCGGGGCCGCCTCGGAGCCGCGCACCAGCACCGGCGGCAGATGGCCGGCCCGCGCCCACCGCAGGGTGCGGGTGGCCGGGTCGTACAGGCCGCACACGGCGGTGGCCGTGACCCCGCCGGTCAGATGGTGCGCCACCATGTTGAGCCACGACAGCAGCTGCCCCGGCCCCGCGCCGGTGACGGCGAGCCCGCGCAGCGCGTTGCGCAGCACCACCATGCTGGTCGCCGCCTCGATGCCGTGACCGGCGACGTCGCCCACGCACAGCAGCACCAGCCGGGACGGCAGCACCACCGCGTCGTACCAGTCGCCGCCGACCAGCTGCTCCGCCTCGGCGGGCCGGTAGCGCACGGCCACGTCCAGGTCGGGCACCTGCAGCGGCGCCTGCGCGGGCGGCATGATCGCGCGCTGCAGCTGCAGCGCCAGCCGGTCCCGCTCGCTGGCGTGCTGCTCGGTGTGGGCGAGCTGGTCGCGGGTCGCCGCCAGCGCCACCTCGGTCCAGTGCTGCGACGAGATGTCCTGGTAGGCGCCCCGTACGGTGAGCAGCCGCCCGTCGGTGTCCAGCACCGGCTCGGCGACCACCCGGATGTGCCGGGTCACCCCGTCGGGCCGCTGCAGCCGGAAGGCGGCCGAGGCCGGCCGCCGGTGGTGCAGCAGCGTGCGCAGGAAACGGCCGATGGTGACCGCGTCGTCCGGGTGGGCGTGCGCCGGCAGGTTCTCCAGCGGCACCGGCGGGCTGGTCTCAGGACGCCCGTACAGGTCGAACAGCTGGCCGTTCCAGGTGATCTCCCCGGTCAGCAGGTTCTCCTCGAACCCGCCGATCCGGCCGAGCCGCTGCGCGTGCTGCAGCAGGCTCGCCAGCCGGGCCGTCTCGTCCTCGATCCGCCAGATGAACAGGATCCCCGCGCCGTGCCGGCTCACGCTGATGTCCGCGACCGCCGACAGGGGCACCTGGTCGACCAGCGCGGTCAGGTGCATGCGCCGGGCCCGGAACGGCTCACCCGTGGCGTACACCCGCTCGATCCGCTGGAACAGCTCGCTCTCCCCGGCGGCCATCGGGTACGCCTCCAGCAGCAGCGCCCCGCTGACCATGCCGCGCGGCCGGCCCGCCGGGTCCAGGAAGCGGCTGTTGACGTGCTGGATGCGGAAGTCGAGCAGGTTCCCCGACTCGTCCAGGTGCGGCACCAGCACCAGGGCCGGGTCGTACAGCCCGTCGGCCAGGTCCATCAGCTCCGCGGCGTCCGGCAGCACCCGCGGCGGCCGGCTGGGGTCGTCCGGCACGGTGAACGTCTCCAGGGTGTGCGCGCACAGCTCGGCCAGCGCCTCCACCTGCCGCACGATCTGCGGCGGTTGCGAGGGCAGCGGCGCGGGCCAGACGATCTCCAGCACCCCGTACACACGCCCCCCGGTGCCGGCGGGCACCGCCGCGCGGCCGCCGTCAGGATGGTGGTGCCGCCCGACGCTGGGCAGCCCCCGTTGGGACAGCGACTCGATCCACAGCCCGTCGCGCTCGGCCAGACCGCACCGCGCGACCGTCGCCACGTCGGGCGGCACGTAGTACCAGCGCGCCGCCTCGGCGGGGGAGAAGCCCGCACTGCCCGCCAGGGTCAGCGACCCGTCGGCGGCGGCCGCCCAGATCGCCACGGCCACCGCGCCCAGCGGACGCAGCGCCTGCTCCAGCAGCGACTCGGCCACCGCCTGGGTGTCGTCGGCGGCGAGCGCCCCGCTCTCCGCCGCGCGCAGCCGTACGGCCGCCGGGTCCGCCTCCGCCTCGCCGGCCGCCCGGGTGGCGGCCAGGAAGGCGTTGGTCACCTCGGACATCCGGTCCCGGGCGGCCTGGTTGATCACCTCGACCGCGAACTCCAGCTGGGTCGTCCCGGCCTGCTCGGTCAGTTCGGCGAGCTGCCGGGCCGCCTGCGCGGGACCGCAGCCGAGGCGCTCCACGAGGATGCCCTTGGCGAGCTCGATCAGGGCCCGCCCCTCGGCCTCCGCCTGCGCGGCGCGCACCTCACGGCTCAGCCGGTCCACCGTCGCCGCCAGCCGGCCCACGGGGGAGTCGGCGGCCACCCCGGCGGGTCCTGCCGGGGTGCGCCGCAGCTCCATCTCCTCGGGCGGCGGCTCGCCCACGTGCTCGTCGACGCTCATGCCGGCAGCCAGCGGCGGACGCAGGCGATCAGCTCACGGCTGTCGACCGGCTTGGTGACGTAGTCGCTGGCGCCCGACGCGAGGCTCTTCTCCCGGTCGCCGGGCATCGCCTTCGCGGTCACCGCGATGATCGGCAGGTCCGCGTACTGCGGCATCGTCCGGATCTCGGCCGTGGCGGCGTACCCGTCCAGCTCGGGCATCATCACGTCCATCAGGACCAGCGCCACGTCCGGGTTCTCCACCAGTCTCTCGATGCCCTTGCGGCCGTCCTCGGCGTGCAGCACCCGGAAACCGTGCAGCTCCAGGATGCCGCTCAGCGCGAACAGGTTGCGCGCGTCGTCGTCCACGACCAGCACGGTCCGGCCCGCGAACGAGCCGTCCACCACGGCCTCCGGCGTCGCCCGCTGCGCCTCGTCGGGGCGCACCAGCGACAGCACGTCGCCGGGCTCCTCCGCCGACAGGTGCAGCGCGATCCGCTCCCGCAGTTCGTCCAGGCTGGACAGGAACTCCAGCGCCGTGCCCGAGGCGCGGGAGCGCAGGGCCGCCTCCACGTCGGCGTCGGCGCGGTGCCCGCTGTGCACCAGGACGGGCACGCTCGCCAGGGCGGAGTCCCCGCGCAGGGCCTCCAGGAAGCGGGTCACCTCCGCCTCCGCCATGCCCAGCTCCAGCACCACGCAGTGGCAGGGGTCGGCGGCCAGCGCGCCGGCCGCCTCCTGGGCGCCGACGGCGGTGATGATGTCCACCGACGGCCGGGAGCCGCCGCCCGCGTGCGCGACGTCCTGCACCACGCTCTCCGCGACCAGGGTGAGCAGCCCCCGGGGCCGCTCCTCCACCACCAGCAGCCGGCGCGGGCGTTGTCCCGGCTCGGCCGGAGCGGCCTCGATCGCGGGCGTCCGGCGGGACGCGGCCTCCGGCAGCTCCGCGCCGCCGGCCGGCTCGCTCTCCACGGCCGGCGCGGGCCGCAGCTGCTGCTCGAAGTCCGGCCGGGCCACCGGCAGGAACAGCGTGAACGTGGACCCCTGTCCGGCGACGCTGTCCACGGTGACCGCGCCGCCCAGCAGGTGCGCGATCTCCCGGGTGATGGACAGGCCCAGGCCGGTGCCGCCGTACTTGCGGCTGGTGGTGCCGTCGGCCTGCTGGAAGGCGCCGAAGATCGACTCCAGGTGCTGTTCCGGGATGCCCACCCCGGTGTCCCGCACCCGGAAGGCGACCACGGGACCGCCCCGCAGCACCTCGCCGGGCACCTCGTCGTCCGGGGCCGGCTCGATCCGCAGCTCCACCTGGCCCCGCTCGGTGAACTTCACCGCGTTGGACAGCAGGTTGCGCAGCACCTGACGCAGCCGCGAGTCGTCGGTGAGCAGGTCCGCGGGCGCGCCCGGCGCCGTGGTGACCGTGAAGTCCAGGCTCTTCTGCATGGTCATCGGCCGGAAGGTGACCTCGACGTACTCGACGAGCCGGCGCAGCTCCACCCGCTCGGGGCTGACGTCCATCTTCCCGGCCTCGACCTTCGACAGGTCGAGGATGTCGTTGATCAGCTGGAGCAGGTCCGACCCCGCCGAGTGGATGATCTGCGCGTACTCCACCTGCTTGGGGGAGAGGTTGCGCGAGGGGTTCTGGGCGAGCAACTGGGCCAGGATCAGCAGGCTGTTGAGCGGGGTGCGCAGCTCGTGGCTCATGTTCGCCAGGAACTCCGACTTGTACTTCGAGGCGAGCGACAACTGCTGCGCCCGCGCCTCGAGTTCCTGCCGGGCCTGCTCGATCTGGAGGTTCTTCGCCTCGATGTCCCGGTTCTGCGCGGCCAGCAGCGCCGCCTTGTCCTCCAGTTCGGCGTTGGACCGCTGCAGTTCCTCCTGCTGGGTCTGCAACTCCGCCGACCGCTCCTGCAGTTCGGCGGTCAGCCGCTGCGACTCCACCAGCAGCTCGTCGGTGCGGGCGTTCGCCACGATGGTGTTGACGTTGACGCCGATGGTCTCCATGAGCTGCGCCAGGAAGTCCTGGTGGATCTGGGTGAACGGGGTCACCGACGCCAGCTCGATCACGCCGAGGACCTGGCCCTCGACCACGATCGGCAGCAGCACCAGGGCGGTCGGCACCACCTGGCCGAGTCCGGAGGAGATGGTCACGTAGTCCGGCGGCAGCGCGTCCACCAGGATGGTGCGCCGGCTGCGCGCGGCCTGCCCGACGAGGGTCTTGCCGAAGGGGATGCGGGTCGGCCGCTCGCTGTCGTCCGGGTAGCCGTAGGAGCCGACGAGGCGCAGCTCGGGACCGTCCTCGCCGTCCTCCGCGAGGTAGAAGGCGCCGTACTGGGCGGACACCAGCGGCACCAGCTCGTCCATGATCAGCTCCGCGACCACGGGCAGGTCGCGGTGGCCCTGCATCAGCCCGGACACCCGGGCCAGGTTGGTCTTGAGCCAGTCCTGCTCCTGGTTGGCCCGGGTGGTCTCGCGCAGGGACTCCACCATCGCGTTGATGTTGTCCTTGAGCTCGGCGACCTCGCCGGACGCCTCCACGTTCACCGAGCGGGTCAGGTCGCCCTCGGCGACCGCGCTGGTCACCTCGGCGATCGCGCGGACCTGCCGGGTGAGGTTCCCCGCCAGCTCGTTGACGTTCTCCGTGAGCCGCTTCCACGTGCCGGAGACGCCCTCGACCTCCGCCTGTCCGCCGAGCCGTCCCTCGGTGCCGACCTCGCGGGCGACGCGGGTGACCTCCTGGGCGAACGCGGAGAGCTGGTCGACCATCGTGTTGATGGTCGTCTTCAGCTCCAGGATCTCGCCGCGGGCGTCGACGTCGATCTTCTTCGACAGATCGCCCTTCGCCACGGCCGTCGTCACCAGCGCGATGTTGCGCACCTGGCCGGTGAGGTTGTTCGCCATGGAGTTGACGTTGTCGGTGAGGTCCTTCCAGGTGCCCGCGACACCGGGCACGTGGGCCTGTCCGCCGAGCCGTCCCTCGGTGCCGACCTCGCGGGCGACGCGGGTGACCTCGTCGGCGAACGCGGACAGCGTGTCCACCATCGTGTTGATGACGTCGGCGAGCGCCGCGACCTCGCCGGCCGCCTCGACGCGGATGCGCTGCGACAGGTCGCCCCGCCCCACCGCGGAGGCGACCTGGGCGATCGAGCGGACCTGACTCGTCAGGTTGGACGCCATCACGTTGACGTTGTCGGTGAGGTCCTTCCAGGTGCCCGACACGCCCCGCACCTGGGCCTGTCCGCCGAGCCGTCCCTCGGTGCCGACCTCGCGGGCGACGCGGGTGACCTCGTCGGCGAAGGCGGAGAGCTGGTCGACCATCGTGTTGATGGTGTTCTTGAGTTCGAGGATCTCGCCGCGGGCGTCGACGGTGATCTTCTGCGACAGGTCGCCCTGCGCGACCGCCGTCGCCACCAGCGCGATGTTGCGCACCTGGCCGGTGAGGTTGCCGGCCATGAAGTTCACCGAGTCGGTCAGGTCGCGCCAGGTGCCCTTGACCCCCTGCACGTCCGCCTGTCCGCCGAGCCGTCCCTCGGTGCCGACCTCGCGGGCGACGCGGGTGACCTCGTCGGCGAAGGCGGAGAGCTGGTCGACCATCGTGTTGAT
>NZ_JBIWGC010000025.1:98047-107411 GCF_044763335.1 Streptomyces sp. NPDC096105
TGGTGTTCTTGAGTTCGAGGATCTCGCCGCGGGCGTCGACGGTGATCTTCTGCGACAGGTCGCCCTTCGCCACCGCCGTCGTCACCTGGGCGACGTTGCGGACCTGCGCCGTCAGGTTGCCCGCCATGGCGTTCACCGAGTCGGTGAGGTCCGCCCAGGTGCCCGAGACCCCCGGCACCTGCGCCTGTCCGCCGAGCGTCCCCTCGGTCCCCACCTCGCGTGCGACACGGGTCACTTCGGAGGTGAACAGCGACAGCTGGTCCACCATCCCGTTGAAGACCTTGGCGATGTCCCCCATGAGTCCGTCGGCGTCGCCCGGGAGCCGGGTCCCGAAGTCCCCGTCCCGGACGGCCGTCAGCCCCGCGAGGAGCTGCCTCAGCTCCTTGTCCCCCGGCACCGTGTCGGTCCCCTCGGTGCTTCTGCTGGTCATGCGCACCCTCGCTCCGGCCCCATTCAGTGCGCATTCCCGCAGATCAGCGGAGTCGCGCGACGAGAAATACGCCGCAGGTTAACCCACCTCGCGGGCGCGCGACAAAGCGGGTCCGGGCGGTCTCCGGGCCCGTCGAGAATCACTGTGACCGGCGGGCATGTATCCGCAGAACGGGGGTACGTGACTGGGTTTCACGGTGACCGCGCCAGGTTGGCCGCTTTCGACGGGCGCCGTTCGAATGTGTGCGCGCCTGAGGGGTATCTGCTCAGGGGGAGAGGGGCGGAGTCCGGCCCCGCTCCTGTCATGGGGAGCAGTCGTCATTCGGGGAGGCCGGAAGCAGTGCCCACCGACATCATCTGGTCGTACGCGTCAGACCTGGACCACGTCCGCGGGGCGGACCTGACGGGGTTCACCGTCGTCGCGAGCGACGGCACCGCCGGCCATGTGGACCGCCAGGCCGGCCATCACGGCATGCCGCATCTCGTCGTGGACACCGGAGTGTGGGTGTTCGGCCGCAGCCTCCTGGTGCCCGTCGGCATGGTCACGTCCGTGGACACCGCGGAGCGGAAGCTGACGGTGTCCTGCACCCGGGGCGAGCTGAAGGCCGCGCCGCGCTTCCGCACCGACAGCGAGACCATGGACCGCGCCTATCTCACCGCCGTCGGCGACTACTACCGCGGGCTGCTCCGCCAGGAGCGGCCCGCGGGATGAGCGCGGGGCGCGGCGGCCGCGTCACCACGGCAGGAAGACGTGGATGTCCTTCCCGCGCTCGTGGGTCACGACGCTCACCTGGTCGCAGAGCGTGTGGATCAGATGCCACCCGATGCCGCCCCCGCCGCTGTGCGGATGGAACGGGCGCGGGGCAGGCTCGGTGGTGCTGGTGTCGTGCATCACGACGTGCACCCCGTCGAACGTGCGGCGCAGCCGCAGCTCGAACGGGCCGGGGGCGTACTGCACCGCGTTGGCGGCCAGTTCCGTCACCACCAGGAGTATGTCGTCCCAGTGCTCCGGCGCCGACGGCGCCGACGCGCGGGCCAGGTCGAAGAGGAATTCCTCCGCGACCAGACGCGCGTCCGTCACATCGTGCAGCTCCCCCGGGAAGCTGGCGATGCGGCTCGTGATCTCCTCGCCGGTCAGTGTCCTGTCCCTCTGCGGCTCGGGTGCCATGTCGCCTTCCAGGCCCCGGCCACAACCGGGGCGGTCGTCGCTGCTTTCGTGCGTTCCCCGATCTGTGGGTTCCCGTGCGGGCGGAGCCTACGCGCCCGCCTGCCCGACGGCGTGGGGTGACAAACCCCGCACGCCGTCGCGACATGATCAGCGGAAGACGTCGTCCTCGTCCCACACCGACGTGTCGGCCGGCGCCGGGGTGCGCGCCGGACGGGTGCGGGACTGGTACATCGCGTCGATCTCCAGCGCGTACCGGCGCACGATCTCGTCCCGCCGCAGTTTCATCGACGGCGTCAGCAGGCCGTTGGACACGTCGAACGGCTCCGGCAGCACGCGGAACACGCGGATCGACTCCGAGCGGGACACGCTGCTGTTGGCCGCGGCGACCGCCCGCCCGATCTCGTCCCGCAGGGCGTTCTCCTCGCGCGCCTCGCGGGCCGGGGCGTCGCCGGGCAGCGACAGTGCCGCCCGCCAGTCCGCCAGGAAGTCCGGGTCCAGGGTGATCAGGGCGCCCACGCACGGCCGGTTGTCGCCCACCACCACCGCCTGGTGCACCAGCGGATGCATCCGCAGCCGTTGCTCCAGGGCGGCCGGGGCCACGCTCTTGCCGCTGCTGGTGACGATGATGTCCTTCTTCCGGCCGGTGAACGTGAGGTAGCCCTCGCCGTCCAGCCGGCCCAGGTCGCCGGTGGCCAGCCAGCCGTCCCGCAGGACCGCGCGGGTGGCGGCCGGGTCGCCCATGTACCCCTGGAACACGGACGGCCCGCGCACCAGGATCTCCCCGTCCTCGGCCACCTTGATCGCGGTGCCCGGCAGCGGCTGCCCGACGGTACCCGACTTCTCCCGGCCGTACGGCTGCATGGTCACGCCGCCGCTGGTCTCGGTGAGGCCGTACCCGTCGTGCACGTAGATGCCGATGCCCTCGTAGAAGAGGGACAGGTCGCGGGCGAGCGGCGAGCCGCCGGACGTGGCCCGCAGCACCCGGCCGCCGAGGGTCGCCCGCAGTTTGCGGTAGACGGTCCGCTCGTACAGGGCGTGCTGCATCCGCAGGTCGAGACCGGGGCCGGAGCCGCGCCCGAGCCGCTGCCGCTCCGTCGCCGCCGCGAAGTCCCGCGCGGTGGCGGCGGCCCGCTCGAACAGCGCGCCGCGTCCCGACTGCTGCGAGGCGCGCAGGAAGTTCTTGTAGATCTTCTCCAGCAGGGACGGCACCGCGTACAGATAGGTGGGCCGGAAGGTGCGCATCGCCGTGGACAGCGCCTCCGCGCCGAGGTCCGGCTCGTGCCCCATCAGCAGGCCGCCGCGGACGCACAGGCTCTGGATCATCAGTCCGTAGACGTGCGAGAACGGCAGGAACGCCAGTACGGACCCCTGCTCGCCGGGCGGCGCCGCGACATGGCCCCAGCCCGCCAGCAGCGTGTCGCAGACGAACGCCAGCCCGCGGTGGCTGAGGGCGCAGCCCATGGCGTGCCCCGAGGTGCCGGAGGTGTACGCCACCACGGCCGTGGAGTCCGGCATCACGATCCGCCGCATCGAGTCGACCGTGGCCGCCGGGATCGCCTCGCCGCGGGCGACCAGCTGGTCCAGCGCCCCCGCGTCGAGCTGCCACACGTGCCGCAGACGGGGCAGCTGGGCGCACACCGAGCCCACGGTCATCACGCTCTGCTCGTCCTCGACCAGCACCGCCACACAGCCGGAGTCACGCAGGATCCACTCGACCTGTTCCCGCGAGGAGGTCGGGTAGACCGGCACGACCTCGGCGCCCACCGTCCACAGGGCGTGGCACAGGACGGTCCACTCGTAACGGGTGCGCGCCATGATCGCGACGCGGGCGCCGGGCGAGATGCCGGACGTGATCAGGCCCTTGGCCAGATCGACCACCTCGTCGCGGAACTCGACGGCGGTCACCTCCTCCCAGGTGGCGGAGGCCGGGCCGGTGCGGCGGGCGAGCACCGGCATGGCCGGGCTCTCGGCCGCCCTCGCGAACAGGCTGTCGGCGAGGCCGCCGGTCAGGGGCGGGGCGGACGGGGGAGCGAGAGCGAGGTCGCGCATGCACTGCTCCTCACGGGAACGGGGGTGGCGCTGCATGAATGTAGTCCAGCGGGCCGGGCCCCGGGCCGGGATCAGGTCAAGTGTGTCCGCACTGATGATCCGGCCGCTTTCGGGGGACCCGGTCCCCATGACCTACGTCAATCCCGATCCCGATCCGGAACGCACCACCGGCCTCGAAGCGGGCGGCGGCGTCCCACCGGGCGAAACCCCGCCCGCGGAGAGCAGCATGCCCGAGGCGGGCCCCTACGAGACCCACAACCCCACCAAGGGCTGGGCCAAGGGCCCTCTGACCGCGATCCTCGTCGTGTCCGCCTTCATCGCGGCGTTCTTCCTGGTCTACGCGATCATCCTGCTCATCTGACCGGCCCGGCCCGCCGCCACGGCCGCCGGCACCCGGGTGCCGGCGGCGGGGTCCCGCGCGGCGCCGCCCGGCCGGCCGGGCGGCGCCGCACGACCGCCTCGTCCCCGTCCGGGCCGCCGCTGGGCCACGCCTCGGTGAGGACGTACGGGAGGCCGCCGACGCGGCGGCGACGTACGCATGCGGACGCCGGCCGGCCTCCGGCCTCCGGGGCCCGCGGACGCCGGAGGGCGCCCGCAGCCCGCCCCTGCGGGTTACGCCTGTGTGTGGCGGACGCACTCCGTGACCACGTCGCGCAGGCTCTCCGTGCGCTCCAGGAGGTCGCGCTGGATCATGGCGCCGTTGCCGTCGCGCAGGAGGCGTGCGCAGCCCTCGCGGGCGCGGTCCAGGTCGCCGTGGTCGGCGAGGGCGTCCGCGGTGTGGTCGAGGAGGGCGCGGACGACCGCCTCGGCGGGCATCCTGCGCATCGTCTCCGGGTGCAGCAGCTCGCCGGTGAGGCCGGAGCGGGCCGCCCGCCAGGCGGCCAGCCGCAGCAGGGACACCCCCGGGTCGGCCGGCTCCCGGCCGTCCCGCCACTCGCGCGCCGCCGTCTCCACCAGCGCCCGCGTCAGCGTGGCCACCAGCCCCGCCGTCTCCGCGTGCAGCGCGACGTCGGAGACGCGCACCTCCACCGTCGGGTACCGCTGGGACAGCCGGGCGTCGAAGTAGACCATGCCCTCGTCGAGGATCGCGCCGGTCGCCACCATCTCGGCGACCCGACGGTGGTACCGCTCCGGCGACTCGAACGGCTCGGTCGGCCCCGCCGACGGCCAGCGCTGCCACACCCGGCTGCGGTAGCTCGCGTACCCCGAGTCCTTGCCCTGCCAGAACGGGGAGTTGGCGCTGAGCGCGGTCAGCACCGCCAGCCACGGCCGCAGCCGGTCGAGGACGGCGACGCCCTCCTCGTCGGACTCCACCGACACGTGCACATGGCAGCCCATGACCAGCTGCTCGCGCGTGGCGATGCCGTACTGCTCCTCCATCCACCGGTACCGCTCGTTGACGCCGATCGACGGGCTGACCGGCAGCGGCGACGTGGCGAGCGCGGCGACCGTGCAGCCGATCTCCTCGGCGTGGCGCGCGGCCTCCTTGCGGCAGCGGGCGATCTCCGCGCGCAGGCGCTCCATGGACGACTGCGGGTGGGTGGCGAACTCCACCATCTGCTCGTGCAGTTCCTTCTCGAAGACGTCCTGTCCGGCGTCCTCCCGCTCGGCGCGGGCGAGCACCGCCGCGGACATCGCCCGCGGTTCGCCGGTCTCCGGATCGACCAGGAGGAGTTCCTCCTCCACTCCCACGGTGCGCACCTGATGCCCGCCCTTCTCACCTGCCGCGTCGACGCCGAGCAGCCCTCGGCCGTACGACCCGCATGCCCCGCGCGGGGCGCGGAACACCTGGTGTCGTCGGCGGAGGGCCACCGGGCGCCGGCCCGGCCTCACAGCGGCGTGGGCGCCAGCCACACCGTCGCGAGCGGGGGAAGGGTGAGCCGGACCTGCCCGTCCTCGGGCTTGACCGGGTCCGGGTTCACGACGCCGCCGCCGCCGTAGCGGACGGCGTCGGTGTTGAGGACCTCTTCCCAGGCGACCGCGTCGTCCCCGACGGGGAGCCGGTAGCCGTGCCGCACCACGGGGGAGAAGTTCGACACCGCGAGCAGCGGCCGGCCCTCCGCGTCGTACCGCAGGAACGCGAAGACGTTGTCGTCGGCGGCGTCCACCGCCACCCAGCGGAAACCGGACGGGTCGGTGTCGCGCTGCCACAGCGCCGGGCGGTCCCGGTAGCGCGCGTTGAGGTCCCGGACCAGGTCCTGCACCCCGCGGTGGTCACCCGCCGAGTGGTAGCCCTCGTCCAGCAGCCACCACTCCGGCCCCGCCTTCTCCGACCACTCCGCGCCCTGCGCGAATTCCTGCCCCATGAACAGGAGTTGCTTGCCGGGGTGGGCCCACATGAAGCCGAGGTAGGCGCGGACGTTCGCCCGCCGCTGCCACCAGTCGCCCGGCATCTTCGACACCAGCGCCTGCTTGCCGTGCACCACCTCGTCGTGGGAGATCGGCAGCACGTAGTTCTCGCTGTAGGCGTACACCATCGCGAAGGTCATCTCGTGGTGGTGGTACTTGCGGTGCACCGGCTCGTGGGAGACGTACTCCAGCGAGTCGTGCATCCAGCCCATGTTCCACTTCAGCCCGAACCCGAGCCCGCCGGTGTCGGTGGGCCGGGTCACCCCGCCCCACGCCGTGGACTCCTCGGCGATGGTCACCACGCCCGGGCAGCGCCGGTACACGGTGGCGTTCATCTCCTGGAGGAACGCCATCGCCGCCAGGTCCTCCCGGCCGCCGTGGACGTTGGGCTCCCAGCCGCCGTCCTCGCGCGAGTAGTCGAGGTAGAGCATGGAGGCGACCGCGTCGACCCGCAGCCCGTCGATGTGGAACTCCTGGCACCAGTACACGGCGTTCGCGACCAGGAAGTTGCGCACCTCGGTGCGGGCGTAGTCGAAGGTGTACGTCCCCCAGTCGGGGTGCTCGGCGCGCCGCGAGTCGCCGGGCTCGTACAGCGGCTCCCCGTCGAAGCGGGCCAGCGCCCAGTCGTCGCGCGGGAAGTGCGCGGGCACCCAGTCCATGATCACGCCGATGCCGGCCCGGTGCAGCGCGTCGACCAGGTACTTGAAGTCGTCCGGGGTGCCGAGCCGCGCGGTGGGCGCGTAGAAGCCGGTGACCTGGTAGCCCCAGGACGGCCCGTACGGGTGCTCGGCGACCGGCATCAGCTCGACGTGGGTGAAGCCCATGTCCTTCACGTACGCGGGCAGCACCTCGGCGAGCTCACGGTAGGTGAGCCCCGGACGCCACGACGGCAGGTGCACCTCGTACACCGAGAACGGCGCCTCGTGCACGGGCCGCTCCCCGCGCCGCGCCATCCACTCCGCGTCACCCCACGCGTAGTGCGAGGCGGTGACCACCGACGCGGTGTTCGGCGGCGCCTCGGTCCGGCGGGCCATCGGGTCCGCCTTGAGGAACCGGTGGCCGTGGCGCGAGTGGATCTCGAACTTGTAGCGGGTGCCCTCGCCGACGCCCGGCAGGAACAGCTCCCACACACCGGACGATCCCAGTGAGCGCATCGGGAAGGCCGTCCCGTCCCAGTACGTGAAGTCCGCGGCGAGCCGCACCCCGAGGGCGTTGGGCGCCCACACGGTGAAGCGGGTGCCGGTCACGCCCTGGTGGGTCATGGGGTGCGCGCCGAGCGCCGTCCACAGCTCCTCGTGCCGGCCCTCGCGGATCAGGTGCAGGTCGAAGTCGCCGAGCGCGGGCAGGAACCGGTACGGGTCGTGTGTCTCCACCGGCTCGTCGTCCCCGTACGCCACCGCGAGCGTGTAGCCGGGGATCTCGTCCAGCGGCAGCACGGCGGAGAAGAGGCCGTCGCCCTCCGACACGAGCGGGGTGCGCTCGCCGTCGACGACCACGCTCACCTCGCGGGCGAAGGGGCGCAGCGCCCGGAAGGCGATGCCGCCGGGCACCGGGCGGGCGCCCAGCAGGGCGTGCGGATCGTGGTGGGCGCCCGCCAGCAGACGGCCCCGGTCGTGCGGGTCGAGGGCGGGGGCGGCCGCCCCGCTCGCGGCGGCGGACGGGGCGGGCCCGGCCGATCCGGGCAGCGGCGTTTCGTGCAGGGCCACGGCTTCAGTCTCCTCTCACGGCGAGGCGCTCGATCGCCGCCATGGGTACGGGCAGCCAGTCGGGTCGGTGCCGGGCCTCGTACAGCACCTCGTACACGGCCCGGTCCGTCTCGTAGGCGCGGAGCAGGCCGTGCTTCTTGCGCGGGTCCCAGCCGGCGCGGGCCGCGTAGCCCGCGCAGTAGGCCTCGCGGCAGCGCCGCGCCCACTCCGGGCGCCAGGGACGGCGCTGCCGGGCGGCATAGTCGAAGGAGCGCAGCATCCCGGCGATGTCCCGCACGGGGGAGTGGGCGCTGCGCCGTTCGGAGAGCGGCCGGGACGGCTCGCCCTCGAAGTCGATCACGAACCACTCGCGCCCCGCCCGCAGCACCTGGCCCAGGTGCAGGTCGCCGTGGATGCGCTGGGCGGGCGGCCCGGCGTCGCAGGTGGTGAGCGCGGCGAAGGCGCCGCGCAGCCCCGGTACGTACGGCTGGAGCGCGGGCACGGCGTGCGCGGCGGCGGTCAGCCGCTCGGTCATCGCCGCGGCCGTCCGCCCGTTCTCGCCGGGCGCGCCGACGGGGAACGCGGAGGACAACGCCAGGTGCACGTCCGCCGTGGCGCGTCCGAGGGCGTGCGCCTGCGCCGTGAAGTCGTCGCCGGCGGCGAGCGCGTCGAGAGCGAGCGTCCAGCCGTCCGCTGCGTTGCGCAGATACGGCTGGAGCACCCCGAGCGTCGCCTTGAACGGGTGGGTGGTGCGCAGCCAGGCCACCGGTGCGGGCACCCGGTGGCAGCCCTGCCGGGCCAGCGCCCCGGGCACCTCCAGGTCGGGGTTGACGCCGGGCTGGATGCGCCGGAAGACCTTCAGGATGTACTCGTCGCCGTACACCAGCGAGGAGTTGGACTGCTCGGCGTTCAGCACCCGCGGTACCAGACCCGACGGCACCTCATGGCCCGGGTCGCCCTCGAAGTGCAGCGGGCCCACCGTGCCCGGCCGGCGCAGCCGTTCCAGGAGCAGCTGGGCGGCGCGCGGGTCCTGGAGGGCGTCGTAGACCGTCAGGCCGGCCAGCCGGCCGTCCCGCACGGTGCCGATGAGCGCCTTGCCCAGACGGGGCGAGGGCCGCTCCCGCACCCCGAGCAGGAGCTGGTAGCAGTCGCCGGCGGGAGGGGTGCCGCCGGGGGCGGGCACGCCGCCGTGCGCGGCGTGCACGAGCACGTGCAGGCAGCCCGGGAACAGCTCGGTCGTGGACAGCACGCCGAGATCGGTGACGGGGCGGTCCTTGCCCGCGAACCAGCGCTGCAGCGGCAGCCACTCGCGCAGCAGCCCGGCGAGCGACTCCAAGGACTCGGCGGGCGCGCTCCGCGGGCGCAGGAATGCGGTCTTCGTCATCGTGACGCCTCCTCTCGCCGGCACACGCTCACAGGCGTCGGCCGATGCGGGATGCGACTCGGGTGAGCCGGAACCAGTAGAAGCCGTGGCCCCCGAGGGTCAGCAGGTACGGCAGTTCGCCGATGGCCGGGAAGCGCACCCCGCCGAACAGCTCCACCGGATGCCGGCCGCTGAACTCGCGCAGGTCGAGCTCGGTGGGCTGGGAGAAGCGGGAGAAGTTGTTGACGCACAGGACCAGGTCGTCCTCGTACTCGCGCAGGAAGGCGAGGACGGCGGGGTTGGAGGAGGGCAGTTCGGTGT